>NZ_AP023366.1:1072500-1372500 GCF_015097055.1 Effusibacillus dendaii
CCAATCCCACCATGTGTACCTCTCCTTTTCGTGATTCGTCTAAGAGCTTGCTCCTACTTCACCTGCGGCTGTTCTATCAATTCCTCGCGCAGTTTGTATTTCAACACTTTCCCCGATGCGTTGCGGGGAATTTGATCGACAAGGAAAAGTTTGCGAGGGATTTTGTAGCCTGCCAGAGACTGACGGCAAAACGCTTGCAATTCCTCCAGATCGATCGTCTGGCCCGGTTTTGGCACAATGACGGCCGCCACCATTTCACCCCAAACTTCGTGCGGCACACCGATTACCGCTGCTTCCAGCACGGACGGATACCCGTACAACACCTGCTCGACTTCCACCGAATACACATTTTCACCGCTGGCCCTCGATTGCCGGTTGACCGACAACGATCACATGGGCGTCGGCGGGTACCGTTGATCGCGCCTCTTCAATCAAATTTGCAAATTCCGCATCACAGACCACCATCACGGAATCGGAATGATCGAGAATGTAATTGACTTCTGTGGCGGTTAGCCGAAAATTGACCGGAACCAGCACCGCCCCCGCTTTGGCGGCCGCAAAGAAAGCGATTGCAAAATAATCCGAGTTTTTCATCATCAGGGACACTTTTTGACCTTTTTGCAGCCCGAGCGCTATCAACCCGTGCGACAATCGGTTCACCAACCGGTTAAACTCTCCGTACGTGTAATCGCGCCCTTCACAGGTCAGCGCCCATTTATCCGGGTGCCGTCTTGCATTTCTCGCCAAACAACTGCCGATGTCCATGTTTTCACCCCATGTGTGTTCCATTGTGTTCCCTGAGATTGCAAATTTTGTGCCAATGGTTTCATTGTTGATTTTGTACGCGGTCCGCAGGGAACAATGTTCAAATTCGTCCCGTTTCTTACACCAAATGTTCGATTATCCGGACACTCAACAACAAGTGTCCGATTTTTTGTACAGTTGTTTTTTTCAAACAGCAAGGATTTTTACAGACCACAAGGAATTTTGCTTATCATTTCTAAGTAATGTTTACAAACCAACATATGGGGGGAGTTTATGATGCGCCACATCGTTAACGATTTCATACATCAGGCGGGAGTCCATTGCGGTTCTACGGCGCTTGCCGACGTAATGCGATACAACGGATTTTCCTTGTCGGAACCGATCTGTTTTGGGCTCGCCTGCGGATTGGACTTTCTTTATATCGAATCGGACACCGCATCTCCTTCCCGTTTCTTTAACGGACGTACACACACAATGGAACCGGTGTTGTTTCAAAATATCGGCATGGACATCCACTGGCAGTCTGGCGATGAGTTTCCGGCAGCCGCCATCAAGCAAAATTTGGACAAAAACATTCCGGTACTCGCTCTGACCGATCTGCATTACCTGGAATACTACAACACGAAGACCCATTTTTCGCTGCACGGCATTGTAATCGCCGGGTACGATGACGAACGGCGCGTCTTTTTCGTCGCAGACACGGAACGTGACGGTTTGCAGGAAACTTCTTATGACAACCTGGCCCATGCGATGGACTCCAAGGAAGGTTCGGTGCCGCTGGCAAATCATTGGATGGCTATCGAACAGATCCCTGCTTTTGATTTGGTTGTCTCCATGCAAAAGGCAATTGTAATGAATGCGAAACGGATGCTGCAGCCGCCTGACCAAACGAGCGGTTTGCCCGCCCTGCGATCGTTTGCCTCCCGCATGGAAAAATGGGATCAACTGCCCGATTGGAAATGGGTCGCCCGATTCGGCTATCAGGTGATCGAAAAACGCGGCACGGGCGGCGGCGCTTTTCGTAAGATGTACGCCACCTTTTTGCAGGAAGCGGAACAACTGTTGAAAAACGAATCGTTCCGTCAACTGCAGCCATCCGTTAAAATGAATCAACTCTCTCTGAAGTGGACCGATTTGGCAATGGTTCTGAAAGAAATCAGTGAATCTGACCAGCCCGATTTTACACCGGCCGTTTCGATTGCCCGCGAAATCGCGGATAGTGAACAACTGTTTTTTGAAAACATAGAGCTTGCTTTCCGTGCCTGACTTCCCAAAAACTAAACCGGATACACCGGATGTTTTCGGTCCGAGAACGTCAAGTGCTTGGAGGCATAAGCGGCAAACCGGGCGGATAGCTCGTCGCGCAGGGAATTCGCCGGTATAATGCCATCGATCACCATTTCAGACGCCAATCGGTAAAGATCGATGTCTTTTCGGTATTCCTCCCGTTTCTCTTCGATAAACGCGGCCCGCTCTGAATCTGGCAGTTCTGCGATTTTGTTGGCATATACCGCATTCACCGCCGCTTCTGGTCCCATCACTGCAATCTGGGCGGTCGGCAGCGCCAGGCAGCAGTCCGGTTCGAAGGCGGGTCCTGCCATCGCATAAAGCCCGGCACCATAAGCTTTCCGAACAATCACAGAGATTTTGGGTACGGTCGCTTCCGACATGGCAGAGATCATTTTTGCGCCATGCCGGATAATACCGGCCCGCTCCACTTTGGTGCCAATCATGAAACCGGGCACATCCGCCAGAAACAAAAGCGGAATGTGAAACGCATCGCACAACGTAATGAACCGGGCCGCCTTATCGGCCGAATCGTGAAACAGCACACCGCCTTTGACGCGCGGCTGATTGGCGATAATCCCAATCGGCCGCCCTTCCATGCGCGCCAGTCCGGTAATCAGTTCCGCTGCAAACAGCTTCTTGATTTCCAGAAACGATCCGTCATCCACAATCCGTTCAATCAGATCGTACATGTTGAACAGCGCATTCTGATTTACCGGGATGATCTCTTCCAGCGATTTTTCAAACGGTTTTACCGGTTTTGCTTCCACACAGGGCGGCCGCTCTGCAAAATTGGCCGGAAAATAAGACAAATACCGGCGCGCAAACGCGATCGCTTCCTGCTCGTTGGCCGCCAGAACATCGCCGCAGCCGGATACAGAGCAGTGCATGCGGGCACCGCCCATTTCCTCCAGACTGACCTGTTCGCCGATTACCATTTCTGCCATGCGTGGCGATCCCAGATACATGGAGGCGTTTCCATCGACCATGACGACAATGTCGCAAAACGCCGGGATATACGCTCCCCCCGCAGCTGACGGTCCAAACAGTAGACAGATCTGGGGAATTTTGCCCGACAGCTTCACCTGATTGTAAAAAATTCGCCCGGCTCCCCGTCGGCCTGGGAACATTTCAATCTGGTCGGTGATTCTCGCACCTGCCGAATCGACCAAATAGAGCAAGGGCACCCGCATTTTGTCAGCCGTTTCCTGAATCCGGACGATTTTCTCCACCGTGCGCGCTCCCCAAGAACCGGCTTTCACCGTCGAATCATTGGCCATCACGCAAACCGTCTGTCCGTTAATTTTGCCGATCGCTGTCACCACCCCGTCTGCCGGCAGGTCGTCCGCCAGACAGTTGGCAAACAGAGCATCCTCCAGTTGGAAGCCGGGATCAAACAGCAACTCTAACCGCTGCCGGACAAACAGTTTGCCGTCCTCTTCATTCTTCCGGTGATATTTGGGAGCTCCGCCTTGCTTGATCCGCTCGATCCGTTCCTTTAATTCTTTTTCCAATGACAAAAGACTCTCCCTCCTTCTCCGCCCTCGCCAAGTGTCACGTGTTTACTCTCCTCGATAGACAGGGGGGCGCTTTTCCCGAAACGCCTGCAACCCTTCCAACCGATCTTTCGTAGGAATCGTAAGTTCATAGGCGCTTCCCTCAATGGCCAACCCGCTGTGCAAGTCGACATCATATCCCCTGTCAACTGCAAACTTTGCCTGCGCCACCGCAATGGGCGCATTGCGGGCAATTTGTTCTGCAATCTGCAGCGACTTGGCAATCAGTTCTCCACCGGGCATTACATATTCAACAAGACCGATTGCCAACGATGTTTCGGTAAGGCCGAATTTTGCCTGTTCGGACGCGATTCGAATATCACACGCCAGGGCGAGTTCGGTGCCGCCGCCAAACGCAACGCCGTTCACCGCCGCAATAACCGGCTGCGGCAGCAGTTCCAGTTCGTTGATGTTGTTTCTGATTAAAGAGAGCGTTTTGCGAACCTGTGTAGGATCCATCGCCGCCCGCTCTTTCAAATCCGCTCCGGCACAAAATGATCGATCGCCCGCCCCTGTTACAATTACACAACGAACAGAACGGTCAAATTTGATGTCAAAAATCGCCTCGTGCAGTTCATAAAGGAGCTGCAGCGAAAGAGCATTGGCCGCCTGCGGCCGGTTGAGTGTCAGAACCGCGATGCCGCTGTCCCGTTTTTCCAATAACACCGATTTTGTCTGCATCTGCATCCCCTCCCGCTCCTCCGGCTACTCGAATTCAACCAGCAGATCCCCCTCGTTCACAAAATCCCCTTCCTGCACCTTTACCGCTTTCACCGTGCCGGCTGTCTCCGCCTCAATCGGGATTTCCATTTTCATTGATTCAAGAATGACAACTTCCTGTCCCGCTTCTATCTGGTCACCTGCCTGCACCAACACTTTCCAGACGTTTCCTGCCATACTTGCCAATACCTGATTCATGAGAATCCCTCCACACCTATTTAAATAAAAACATTTGTTTGTGACTGCTGCCGCTTGGCGTTGCGGCACATCCTTCACTTCCTCTGCAGATGAACCGTTACAAAATCGGTTGTCGTATCCCCGCTCCGAAATGCCGGATGTGCGGCCACCTGCTGCAGCATCGGGATATTTGTTTTAATCCCTTCCACGTGATAATCGGCAAGCGCTGACTGCAACCGGTCAATCGCTTCCTCTCTCGTATCGCCCGTTACAATCAGTTTTGCAATCATCGGATCGTAAAAAGGGGTTACGACCGAGCGTTCGTTCACCGCAAGCTCATGGCGAATTCCCTTGCCTTCCGGAACTGAAAACTTTGTGATGGTACCAGGCGACGGGAAAAATGTTTTCGGATCTTCCGCATAAATCCGCACTTCAATCGCATGTCCCTGCCGTTTTACGTCAGATTGTCCAAAAGTGAGCAATTGCCCTGCCGCAATTTGCAGCTGCCATTCCACCAGATCCAGGCCGGTAATCTCTTCTGTCACCGGATGTTCTACCTGCAAGCGCGTGTTCATCTCCAGGAAATAAAAATTTCTGTCCGTATCGACCAAAAACTCAATCGTGCCGGCATTGGAGTAACCAAGCGACTTGGCTGCCCGGACGGCCGCCTCCCCCATTGCGATGCGGGTTGTTTCATCCAAAAAAGGCGAGGGCGCCTCTTCCACCACCTTTTGGTGGCGGCGCTGAATCGAACATTCCCGCTCCCACAAGTACACGGTGTTTCCCGCTTTGTCAGCAAGAATCTGTATTTCGATATGGCGGGGATTCTCGATATATTTTTCAATATACATGGCCCCGTCCCCGAAAAAGTCGGTCGCCCGTTTTTGGTTCCCCGCAAACGCCTTGCGAAGTTCCTCCTCGCTGCGGACGATCTGCATGCCGATGCCGCCACCTCCGGCAGACGCTTTCAGCATCACCGGATAGCCCATTTTGCTTGCGACTTGCGCCGCTTCTTCCTCATCAGCGAGTGGATGGGTGATGCCGGGAACCACTGGTACACCGACCTCTTCCATCGCTTTGCGGGATTCAATTTTGCTTCCCATGCGGGCAATTACGTCAGGGCTCGGGCCAATAAACACAATCCCCGCTTCTTCACAGCGGCGGGCAAATGCGGAGTTTTCCGATAACAGCCCATACCCCGGATGGACCGCTTCCGCCCCCGTCTGTTTTGCGATTTCAATAATTTTATCAATGTTCAGATAACTATCGTTGACACGAGACCCTCCAATCAAATAAGCCTCATCCGCTAACTTGACGTGCGGCGCTTCCGCATCTGCTTCCGAGTAAACGGCCACTGTCTTTACATTCATCCGTTTGCAGGTGCGTATGACGCGAACCGCAATTTCTCCGCGATTGGCAATCAAAATTTTGTCGAACATCCGTATCCCCCTATCCACGCTGAATGCCATCCTCGTACACTTTATTCTCCTATTTCTACAATATACAGAAAAAATCCTCTCATGAGCGAGCGCTCGTTCGCTTTTTTTTTTTTTTTTTTAACAGGCAGGTATCACGATCGATCCTGCCCACGTGAATCTGCTTCTATCATTCGTTCCGTTTTGCCAATCTTTCGTTCCATTCTTTCCTGCCATAACAGAAATATAAAAGTGAAGAAGAAAGCCAAAAAAATGACGATCAAGAACAACGCCAGAATGGCTGACGTTTGATTCAGTGCCATGTAGTGCGTGAGGCGATACCCTAACCCCTTATAGGAAGCAAACATTTCAGACAATATCAGTCCCAGAAAACAGAGACTGAACCCCATCCGCAACCCGACAACCAACTGCGGAAGTATCGCCGGAATGATAATGTATCTAACCTTCTGGACAAAAGACATTTGGTAAGCTGTAGCCAATTTTAAATACGTTTTGGGAATCATCCGAGTTGCTTCCATACAGATGATACAAATCGGGAATATTCCGTGGAAAACAGAAAATGCGATTCGTCCTTCCACCGTCAGGCCAAACACTAACAGAAACACCGGGTATAAGGTAACTTTGGGAATTGAATAGAGCGCCAGCAGGATGGGGTGAATCGTCTGCGTCCAAAAAGAACTCAATCCAACAAAAAACCCGAAAATCGTTCCCATAACAGCACAAATCGCAAAAGAAACAAGCAGCGCAGTCAAAGTGATGCCGATATCGGTGAGCCATTCCCCGGCATTGTTAACTAGCGCAACAATACTTTGCCAAGGAGAAGCCATTGCCGGTTCTTTCACGAGCAAATACAGGGCTTCCCACAAAATAAACAACCCGACAGGGAGTGTATAACGGCCGACAGAATGCCAAGTGTTTGACACATCCAATCTCCTTCCCTCAATGTCCTTTCATATTTCGATTATAGAGTGCTGATTCGAAATAACCTAAAATCGTGTTAACAACTAGGATGATTGCAATCACAAGTAAAATACCTCCGTACATTCCCTTTAGATCAAAATTGTTGTAGGCAAACGCAATGCTGTGGCCCAATCCCCTTGTAGAAAGAATAAATTCAGTGGCGACTACTCCAATAATGGAATAGGCAAGGGCCAGTTTCAATCCTGTAAAAATGTAGGGCCAAGCCGCCGGGATGTAAACATGAAATAACATCTGGCGGAAGTTCAGATTTAAAGACTTTCCGACTTTTATAAAAACATTTTTTGTTTCCCGAAAACCGATAGCCGTGTTGGTGATAACAGTCACCACCGCAAATAAAAATCCAACGATTATGACCGGTAACGGCCCCGTGCCAAACAGGCTGATGAACACCGGGTAAATAGCAAAAACCGGTACGGCATAAAAAAGCATCAAGTAAGGCTGTACCGTGTGATAGAGAGAATCAGATCTCCACAACACAATCCCGAAAAGGATACCGATAACCGCGGCGGAAATAAAACTTGCCATTGCCTCACCAGCGGTAGGGATGATACTGTCGGAAACAAACTGTTGGGTCATCAACAGTTTTCCCATGGTGCGGATCATTTCAGTGAACGGAATAAACGTAAACGGATCCAAAATCCGCATGCGAACCAACACTTCAAATAAAAGCAACGGAAGCAAGACGATCAATATCCGAACCGTAATTCTTGTCAGCCTTTCATTCCGCATTCGGTTCCCCCCAACTTTACCTGTTTCAAATCACTTGGAAAGCAAAGACTTCTCCTCTAGATTGGACCATATTTTTTGCGTAATGAAAGCAAACTCATCAGTCGTCAAGGCGGATGCATCACGGGGTTTTGGCAATGTGCTTGGGATCACGGTTTTGATCTGACCAGGCCGTGCGGTGAGCACTACAATTCGATCTGACAATAAGGCTGCCTCCTGTATGCTGTGAGTGACAAGTACAACAGTGGCGTTCGTTTTATCCATAATATTCAAAAGTTCCCCGCCCAACAGGAGCCGCGTCTGTTCGTCAAGCGCTCCGAACGGTTCATCCATTACTACGATCTCTGGTTCTGTTACCAGTGTTCTGGCAATCGCCACACGTTGCCGCATGCCTCCCGACAGTTGATGCGGATAGGATTTTTCAAACCCCTCCAATCCCACCAGTTTAATCATTTCATGCGATTTTTCCCTGCGTTCCGCTTTTTTGACCCCCTGCATCTGCAGCCCAAACTCCACATTCTCCAAAACGGTTCGCCATGAAAAAGTAGATTCTTCTTGGAATACGATACCGATCTCTTGCAGCGGTCCTTTCACCTCCCTCCCTTTCACCTTGACACTGCCCGCAGTGGCGGAACGAAGCCCACTGAATATTTCCAACAGAGTCGTTTTCCCACATCCGCTCGGCCCTACAATTGAGATAAATTCTCCTTTCTCAACTTGCAAATTGATGTCTTGCAAAGCAATTACTTCCTTGTCGCCGCTTGTATATACCTTTGTCAGGTTTTGGACATCGAGGATCATCCAACACCATCCTCTCCTGTTCGAAAGTGGAAAAAACAGCCCACCATTCCATCCGGCACGATGGGCTCCTGGCAGAAAGCTTAGATCAGTTGCCTATTAATTTAGATGTGTCAATTTGCTGATCCTGCGGCAGAAATGTCTGGTTCATCAATTCTTTCCAATCAATTTTCGTTCCGGTTTTGAGCGTTCCCGTATACTGCATCCCTTTCAGAACGTTGTTCATACCATCAACGTCCACTTTAGTAGTCCAGTGGTTGAGTTTTACCAACCCCTTCACAGCTTCAATTGAAGCTGTTTCATCGATTTTCCCGTATTTCGCAAAAATCTTTCCTGCTTCTTCCGGATTTTGATAGATCCATTGATCCGCTTTTTGTATAGCGGTCAAAAACCGTTTGACCAGACTCGGGTTTTGTTGAATTAGTTGGGGACTCGTCACAATCACCGACTGCTCGAATTTCGGTACATAGTCGGATAAGCGGAAAAGGGTTTTGTAATCATTCTTTTTCGTTGAATACAATGGCTCCCCGATTACGGTCGCATCAACCCCGCCCTTTTCGAGCAGTGTCAATCCCTCATTTATTCCGCCTGAAGAGACAAATTCAAGCGATTTCGGATCGATGTTCGCTTTCTCAAAGATCAACCGGGATACGGCTTCTGTCGCTGACCCAGGACTGGTAAAAGCCCATTTGTGTCCCACTAAATCCTCCGCTTTCTGAAAAGGGGCATCCTTTCGAGTCACATAAAATGAATCACTAAACGTTTGCACAGAACCAGCCACAATCACAATGGGTGCGCCGGATAAAAACGACTGGGCGGCAGCTGAAGTCGCTACATCCCCAAATGGCAATTTGCCGGAGAGCACATTCCGAACCGTTGTTCCGCCGCCGCTGCCCGGCACGATACCACCAATTTCAATTTTCTCTTCTTTGAAAAAACCTTTATCAACAGCAACTTCATAAGGCAAACTGTACAACCCGGTTGGATAATGGGTAACGGTAATCTCAATTTTGTCAATTTTGTCACCCGATTTTTCAGACGAAGCTGGCTTTGATTCGCTTTGACCGCAACCGAAAACCAAAGCAGAAACCAGCATGAAAGATGCCAACATACTCAATTTTCTATTCCAAGAAATCCGGATCATTGACAAACTACCCCTCTCAATTTTCTTTATACCGGCTGCGCAGTTCATCCCATTCATCAGAACCGAACCGTCTGAACTTCTCGCGGATCGTAATATTTTTGCTAAATGTCGGGTGTGCATGCGTAGTCTTGATCTGTTCCAAAGCATCGTCGCAGGCTAATACGGTGGCAGCAAGCAAAACTCCTGGAAGAATCGCCAGCTTATATCCGAACTGCTCCGCCTCTTTCAGATTGATCTGAGGGGTTTTCCCGCCCTGTACCACGTTAAGCAGGCAGGGACCGTTCACCCGTTTGGGGATTTCTTTTATTTCCTCTATAGTTTGCGGTGCTTCCACAAACGCCATGTCCGCACCTGCTTCCAGAGCCGCATTTGCACGCTGCACAGCTTCCTCAAAACCGATCACTGCACGGGCGTCCGTCCGGGCAATAATTAGGAAATCTGGGTTGCGGCGCTCATGTGCTGCCGCCCGGATTTTGGAAATAAACTCCGGCATAGGAATTACTTCTTTATTGTCAAGATGACCACATTTCTTGGGGAACTCCTGGTCTTCAATATGAATCCCGGCCACATTTCTGCTTTCATACTCATGTACTGTACGAATCACGTTCAGTTCATTTCCATAACCGGTGTCCGCGTCTGCCACCAGAGGAATTTGTACGGCGGCTGCAATTCGTCCCGCATTTTCTACCATTTCTGTCATCGTTGCAAGTCCATAATCGGGAAAACCCAAACGGCTTGCCGAGGTACCCGCCCCGGTCATATATATGGCCTCAAAACCGGCCTGTTCAATCAGTCGGGCGGTTATACAGTCAAAAGCACCCGGCGCCAACAGCATTCCCTCTTTATTTAACAATTCACGCAATTTTTTCGCCCCGTTCATGCTAAATACCCCTCTCTTTTCAGTTGTTCGATAATGCCGCCCGCCTCAATAATCCCTAAAAGAAACTGGGGAACTTTCTGGCCGGTAATCAGTTTTTGCGTGTCTAGGTTCGTAACCGTTCCCTCATGAAAATGGATACGGAGTCTGTCTCCCTCGGTCACCAGTCCTGAAATGCCGGGACACTCCATGACAGGCAATGCGTAATTGACACAGTTCCGGTAGAACAATCCGTTAATCGAATCGGCTATCAGTCCGCCGATTCCCAATTTTTTTAACAGCATAGCGCCTGGACGACTGGAACCGGTTCCAAAATTTTTTCCGCCGACTAAAATATCACCCGGTTCAACCAGATCCACCCATCCAGGACGATTTGCCGAAAAAATCAGTTTGACCTGCTCTTCCACGGTCTTATTAAATGCTGTCTGCGGCATAATCAAATCCGTATTGATGTTGGGTTCGGAAAAAACCCATGTTCTGCCCTCAACAACCTTCTTGATTTCATTCATGCGGATACCACTCCTTCCAGATGCGGACGGGGATCGGTGATATATCCCTCAATCGCAGATGCCGCCACTGTCGCCGATGAGCCGATGTAGATTTTCGCTTCCGGACTTCCCATCCTTCCTTTAAAGTTACGTGTACTTGAAGTAATACATGTTTCTTCTGGCGCCAATACCCCCATATGCCCACCGTAACAAGCGCCGCAGGTGGAATTTGTCACTACAGCTCCCGCCTCCAGAAGAGTTTCCACATACCCTAATCGAACTGCCTCTTTGTATATTTTTTGCGAAGCGGGTGTGACAATTAACCGGACGCCTGGTGCGACTTTCTTACCTTTTACAATGCTGGCGGCAATCCGCAAATCCTCCAATTTTCCATTCGCACAGGAGCCTACAAACGCCTGTTGGATTTTCACTTTATCGGCAAGCGTGTCGACAGTGACCGTATTATTTGGCACAAAATCGGGTAATGCCACATACGGTTTCAGTTCTGAAAGATTGATCGTGTGAACGGCCGCATATTCTGCATCCGGATCGCTATCAGCCGGTTCAAACGGTTCATCGGTAACCGTTTTCAAATGATTGATGATCAGGTCATCTGCCGGAAATGTAGCAAATTCAGCGCTAATTTCGGCACACATGGTAGCCAATGTCGCTCGGTCGTCAATCGTCAGGCTGCTGATCCCTTCACCGGCAAATTCCACACTATACCCTTCCGCACTGCCGAACGTACCTGCGATATGCAGAAAAATGTCTTTGCCAAACACATTGTCAGGCTTCTTGCCCTCCACAACAAATTTAATGGTGGGCGCCACTTTGTACCAGGTTTTCCCGGTGCATATGATTTGTAAAATCTCCGCGAGGCCAACTCCTCTTGCCGCACAGTTAAACGCTCCTGACGCACAGGTATGAGAGTCGGTGCATGCCAAAATCTGTCCCGGCAATGCGAGGCCGTTTTCCAGTATCACCTGGTGGCAAATCCCGTGATTGCCCACGTCGAAAAACTTCTTGATGCCAAATTTTTCAACAAACTCCCTGGCTCTTTTGTGTCCCATTGCGTCAAGGACACTAGGGGACGGAACGGTGTGATCCAATACCACAGCAATACGATCCGGGTCTGCAATCCGAAACGGCATCATGTTCATTCCTTGAACTGCGAAAGCCAAATCCAACTGGATCACTTTATCCACTTCGCATACAACGATATCCCCCGGCTTAACCCGATCCACCCCAGCATGCCGGGCCAAAATTTTTTCAATCATGGTCATGCCCATACCTGGACTCCTCACTTCTCTTAAAGTTTCGTTTCTGCAAACGAACTGAAACCTAAGAGAAGCAAGAACTGTGCCAAGCGACTCCGGGCTCGGTTCCTCGCGCTCTGACACACATTATAAAAATAGGGTCAGTTTCAAAAGTGAAACATTCGTTTAAAAGCCTAAACGTTATGTTTCAAAAGTTCAATTTCCGCCAAAGAGTTGCACGGCTGATACCGAGATAACGGGCAGCTTCCGTTTTATTTCCGTTACATTTGGCCAAGACCTGATGAATCATTTCCCGTTCGTTCTGTTTTTTGAATTCTGTAAGGTTTGGATATTCGGTTTTATCGCTTTTGACGAGGGACACACCTTGTTGGGAATTGTCTGATGATGAAGTGAAAGTCAATTGACCTATAGACAGATCGTAGAAGATGATATCTGACAAGGACTGCTCTTCGGAGAACGATTCTCCCTGTTTGACCACAACCAAACGTTGAACCGTATTTTCCAGTTCCCTCACGTTCCCAGGCCAACCGTATTGTTGGACTCTGGGTAAAAGTTCGGACACAATCTCATCCGCCTGATCCGCAACGCCGTATTTTGCACACAGACTTTTAATCAAATGCGGAAGATCATCAGGGCGTTCACGCAACGGTGGAACTTTAAGATGTAAAACATTCAGCCGGTAATACAGGTCCTGTCTGAATTTGCCCTGCAAAACCATTGTATTTAAATCACGATTTGTCGCAGCTAGAATCCGAACATCGACCGGCATTAAATTGTGACCGCCGACCCGCCGGACCTGTTTTTCTTGTAATACACGAAGCAATCTTGACTGCAGTTCTAAGGAGAGTTCCCCTATTTCATCAAGATATAATGTTCCTTCGTGTGCCATTTCAAACAGGCCTGGTTTTCCTCCTTTTTTTGCGCCTGTAAAGGCGCCATCTTCATATCCGAACAGTTCGCTTTCCAGTAAATGCTCTGTAAACACGGCGCAATTTATGGCAACAAACGGTTTCCCTTTCCTCCCGCTGGCATTATGAATACTTTGCGCAAACAATTCCTTTCCTGTCCCTGATTCCCCTGTGATTAACACCGTGGAATCGTTTTGCGCATATAGTTTGGCCAGATGAATCGTTTTTCGCATTTCTTGCGATTGACCAATAATGTCGCAAAACTGATATCGTGCAAAATGACCACTGTCGTAGAGATTTTGCCTGATTGTACGCTCCGCTTTTTGGACAGTGGCAAAATCTTGGAACACAATCATACAGCCTGACGGGTTTTTATTCACAATGGTTGGAATATAATCGACCAAATACTGCTTACGGTGAATCGTTTCGATTTGTTGAGTATACGGTTCACCATGCGCAAGAGATTCGGCCAGTTTTGAAATTGGCCAAAACGATTTCATTTTTCTGCCGGTCAATTCAGACCGCTTCATATTGAGCATTTCTTCCGCTTTCGAGTTGACCAGTACACAAACCCCTTGCTTGTCTGTGGTAATAATCCCCATTCCCGAATGTTCGACAATCAGTCTAAATTGCTCGCGCTTTTCAATTTCCTCCCTTCGGCTGTGCGCCAATTGCAAGGCGTTATCCAACGCCTGAGAGATTGAATCTTTTGAGTATATGTAAATGGCCTTACCTCCCATTTCACTGACAAGATCACACATCAAGCTGGTACCGATAAAAGTTCGGTACCCGAATCGAAAGTACCGATCAATTTTTTCCCGGGCATCTTGTCTATCCATATAGCAATCGGACACAATTTTCATATCGACAAGTTCCGAATAGCAGCTTAAATTCTCAAACGGAGTTCCGTAACGCATGACCACAACCTGACGATCGATCCGCTTCGCTTCTGACATTGCGTTTAACAAATCAAAGCTCGTCACCTTAATCAAAACCACAGGAATGTTTAGATCCCCGAGAAAAGCGGCATGGCCCCAAGCAGTTACAATTACATCGATATTTTTTTCTTCCCGAATGGTCGCCAGAATCGGGCACAAATTACCAAACGTGGCTTCAAAGTACAAAACCGAATCATTCAACTTTTTTTCTTCAACCAACTCCCGAAAAATCGGCCCAGTCAACGGATGGCTAATAATCGCCAATTTTACATTCATCACGTCCCCTCCCATTTGACCAAATAGCGCAAAATTTATGCTGAAATTTCAGAATTTATAACCCACTACTCATCATACCCCTATTTTTGAATTTTTGCTACACTCGCTATTTCCCTCGCCTTGCCGCCTGTAATTCTTCATACAACCCAAACAAAAACTTGCGGATTTGGATGCGGCAGCTGCTGTTTTTTTCGCCCGCCTCGATTTCCAGCATACGTTGCCGAACTTCCTGAAAGTCGAACAAACGCGGTGCATAATGTTCAAAAATCGGATTGCCGTAATCAGCCAGACCAAGCGATGCCAAATGCCCCAACGCATGCAGTATGGCACGGCGTATCCTTTGTTCCATAGCCCGAATTTCTTTTTGCAAACGTTCCTCGTTCAAATCGCCTTCTGTACGCAGTACAACTGCCTGATAAAGCTCTTTCATGGACAGATTGACGGGAAACGGATCGCCCTGCCTGGCTGTTTCGTCCAAATAAACCAGCAAAAGCAGCAAATCCCTCGCCCCCGCTTCACCCGCAATACCCAATTGGGAAAAAACAGGCCCGATTGCCTGTTCAACCGGTTCATTGACTGTCAGAGACTGTTCGGGTGTCTCATCCAGTCGGGTCAACATTTTCCGGATAGTGGCAAGCGATTGTTCAAGCGCCATATGTTCTCTGACCCGGCGTATGACCGCAAGTACTTCCGAACGGTTGATCGGCTTATAGATAAACGTATCGACCCCTGCCTGATAGGCGGACGCCACCATTTGTTTGTTTTCCACTTGCGAAATCATCACGAAGCGTCCGCGAAACCCCTGTTTTTTCAGTTCCCGGATCGTTTCAATGCCGTCTCTGCCCGGCATCAATAAGTCGATCAGGATCAGGTCGGCTCCCTCCACGTTTTCCAGCTGCACATGTTCGCCATCCGCCGCTTGGCCAATCACCACAGCCAAATCGCTTTCCTGCAGAATACGTTCCAACATACGGCGAGTCGCAGCATCATCTTCAATCATGTATACTCGCAGCTTCATGAACGATCTCCTTCTCTCTTGTCAATAAATGGGATGTCGGAATCCGAACGCGAAAAACGGTTTTTGGCTGGCACTCCAAATCGATGGACCCGCCGAACGAATCGACCATATGCTTGACGTAACTAAGCCCGATTCCGGTCGAAGATTGTCCCTGAGTATCGTATTTGGTAGTGAAACCGGGCGCGAAAATCAACGCCCGGTCGGCTTCCTGAATGCCGGGGCCGTCATCCTCCACAATAAATTCCACGCTGCCGTCCCTAAGTCCCGTCTGCAGCCAAATATTGCCTGTTTCTTCGATAGCCTCCACCGCATTTGCCACCAGGTTGTTCAGAATGGATATCAGCCCATAGATCCTGCTGGTGGCCAGGTCCAAATCTGTATATACCGTAAAATGAATCTTTTTTCCCAGCATTTCCGCATATTGCTGATTGGCGCCGACCACCAGATTCACAACCGTTTGCAACGGCATGCGGGGCGCCAGCGTTTCCTGCTGGATAATTTTGGAGAGTCCCGCCAGAATCCGTTGACAATCTTTTTTCACCTCGTGCACTTTCTGGGCGACCGCCAACGCCATCTGGGATAACCGGCCGTCTTCTTTTGAAGTTGTATCACCGCGTAAAGTCGAATCGTCACGCGAGGGTGCCTCTCTTTGCATCAAACGACGGTACAATTCATATCCCTCGCGTGTAATGTCTTCAATATGAGACATTGATTTCTGCAGCCAAATTCCTTCTTCATAAAGATTGGTATTAATTAGAAGCAGCTCGTCCATCCGGTTCTGCTGCTCCTCCCCAATCGCTCGCAACTGCCGGATCATCAGCATATTGTAAAGACCCACGACAAAAAACGAACGAGGCACAGCAAACAATGTTAAAACAAGCAACGTATGAAACCCGAATCGGTATGGTTCACCGAACAAAACACGAACCAGCAGTTCACTGTAGTTACCCAGTAATTCGGCAAAAATACCGATTAATCCTGCCAGAACAGGAGCATCCAACCGCTTCCGCACATTCAGCAGCTGCAGGATGCAGGCAAACACAATATAGAAAACGACTGCCGGCAAATGCATCTGCACCAGTTCCTGCCAAGTACCGCCCGCCAGCAGTCCTGTCAAAACCATACGAAACAGGCCGACAAACGCGCCGACGATTAGACCCACAATGATCGGAGAAACAGAGGTAAACCAGATGATACCGAAGAAAAAAGCGGCTGTCCCGAGTGAAAAACGGAACGATCCGCCAGCAAGCGGATTCATTTTTAATTCGCCGAGAAAGATCGTGGCCAGACTAATCAACAGGATGATCCCGATCTGTTTTTTGGTCATGCTCGTCCTCCTCCCAAAACAAAAACCCTCCTTCTATCGTACATGAGAAGGAGGGTTTCCGGCAAAAGATTATGTCAGGTTGCCAACCGCTTTTCCAAACGCAACGCAAGCAGCGACAGCAGATAATTCAGCACAAAGTAGGTGAGCGCCACCAGGAGCAAAATTGGAATTACATACGTGATATTGCTGTTGTAAATAATTTGTCCGTTGTGCATCAGTTCCGGCAAAGCGATAATGACGGCCAGAGATGTGTCTTTAATGAGTGAGATAAACTGGCTCACTAAGGGCGGAATCATCCGTTTCAACGCTTGCGGCAGGATAATGTGCCAAAGCGTTTGCAAAGCAGTCAAACCAGACGATCTGGCCGCCTCAATCTGTCCCCGTTCAATCGAGTTTAGCCCGCTGCGGACAATCTCCGCAATCAACGCCGATTCAAAAATAGTCAAAGCCAGAATGGCCGCTGGTGTCACCGCCAATTTAATCTTGACTTCCGGCAGGGCAAAATACACAAAGAAAATAATCAGCAGCAAAGGAAGATTGCGAATCGTTTCGACAACGATCATCATCAGTTTGGATACGACTGGAATTCGCATATACCGCAGAACACCGATCAGCGTACCAATCAAAAACGAGAAAACAATGGAAAGGAAGGCTACTTCCAGCGTCACCAAAAAACCGCTGAACAGGAAGCGCAGATTGTCAAACTGGTAAGCTCCTGCGAAATCCACGTTGCTCCCCCTTTCTAGTAACTTTTCGCCAATCGCTTCTCAAGCGAATTGACGAACAAGCTGACAGGTATCGTAATCACCAGGTAAAATAATGCTACAAAAATATACACGTCAAACACTACGTAAGTTTTTGCAGAAATCAGGTCACCTTGATACATCAGATCCATTCCGGAAATCACGGCGAGAACGGACGAGTTTTTGACAAGGTTGAGAAATTGGTTGCCAATCGGCGGAATCACCAATTTGATCGCTTGCGGCAAAATGATATGGCGCATGGTCTGTGAGTAACTCAAGCCCGATGCTCTGCCGGCTTCCATCTGGCCGCGCGACACCGACTGAATGCCGGCCCGGATCGCTTCCGCAATGAAGGCCCCCGTATACACGGTCAATCCTAATGTTCCACTTACGAACGCACTGAGTTGAATTCCAATGGCGGAAAGACCGAAATAAAAGAAAAACACTTGAAGCAAAAAGGGAATGTTACGAACAAACTCTACAATCACATAAGATATCCCATTCAACGGCTTGAACGGGGCGATGCGCATGACGGCAAGCACCACTCCAACCAGGAAACTGCCTGCCAGCGCCAACAGACTGACTTCCAGCGTCGTGAAAAATCCGCTCAGAAACTCTCCTATGTGATTGACAAGAATGGAGAAATCAGGCAACTTTTCTCATCCTTTCCGGTGCTGTTAAAGCGGAAGGGACGGGCAGACTCCAGCCCATCCCCCCGAAAAACATTATTGCTGCGGCTTTTCTTTGAACCATTTTTCGTAAATTTTGTCATAGTCGCCACTGTCATGCAGCTTCTTCAACACTTTGTTGACTTCATCGACCATTTCCTTATCGCCCTTGCGCACCGCAATTCCGTACGGTTCATCGGTAAACAGGCCGCCCACCAGTTTGAAGTTCGGGTCTTGCTGCTGCATGCCGAGCAGGATCGCGTTGTCAGTGGTCAGCGCATCGCCTTTTCCGGATTTCAGCGCGGTGAATGCTTCCGCATAGTTTTCATATTCGGTTACATTGGCTTTCGGCGCTTTTGCCCGAATGTTGTTGGTTGATGTGGAACCTTTTACAGCGATCACCGTTTTGCCGTCAAGATCCTGAATGCCTTTGATCGGAGAGTCTTTTTTGACCAGCAAAGATTGTCCCGCTTTGAAGTACACATCGGAGAAATCGACTTCTTTTTTACGGTCTTCGGTGATCGTCATGGTAGCCACAATCATATCGATATCGCCGTTTTTCAACATCGGAATGCGCGTTTTGGAGGTAACCTCTTTCAGTTCGATTTTGTTCGGGTCACCCAGAATGTCTTTCGCAACTTCCCGCGCAATATCAATGTCAAACCCTTTCACCTGGTTATCCTGCGGATCTTTCAGTCCGAACAGGTTGGTGTCGTATTTCACCCCTGCGACCAATTTGCCGCGATCCTTAATCGCTTGCAGGGTGCCTTTTGCCGCGTTTTGACCGCTGCCGGAAGGCGCCGACTGGTTCGACTGGTTTTGGCCGCCGCCGCAGCCAACCGTGACAGCACCCAGGAACGCGGTTGCGACACCGATGCTGAGTACTTTTTGCCATTTTTTCATTTGACTTGCCCCCTTGTTTCTTTGTTTGTTATTTAGTGATTCAGGATTCGGCTGAGGAATAGCCGGGCCCTGTCATCAGACGGGTTGGTGAAAAACTGTTCGGGCGTGGTATCTTCCTTGATTTGCCCCTGATCGACAAACACGATGCGGTCCGCCACTTCCCGCGCAAATCCCATTTCGTGTGTGACAACCACCATCGTCATGCCTTCTTTGGCAAGCGTTTTCATAACATCCAGCACTTCCCCGATCATTTCCGGGTCGAGGGCAGATGTAGGTTCATCAAACAGCATAATCTTCGGTTTCATGGCAAGCCCCCGGGCAATTGCCACCCGTTGCTGCTGACCGCCTGACAGACTGGACGGATACACGTCCGCTTTTTCCGGGATTCCCACTTTTTCCAAGTATGACATGGCCGTTTGACGAGCTTCTTCAGCGGATACGCCCCGTACCTTGATCGGCGCCAAGGTAATGTTTTGCAGCACCGTTTTGTGCGGGTACAGATTAAAATGCTGGAAGACCATGCCAATTTCCTGCCTCAGTTTGTTAATATCGGTTTTTGGGTCATTGACTTTCGTTCCGGCCACAACCAGTTCACCGGATGAAATGGTTTCCAAACGGTTGATGCAGCGCAACAGCGTGCTTTTTCCGGAACCGGAAGGACCGATAATGACCACTACTTCGCCTTCCTTGATAAACAGATTGACATCTTTCAACACATGAAATGAACCATAATATTTGTTAACCTGATGGAATTCAATCAAGAGGATACCCCCTATTGCCTGCAAGTGCCAAAAGTTTGGCTGATTTATGTCTAATATTTGAATCTTACTGACAAACCTACGAAAATCTACAGGAACCTACAGAAAAAATTTTTTCAACTTGAACATTTCTATTGCCATAAAAAAATAAGTGACACCGATTGTGACGGTGCTAACATCTGTCCGTTTTTAATGTAAAATGTTCCTATATCTGTATTTGGAAAAGAGGATTCCGATTGAATAACCATGCTCATCCACTCAGGGAACAAGTCGCCATCGTTACCGGTGCTTCACGCGGCATTGGACGGGCTATTGCGGAAACGTTGGCCCGGCTGGGAGCTTCTGTAGCTATTAACTATCAGCATTCAAAGGAACAGGCGGAAGCCGTCGCGCATGCTTGCCAATTGTATGGAGTGGAAGCCATTCCTGTACAAGCCAATGTGACCGACGGGGCTGATGTAGCGCGTCTTTTGGAAACTACATCTTTATATCTCGGCAAACCGGATATTTTAATCAACAATGCGGGAATCGCCAGTCACAGTCTGCTGATCGATACGAGCGAAGCGGAATGGGATCAGGTTATGGAGGTCAATCTGAAAGCCGCTTTTCTCTGTACGAAAGCGGTGATGCCCGAGATGATCCGCAAACGGTACGGACGGATTGTCAACATTTCTTCGATCTGGGGAATGACAGGCGGTTCCGGCGAGACCGCCTACTCCGCCGCGAAAGGCGGACTGATTGCCTTTACAAAAGCATTGGCAAAGGAAATGGGACCGTCCGGTATCACCGTCAACGCCGTCGCGCCAGGCGTGATTGAAACGGACATGCTGGCAGGTCTGCCGCAAAGCGACAAACAAACGCTGGTAGAGGAAACTCCTGCCGGGCGGCTTGGTACACCGCAAGACATCGCATCGGTTGTCGCTTTTTTGACGCTGCCGTCTTCCGGTTTCATCACCGGGCAGGTCATTTCGCCAAACGGCGGATTTTTGACATAGCTTCTGTACAATCAGTAAACGTTTCTTGAAATCCGGTTTTCCCAACTGCTGTAACTTTTATGGCGCGTGTGTCAGGCACACGTTGAATCCAATTAAGTTCCAACAACCGTACCACCATGGCGCTGACTAACGCACCCGCCAGATGATCATAACAGGTTCGCGCATGACGGATCGCTGATGACAGATGCTATTTTGAATACGCTTGAATGCCTCGCCAATTCATTCACCTTCCGTTTGACTCCAGTTCATTCCCTATTTCGATTGTGCATCCATATTTCGATGATAGTTGAAATTTATCCGATTTACAATGAGTCTGCCACATAGGGAAAACAAATTTACATAGGAATGGGTGTACAAACAGATGTGAGGGTTTTCTTCCGGTATGCTCGCATTTATTTTTGCCGTTTATATGTGGTGATTTATATAGGGGTCGGGATACCGGTGCTGGCTGTCGGTTTCGCAGCAGAACGAGTAGGTTTGTACAATACGGTCCTTCTCTTTTCCTGTTTAATCGGCGCAATCAGTGTCGTACTGTTCCTGTTATTGTCGAAGAAAAACGTATCCGTCAGACGGTAACCTTGTCTCCCAGTGCAGTGCTTTTAAAGGAGGACTGCTTCGGAACAAGTGATTCGCTCCGGATGTGTGTAAATATTGAATCGGCCACCGCGGATAAACCCGACCGTCGTAATGTTCAATTCTTCTGCCAGATCGAGAGCGGTCTCAGTAGGGGCCGCCTTCGAAAGCAGGATGGCGACCCCGATTTTGGCGATTTTGAGGAGCACCTCAGACGAAATGCGTCCGCTGAAAGCAAGCATCGTGTCATCTAACGGAATCCGATTTTGCAGGATATGCCCATAGATTTTATCGATGGCGTTATGCCGTCCTATGTCGGTGCGGCTGATGAGAATCCCGTCGGGTCCGCATAAGGCCGCATTGTGAACACCACCTGTCCTTCTGAAAATAGCAGACTGACTCTGCAAAAGCCCGATCAGCCGAATGCAATCTTCCGCTGAAATGGCCGCCTGACTTCTGACTTTTTTGGCCGTTCGGGCATCGTTTTGAAAATAAAACGATTGTCTGCTTTTGCCGCAGCAGGAACCGATGATCCGCTTGGAATAGGATGTTGGATCGATCATCCTTGGCGTGGCGGTTTGTACATAGGCGAATCCGTTTTTCTCTTCGATGCAGATAGAAGTGATCTGATCTATGGAGCGAATCACTCCTTCCGCCGCCAGAAAGCCAATCACCATATCCTGCAAATCGTCCGGCGTGCAGACAATCGTTGCAAACTCCTGATAGTTGACCATGACCGTCAGGGCGTATTCGTTCGCAATCTCATCCCGATCCTGCAAAAACTGTCCGTTTTCATACCGGATGATAGGCCTTGTCACCGTAACGTCTGGACGCATCCGTTCATGACTCCCCGGCAAAATGGTCAAGATTGCGGTCTTTCATACAGTTTTCACAGACATGCAAAATATCATATCGGCTCCCCGCTTCCAACTCCATTTCCGTCACATCTTCAACTGCGCCACACACCTCACAAACGCGCGCCATTTCACGTCCTCCTATCCTGTGGTATATTTCCGACTATTGAATCTCATTCATCCGGTAGCCGCTGTCCGCTAATGCCTGTTGAAAGTCTATGAAGGAAGCCGAGTGCTCATCATACGAAAAAACGGCCTCCCCTCTTGCGAGATTCACTTCCACATGGCGAACGCCCCATACCTCGTGCAGCGCCCGGCTGACTTTGTTCGCATCTGACTGGTCTATCATCCCCTCGACAGCCACTTTCCTGGTTTCCATCCGCCACACCCCGTTCTTCATTTGTTCTGCCATTTCCGTTATCGTTCATCTGTCCGGTTCGGACTCTGCCTGATACTACATCCGATTAATGGACCGAGGAACGGTTGCCGTTGATTCCTTCCCCCATACCTCGTAAAAACTGCAACATCATGTTGATCGAAGCGTTCACGTCAGGATCTCGCAACATTTTACCCATGTTCCATAAACCGATCGGTTTGGTCTCTGCCGCATGCGTCCCTGATTGTTCCAGTCCGCGCGCCACCCCGTTCAGCATCGTTTGCAGTTGGGCCGGATCCAGTTTACCGAGAAATTGAGCGAGACCGATCAAATTTTTCAGCCCGTGATGAATTCCAGGCTGATTCAATTGGGTAAACGCGATAGCGCCGATTTGCTGCCGATTTTTCAGAATTCCCTGCAAAATGTTAAGCACTCCTGACGCATGCAGTTCCTTTAAAATATCGAGTGTCATCAGCAACGTGTCGCGGCTTTCCGCCACCGCTTCCAAAATTTGGCCGATGGCCTGCACCTGTTCCTGTTCCGGATTGGGCAGTTGTTTCTCAATGTGCGTAATCGCTCGCGCCATGTTCGGCACCTCCCTCGATCAAATCCGGTATCGGTACAAAATCGGATCGCTTCCATTTTTCCTCAACTCGTACCCCGATCTGCGGCACCCGCTTGCCGAATCGGTGGTTCTCACGGGGGAGCGGAGATTCTCCTTCCGATTCCAAAATTTCCATTTTAACGCCCATTTCTTTGTAGTTCGGTGTGTGTGTCGTTTTGTCGTGATAACTGCTGGTTAACCGATTGACCATTTTCTTGTCCTCAAACGAGTTCATCGTTAAATAAAGTTCGTTGCCCTGAACGCGATCCGTAACAAGGGTTCGCACTTCCACCTCACCGTACGGGGAGGTCAACCGTACCAAAGAGCCGCTCTGCAATCCTCGTTCTGCAGCCAGTTCCGGTGACACTTCCAGCCAGGGATTCGGCACTTTGTGCGTAATTCCGTCCACCCGGTAGGTCAAGTTTCCTTCGTGAAAATGTTCCAGCAGCCGCCCGTTGTTCAAGTGCAGATCGAATTCTTTCCCGGCGTCGTAAGGAGGCGTCCAGTCCACTTTTACCAGTTTCGCCTTGCCATCAGGGAACCCGAACCGGTCGACATACAACAACGGAGTGGATGATCCGTCCGGCGCTACTGGCCACAACTGACTGTTCCAGCCTTCCAGACGCTCATAACTGACACCTGCAAAAATCGGCGCCAGACGAGCCACTTCTGCCATGATTTCACCCGGATCACAGTAGTTCCAGTCAGCTCCCATCCGGTTTGCCACTTCCTGGAGAATCAGCCAGTCCGGCTTTGAATCGCCGAGCGGTTCAAACACTTTGTGAAAACGCTGGATGCGCCTTTCCGTATTGGTGAATGTGCCGTCTTTCTCAAGACTTGGCGATGCCGGCAGCACCACGTCCGCATATTGGGCCGTCTTTGAGAAAAAAATGTCCTGAACGACAAAAAACTCCAATTGTTCAAACGCGGCCTGCACATGATTCGAGTTCGAGTCCACAATGGCCATGTCTTCCCCCATCAAATACAGCGCCTTTAGCTTTCCATCCTGGATGGCCTCTACCATCTGATGGTTATTCAACCCCGGTTCTTTCGGCAGTTTGACACCCCATGCCCGCTCATATTTGGCGCGCACCTTTTCATCCTGAACCGCTTCATATCCCGGCATCCAGGCAGGCATTGAGCCAAAATCGCAGGCGCCCTGCACATTGTTGTGACCGCGCAGCGGATAAGCGCCCGTACCGGTTCTTCCGTAATTTCCTGTCACCAAAAGCAGATTGGAGATGGCCGTACTCGTATCCGTGCCGCCCAAATGCTGGGTAACTCCCATCGCCCATAGGATACACACACTGTTTGCCACATGAATCATCTCCGCCAGCTTGATCAAATCGTCTTTCGAAATGCCCGTCTTTTCTGCCGCATAGTCAAGTGTAAATTTGGATAACGATTCGGCATATTCGTCAAATCCGTTTACACGATCACACAGAAACTGCTTGTCTTCCCACCCCTGATCGATGATGTACTTGGTAACCGCCGACAGCCAGATCAGATCGGTCCCCTGCTCCGGATGCAAAAACAGATCAGCCCGTTCCGCCATTTCGTTCTTCCGTAAATCCGCCACAACCAGCTTCTGGCCGTACAATTTGTGCGCCCGTTTGATGCGTGTTGCCAACACCGGATGAGATTCAGCCGCATTGGCCCCCACAATGAGTACCAGATCGGCCGCCGCAATATCATGAACTGTACCGGAATCACCGCCATAACCAACAGTCCGCATCAGGCCTGATGTAGCCGGTGACTGACAGTAGCGGGAGCAATTGTCCACATTGTTGGTACCTGTTACGGCACGGGCCAATTTTTGCATCAGATAGTTTTCCTCGTTACTGCACTTGGAAGAAGAGATGTAGCCAATCGAATCGGGGCCGTGTTGTTCTTTCATTTCCGTCAGTTTTCTGGCAACGAGGGACAGGGCTTCGTCCCAGGTGGCTTCCACAAACTTGTCCCCTTTACGGATTAACGGTTTGGTCAAGCGCTCTTCGCTGTTTACAAAATCCCAGCCAAACTTGCCTTTCACACAAGTGGAAATTCCGTTCACCGGCGCCTCAGCATGCGGTTCCACCTTTAAAATGTGCCGCCCTTTTGTCCAGATCTCAAAACTGCATCCCACACCGCAATAGGTGCATACCGTTTTCGTCCGTTTGATGCGGGATTGACGCATGGCCGCCTCGACTTCTGAAATCATAAAAATTTCCCGGTAGCCCGGCTCCACTTCTTTCGTAATGTCGATCATCGGTCCTAAAATATTGTTTTCAATTCCTGTGAGGTAGCCGGCTTCACCAAGCATCGATTTTTCCATCAATGCATTGCAAGGACACACAGTCACACAATGACCGCAGGAAACGCAGGATGAATGGTCAATCGGCACGTCATGATCCCAAATCACACGCGGTACTTCACGGCTCCAGTCGATCGACAGCGTTTCGTTCACCTGCAAATCCTGACAGGCCTCCACGCATCTGCCGCAAAGTATGCACTGATCCGGTTCGTACCGATAAAAAGGATGTGAGTTGTCAGGCGGATAGGGCTTGGGAGTAAACTCGTATTTCTGATGTTCAACCTGCAAAAATTCGGCCGTGTTATGCACGGTGCAATTGCCGTTGTTATTATCGCAAACCGTGCAGTACAGTTCATGATTTTTTAAAATACGCGACATGGCTTCCAATTGGGCTTCTTTTGCCTGCTCCGATTGCGTGTTTACGACCATGCCCGGCTTGGCTTCCGTAACGCATGCCCGTGCCAACTGCCCATCGACTTCCACTAAACAGGTGTCGCATGTCTGAAGCGGTCGCAGATTCGGATGATAGCAAATACTGGGGACAAAATAATCCTGTGCCTGAGCCACCTGCAAAATCGTCTGGCCGTCTGTCATTGCAAACGGTTTTCCGTCGATCTCAATCGTTTCGTGTGTTGTCAATCCGGACTGTTGTGTGATGGTTTCGTTCAATGTTTGGCACCTCGCAACCCGAAAGATTTCTGTTTCGTATCCGTTTCCAACCCGTGTACCTCTTTCGGACCGGGTGTGGTACCGCCCTGCCCGGTGCCGCGGATGTAACTCATCCAATACATCCAACCGACGAATATCGCACCGCCCACAATATTGCCTAACAACACGGGAACAAAATTGCTCAAATAATCGGCCCACGTTAAATGCCCGGCAAAGATGGCGGCAGGGATGACAAACATGTTAGCCACCACGTGCTGGAACCCGATTGCCACAAACGCCATAATCGGAAACCAGATGCCAAGTATTTTGCCGCCGACGTCATCCGAGCCGTACGCGAGCCAAACCCCCAAACAAACCAGCCAGTTACAGCCCACTGCGGAGAAAAACGCCTGCCAAAACGTGTCACTCAGTTTGCCTGAGGCGATCGCAACCGTTTTGGTTAAAAAGGCGCCTGTCTCTGTCATACCGACTACATGGCCAAACACGTAGGCGACAAAAACGGCTCCTATAAAATTGCTGATTAACACCCAAAACCAATTGTTCAGTAATTTTCCAAACGTGATTTTACGAGACATCCACGCCATCGGGACAGACATCATATTGCCGGTTAGCAGTTCACCGCCACCAATTACAACAAACATAAGACCAACCGGAAAAACGGCCGCTCCCAAAAAGGATCCAAATGTCCCCCACTCCCTTGGCAAACTTGCCGTTACCCGAATATCCAATAAAAAACCGAGCGCAATAAATGCACCTGCCAAAAAACCTAAAATCAACATGGTTAAAAGCGGCAGCGATGCTTTACGCAGTCCCGCATCCACCGACAGTTCGGCGATCCTCTGAGGCGAATGAAAGGCCATGTAAGATTCCTCCTGTCTTCTGATGTTCGGTCCTGGATAGTATTCGCCCATAAGCCAAAAAAAATGACCAGCTTTTTCACATCTCGTGAAAAAGCTGGTCTGCCTGTCTGTTGTCTGCCGCCCGTTACCAAGTATGATCCAACTTGATCATGTAAAACGAACAGTTTCGATGATCCCACGCCTGTTCGGCCATCTGAATGGTTAGGTACCCATTTGACACATACTTATAGAGGTCAGGCAAGCTATTGATGGGCAGCAGCATTCGATTCAATTTGGTGAGGCTCCATTCATTCTCGTCATCAAGTTTCACCTTTCCGGCATACGCAAGATTTAAGCGTTCCGAAAGGTCGTCCCCGATGAACGTTTCCACGACCGCAGCATACTTGTAAACCGTATCGACAAACAGCAAGCGGCGTGTTTCCTGGCCTTCCAATTTTACACGGCCCAGAATTTCCAACGCATGGGTCAACTTTTCTGCAGCCTCGACCTGCTTGAACTGTTGGTAGGCTTCCGTGATGTCCTTGCCGGTTGAGTCAAACACTTTGCCATTTTTCATCGTCAACGGGAAGAGAAATGGTTTTTCCAACAAGTAATCCCTCCTATCGGCCAAACCACGGGCCGACTATCAAAGAGTCTTACTTTCCATTATCTCTTTTTTAACGCGCTATAAACTTCCTGATCGTATTTTTCTGCCAATTTCGGGTCATACGTTTTTTCGTACTTCGGTTCCACCGACATTTTGGCTCCGTAAAACATGATATCGCGCACTTCATCAACCGATACATCAACGGCGATCATTTTCAAAGCGACGCCTTCCAGGTTTTCCGTCCCGGCAGATGCAACGCCGCTGATCGAATAACAGGAATCAGGTCCGATGATCGCAATGGATACGCGCGGATTTTTATTGATATTCGCTACCACGCGGGAACGTGGATCGATGGCAAACCGGACGGATTTCGGGTCGAGCGCCAGCAGCCAGGAAATAGCCGCTACATTGGGAGCTCCCGTTTCGTGATCAATCGTATGCAAAAGAACCAGTTTTTCCCCTTGCAGGAAATCAACCAGTACTTGTGGTAACTCAGTTTGGACTGTTTCAGCCATTCGTGTTCATCCTTTCTTTAATTTATTCATAGAAATTTTTTCTAAATTATAGCATAAATCGGTGGGACAACGGCAAATCCCATCGGGTATCCACACTTCCACTTCAGGACATGCTAACGACAAAAACATCCTTCCAAAAGGAGGAATCACAACGTGACCCCATCATACCTTAGACCCAAATGAACGGATCGAGGAAGAGGATCCCGTTCTGGCAGCCCAAATGGAAGAGGAAAGCTGGCTGCCTGCTGCAAGAGAGGGGATACAAGATACGATCCCGCTTGTATCCATGGATGAGCAATTGCCCTAGAAAAACAGAACTCGATCTGATTGAGTAAAAAAATGGATAGAGAGGCCCGAAGCGTCTGTTCTCTATCCATTTTCTTATACGAATTCTACCAAATGCTTATTCAGCAACATGTACATCTAACATTGCCTTTGTTTCATCTGATCTGCAGGATAATCCGCTGTCCTTGCAGCAAGTGCCATTACTGTTTCCGTCGGGTTGCCGCCCCCGGAAGTAACAAACGGGCTGGCACTACAAATAAACAGGTTTAGGATATCGTGTGTTTGCCCAAACGAGTTTGCCACCGAGCTGGAAGGATCTTTTCCCATTCGACATCCTCCCATTAAATGGGCGGTATCATCTGTTACAAATTCCGGTTTTCCGCCTGCTGCACGAATAATCTCCTGCATTTTCCCAACCGCATGCGCAATCAATTTTTTGTCATTTTCTCCGCAGGAAAAAGAAACCGCCGCCAAAGGCATGCCGTATTCATCT
The DNA here is from genome assembly GCF_015097055.1 of Effusibacillus dendaii. NCBI lineage: Bacteria > Bacillati > Bacillota > Bacilli > Caryophanales > Alicyclobacillaceae > Effusibacillus > Effusibacillus dendaii. The sequence goes on from NZ_AP023366.1 coordinate 1,101,375, forward strand.
TTTTCCTTTGAGAGCGTGACCCGATTATCCGGGTTGGGTAGCACTTCGCCTACCAACGTGATCCTACCGTAAAAATTATAATCGAGCATCGTTTTACGCAGTGATTCTCCCCATAGAGTTGCGCTTTTGGCAATTCCTTTTGCCATTGCAACGGGACGGGATCCATGGGCTCCGTCAAAAGGAGCAGAGTTAATGGCAAGCGGCGCCACAACGCTACGTATTCCGAGTTTCTCACAGCCAAGTTTGGAGATTCGATTCGTAGAGAAAACAGCGAAATCAAGCTCCCAAACAAAAAAAGATGACCCCCTGTCAGGTCATCAAGAATAAGATTTTTGTTTTTCGTGACGGTCGCGCTCGTTTTTCTTCAAATATTTTTTGCGGAGACGGACTGATTTGGGCGTAATTTCACAAAGTTCATCATCGTTCAGATATTCGAGCGACTGTTCCAGTGATAAAATGCGCGGCGCTTTTAGCTTGGTAGTCTCGTCTTTTGTAGCGGATCGCACGTTGGTCATCGCCTTCGCTTTTGTCACATTGACGGTCAGATCGTTATCCCGGTTGTGTTCCCCTACAATCATTCCCTCATATACTTCCGTACCGGGCGTGATAAACATAACGCCACGATCTTCCAATCCCTCAATGCTGTATGCAGTGGCTGTACCCGATTCACTGGCAACCAGAACACCTTGACGACGTCCTTCCAGTTCACCTCGGTATTCCTGATACGAATCAAAACTGTGGTTCATAATTCCATACCCACGTGTTTCTGTCAAAAATTCGGTGCGGAATCCGATCAACCCGCGTGCCGGAATCAGGAACTCAAGACGTACGTTGCCGGTTCCATGGTTAACCATATTGGTCATTTCCGCTTTGCGGGCTCCCAGACGTTCCATAACTGCTCCCATGTATTCTTCCGGCACATCGATCACCAGATGTTCGAACGGTTCCAGCCGTATCCCGTTTTCCTCTCGGATGATGACCTCCGGTTTCGAGACCTGCAGTTCATACCCTTCCCGCCGCATGGTTTCAATCAGAATCGACAGATGAAGCTCTCCCCGTCCGGAGACGATAAACGCATCGGGCGAATCTGTTTCATCCACCCGCAGCGAGACGTCTGTTTCCAACTCTTCCAGCAGCCGCTCCTTCAGTTTTCGGGAAGTGACATGTTTTCCTTCCCGTCCGACAAACGGGGAATCATTAACAGAAAACGTCATCTGCAGTGTAGGCTCATCAATATGAAGCAACGGCAATGCTTCCTGCCGTTCCGGATCGGTAACCGTTTCCCCGACGTTAATATCGCCAAGTCCGGCGACTGCAATAATATCCCCTGCCTGCGCGCTTTCCACTTCAATCCGATTCAGACCGATAAAACCAAACAGTTTGCTGACGCGCGATTTTTGAACCGTTCCGTCCCGTTTCATAACGGCCACCTGCTCATTTACCCGGATTCTGCCGCGCTGAATGCGACCGACTCCGATTCTCCCCAAATACTCATTATAATCGAGCAGCGTGACCTGGAACTGCAGCGGCTCTTCCGGATCCGCCCAAGGCGATGGAATATGCTGGATAATCGCTTCGTACAGATCTTTCATGTCGCTTTTTGTTTGGTCGGGACTGGTTGTTGCATATCCCTGCAAAGCGGACGCATAAATGACCGGAAAATCAAGCTGTTCTTCCGTCGCATTCAATTCGATGAAAAGGTCCAACACTTCATCGACCACTTCCTGCGGACGTGCATTCGGCCGGTCAATCTTGTTCAGCACCACAATCGGCACCAGATTTTGTTCCAACGCTTTGCGCAAAACAAACTTCGTTTGCGGCATACAACCTTCAAACGCATCCACGACCAGCAGAACACCATCCACCATCTTCATGATCCGTTCCACTTCACCGCCGAAATCGGCATGACCGGGAGTATCCACAATATTAATCGTATAATCGTTATAGCGGATCGCTGTATTTTTCGCCAAAATGGTAATCCCGCGCTCCCGCTCCAAATCATTTGAATCCATGACTCGTTCTTCTATATGCTCGTTTTCGCGAAAAATCCCCGACTGCTGCAGCAGTTTATCAACCAGCGTCGTTTTACCGTGGTCGACATGGGCAATTATCGCGATATTACGAAGTTTTTCTTGATGCGTCATATCAGCGCCTCCCATTTTTCACACAACTATCATCATACCACAAACATGACAAAAAGGCGATCGCATGATTTGCAACCCCCTCACCCATTTTTCAAAATATGATCCAAAGCCGTTTCAAATGCGGCATCATCTGCTTCCGTCCGCCTCTTTGGCCCTTTCGTACGGCCCCCCGCACGTCTGTGTTTGGCCGCTCCTTCCCTCATCTCCAAAATCAGATCGATCGTATCTTCCCGATATTCCTGTCCATAAATTCCCAGTGCCCGGCATTTTTTGCCTAACACGAGCGCCGCCAATCCAATGTCTTGCGTAATGACCAGATCGCCTAGCTGACACCGGTTCAGGATATAAAGATCGGCCGATTGTGACGTATCGTCGACCGTGATATGGAATTCCCCTTCAATCTGATGATGAAAATTGGATACGGTCCAGCACCTGACCTGATTTTCTGCCGCCAACCGTTTGGCTGTCTCCACAACCCGGCGCGGACATCCGTCCGCATCAACCCAAATCGTAATGATGTACACCTTCTTATCCTTTTTTACCCCATCTGTTCACGTCTTTGATTGGCTCCCCGCCCTGCAATTTCTGCGATCACGTCTGGTACGTCGGCAATGGAGCGAAGCACATGAAATTCACCTTTGGCAGGGACATCTAACTCCACACGGTCGTATTTCCAACCAAACTCGTCCGGAATATGAATCGCATGAATGCCCGTTTCCAAGGCGGGACGAATGTCACTTCTTGCGGAATTGCCCACCATCCACGTTTTCTGCGGATGAAAATTGTAGCGCGTGAGGATATGACGCAACACTTTTGTGTTTTTGTGTTCGTAAATAAACCGTTTCTGTTCCGGGAAAATAACGTCCAACCCAGCTTCCAGCACTTTTTGCGTTTGAATCTGAAAATCACCGCCGGTGTACAGATACAGATCGTGCCCCTGCTTTATCAATTTTTCCAGCGTGTTCATTGCATACGGGTACAGCTCAATATCAAAATCATAGACCGAATGCCCCAGTTCCAGAATTCTTGCTTCTTCCTTCTGTTCGGGGATTTTCCCGTATTTCTGACACATTAACCGGTACGTTTGGACAAGCGAATCAGGGAAACGGTTTTTGCCCAATCCCCATTTTTCAACGCCTGCCATATCGATTTTTTCCTGTGTTTTATCGATCAAACTTCGCTCGACCGGAAAATCCTGAAACAGACTCATCATCAGATCCAAAAACAGTTCCCGCGTCAACGTAAAATGTTTGTTGCAATGGATTAGCGTATCATCAAGATCAAACAGTATATGCTGGGACAACACTTGACTCACCCCGCTTGCATGGTTTCCGGTATTCGACGATTCGACAAGCGCTCCCCAAATCCCTTTTTTGTGAAAAAATAACCGCTGCCGTAGCAGCGGCTTCTCGCCCCCGTAGGTTAGTGAAAAAAGATGGTATAAGCGGCCCAGAATGCCACTGCGATAGCCGCACCGATCAACGCAGCCATGATGAACCCGGCATTGTTTCGTCCGAATAGTCCACTTAAAAAAGCGCTCGTCCACGGCGCTTTCACATCCGGATAGGCGGCGTGATACTCCTCTTCAATCGGGGTAAATGAGCCTCGTAAACGTTCCTGTTCCTTTGCTTCTTTCTGCTCGGTGTTCTCGTTCACGCCAACACCCCCTATCGCTGTTTAACAATATTGTTTCCCGGCAGGTGTATCATCATCCGAGTCAATCGTTTGGTAAATGATTCGTAATATGCAGCAACAGATAATAATCCATGCTTTCAATTTCAATTGCCTGATCCAAAATATTGACTTCCACATCATCCGGATCTACAGGTATAGCGATGGAAGAAACTTCATGGCCGGGTTGTTGCGGATGAAGCATGAACTCAAGGGCGATCTCCGTTTCATTTTTCCCTGTCAATACATCACAAAAATCAAATGGACCTTCCACCTGGGCCAAAATGATGGAATCCCCATCTGTCTGAAGCTGCCATTCCAGTTTTCCCCTGACAACTGAATCGGAGAAAAATTCTTCTAAAAAAAGGGCGAGGTCCTGCAAACCGTTTATCGCATCCATACTACACCTGTCTCCCTATAGGCTTGTCCATTCTGTTTGTAAATTAATAAGATCAACCGATCCAGTCGCTGGCTCATTTCCAATACGGAAGGATCAAGAAAACTCCCTTTTTGCTTGGTGAGTATCTGCAGCTCCGTGCGCAACTGGTCGATCTGTTTGAGTACAGACTGGTTTTTCAACTCTTGTCATCCTTTGTCGCTAGAGTAGATACTTAACGATTATACTCGACAAACATTGTCGTTGCACAGTTTCTAAAAAACCAGAACTTTCGACAAGCTATCCTATCATACTATTCGAAATGTCAAAATTTTATTATCGGTGATTATCCGATCGACAACATAATGTGCCAGCAATCGAGCCTGCGGTGCTTTTGTTTATGCAAGTCTCTTGAGTAGTTTCCGCAGCAGTTTGATCGTCCGTTGTCTGCGTAATCGCGGACCCCGCAAGGCCAACAGGAAAGACAGTACGCTCATCACAACCGCTGCCGCCTTATAGTACCGAATCACCTTCATCATTTCTAGCCACCCTTTCCCAATATTGTCAGGACTAGTGTTACCGCAACCCCCGCTTCTATTCAAACGGAAAAACGGATGTCCGCCGGCAACGGGACATCCGTTTTCGTGATATACTGTATAAAGTTGCAGAATACTTAGCTTAAAACTGTCTGTTTTTGGGGCAACTTGCTGGCGACCAAACGGGCAAGATCGACAACGCGGCAGGAGTATCCCCATTCATTGTCATACCAGGCCAACACTTTCACCGTCCGGTCTGCTACCACCATTGTGGATAAACCGTCTACAATGGAGGAAGCAGGATGACCGACAAAATCGATCGATACAAGCGGTTCTTCCGTATATTCCAGTATTCCTTTCAGCGAACCTTGCGCCGCTTTCTTTAACGCATCGTTCACTTCTTCTGCCGTCACGTCTTTCTTTAATGTGGCTACCAGATCCGTAACCGAAACGTTTGGAGTTGGCACCCGCAAAGACAGCCCGTTCAGCTTTCCTTTCAGTTCGGGCAGTACCAATGCAACCGCTTTGGCAGCACCCGTTGAAGTAGGAATAATCGACGTGGCGCAAGCCCGTGCACGTCGTAAATCTTTATGAGGATTGTCCAGATTCCGCTGGTCGTTTGTGTAGGAGTGCACAGTCGTCATCAAACCATGCTCAATTCCGAACTGATCCTGCAGCACCTTTACAACAGGCGCCAGACAGTTTGTCGTACAGGAAGCGTTGGAGATTACATGATGCTGGTTCGGATCGTACAGATTCTCATTGACACCCATCACAATTGTTGCGTCTTCATCTTTGCCGGGAGCCGTAATAATTACTTTTCTCGCTCCGTTTTTCAAGTGAACGCCAGCGGTTTCACGCGAACGAAACTTTCCGGTCGATTCAATTACTATGTCGGCTCCATATTCGCCCCATTTTAAATTGTTCGGGTCACGATCGGACATTACATATATACGTTGTCCATTGACAATTAAAGCGTTGTCTTCCGTCTCAATATCCACGTCCCAACGCCCCTGCACAGAATCGTATTTTAACAGGTGGGCCAAAGCAGCCGGGTCGGTTGTCGCATTTACAGCGACGATCTGAACCTCCGGATCGTTCATGGCGATCCGAAAGACCATTCGGCCGATCCTGCCCATTCCATTAATCCCCAATTTAGTTGCCATTGTCGAGAAACCTCCCAGTAATCAAGCAAGTTACAGTCTCATTGTACACTTAAACTGCCAATTTCACCATAATAGAATGTCACTTTTTTACTTAAAAGTATGTCACAATCGAGAAATATGTGTGTTAGTATACCCTGCTCCCTGATTATCTCTTCATAAACCAAACAATTCCCAACAGCAAAAACAAGCCGCCGCAAACAAATAAACCGATTGCCAATTTTTTTAACATAGGATCACCCGGATTTCTGTTGAATCAGTACTTTGAATCGATCCCCCATACCCCCCGGCAAAATCAGATGTTTGATCGCCAGATTGCGCTTGAACGTCTCATCTTGAAACGGGTCGTCTGATTGAGGGGGCGCAATGGTCTCCAAAATACCGGCTTGTACTAAATAATTGGCCTGAGTCCCATATAAAAAGGTGCCCAATCCGATATCTTCCCCGTATTTTCGAATCGCGGTAAAGTTTACATCACTGGTGATATCCTGCTGACCGATTCGTACATAAAGCTCAGAAACCGGTTGGTGTCTGTAGAACGCCCGAATGGTACCGCTATTTCTGCCCTCATAAAGATGATCCGATTCCTCACCGTAATCAATCGTAATAATAAATCCTTTCTTCAAAAAAATACTGATTTCCTGCAGCCAATCAAGTGCTGCCAGATTGACTTCAGCTCGCCGCCCGACAGGCAGCGGCGGTAAGAATCGATCTATATAAAATGCGATCCGGTTGTCCGACAAAGGGCCTGTACATTCTGCCAGCATTCCGTCCCGTTCAGTCACATAGATCTCTTGCCATCCCGTTTCCGTTTTCTCGACAACGTGCACAGGAAACGCATCCAGCAATTCATTCGAGAGAACCATTCCTATAAAAGAACCTGCTTCCGAAAGATCAGAAAACCATTCTACAACCGCATTTGTTGCACGGATTACCGGATCCAGCAGGGCGCGTTGAATTTCCCGAAGCCCGGCTGATGTTTCCACAATCCGGTAATGAATCGGTATCTCGGGTGCGATTTGTTTCCATGCGGTGAGTATGTCTTTGGCCAGGACGCCTTGTCCTGCGCCAAATTCTACAAGAATAAAAGGTGACGGACAATCGAGCAGATGCCATTTTTTAAAGAGATCGCGGGCGACCGTTTGCCCGAACACCGAATGCACGCCGGGAGATGTATAAAAATCACCCGTTTTTCCGAATATCTCATGTTTGCGAGAGTAATACCCGTCATCCGGATCATAAAGTGCCGCTTGCATAAAATCGCGAAAAGGGATGGCTCCCTTTTCGCGCAGTAATGGAATCAGTCTCATATTCCGTCTAGATACGTTCGATTACTTTGTCGATCAGCCCGTACTCTTTGGCTTCCTCGGCACTCATGAAATAATCACGGTCGGTGTCCCGTTCGACTTTTTCCAGTGGTTGTCCCGAACGCTCCGCAATGATCCGGTTTAATTGATCCCGCATCCGCAAAATCCGCTCTGCCGCGATTTTAATGTCAGTTGCCTGACCGCGTGCTCCGCCAAGCGGTTGATGAATCATTACTTCTGCGTTTGGCAAAGCCAATCGTTTGCCTTTCGCGCCGGCAGTCAACAGAAATGCTCCCATGGAAGCCGCCATTCCCACACAAATCGTCGATACATCCGGCTTGATAAACTGCATGGTATCAAAGATCGCCATGCCGGCTGTAATCGAGCCGCCCGGGCTGTTGATGTACAGACTGATGTCTTTTTCCGAGTCTTCTGCAGTCAGAAACAGCAACTGTGCGATGACCGAGTTGGCCACCATATCATCAATTTCACTGCCCAGAAAAATAATCCGGTCTTTTAACAGGCGGGAATAAATGTCGTATGCGCGTTCTCCGCGGCTTGTTTGTTCGACTACCATCGGCACCAGATTCATCTATGTATTCCTCCTTTACTATTATCATTATACACTGTTTTTTTTGTTCATACTAAAACCGCTTGCGCAAAAATGAAGGGAGGTCATCACATGATCAAACAAAATGTGGGCAACTGGGATGCCTATCTGCGTCTTACAGCCGGTTTCACCGGTCTGGCGTTCGGTATTCGGCGATTAATCGAAAAAAATGACACGTTCGCTGCGATGATGGTAATGGCAAGTGCGATGAAAGTAGCGGAAGGCGTCACCCGAATCTGTCCGCTGATGCATCTGATGGGTGTCTCCACAGCGGAGAAACAGCCGAAACATCTCACGTATACAGCACATGATGAGTTTGATCAGACAAAGCCGATTCCCGATTATGCCCAGTAGTTTATGCACAAGCAGAGCCACCCGGCGGTGGCTCTTATCTTTCAGTGCACTTTCATCTTTTCGGATCGGAACCGAACGCCATATTTTCCCCTACGTGTCCGGTATAATTCCACTTCACGCGGTGGATGCGTCCCATAAATGCGTTTGTCGCCCTCTACCCACATCACAGCGCAGTAGGCCTCAAATTTACTGTCATATAGCCCTGCCCAATACACCCAAGACACTGGAATCCCCCCTGCGCCAAAATGGTAACTTTATTTTGGCCGGGCAGGCAGGTCATCACACCCGTCAATAAGTGTAATGATTGGGACTTACATCCAAACTCGGTCGCCGCCAACATGCAGCAGATTTTCTTCGCCAATCGCGTTTTTGATCACCATCGTGGCTTCCCAGTTGCGCGCATGATAGGAAACCAACAGCGGCTCCAGAATTTGTACTTTGTATCCGTTATCAAGCAGGCTGAACATGGTCGCCAGGACAGCCAGCTCGGCATCCATGCCGCCAAGATGGACAAGCTCAATTTGATGCTGTTCCAGCAGTGCTTTCGTTTCCTCATTAAAAGCTGTGTAAGTTCTTTTCTCGACACGCTTTGCTTTCGGATGTTTCAGCAACAAGGTGTCTTGTCCTTCATTGTCTTCATGTTTCCATGTGGTTGTAATGATCAAATCATAACTGTCGGCATTTTGATCGATATACTGCTGGCAGAGGCGGACAATATAGTCGATGTTTCCTAATTCTCCAAGAAAATCTTCTTGAACATCGGTCAAAATCAGTGCTTTTTTCATGTGATGACCTCACCTTCCGTTCGGCAAAATTTCTACACCATGGTAACACAAGAATTCGATCTGTTTCAACAATAGGCAGATTCAAGTTATGTAAGAATTGATTTTAATGAAATTGTAGAAACCCGCCGTAACGCTCTTCAATTTCTGCAGCAACCGCTTGATACTCTGCCGGATCCTCGACCACGTCCAATCCGTAACCGGTTCCCTCATCGATGACCCGAAAAAAGATCAATTCGCCAGCCGCCGCATCCCGTTCATAATAAACGGCATATGCGTGTGAATGTCGCGTGAAGTAGGCGCCCAACGTATATCTTTTCTCTTCCGAAGCTTCCTGCACGTTGATAAAAAAAATACGGCTGATCATATCCATCACACGATCCGTGTAAAGCTCCCCCGGGAAATCAAGCGAAATGGTTTCCCCCTGCTGGCCGGAGATTCGGTACAACTCCTTTTTGTCGTCCCGCTCCCAACTGATCAACATCAAATGAGCTGTTTCATAAAAAAAAGCATAATGGCCCGCTTTTGGAAATTTGAACAGCGGCTGCACGACGGCTCACCCCCGACCCTTCAGAAAAAGAGCAGGGAGTCTCCCTGCAGTTCCATTACTTCTCCCACTGCTCGTGCTGCTTTTTGATCGCTTTGTTAAATTTCTCCGCCGTAATGTTCGAACACATGGCCAACAACCAAAAAAGTGCGGCTGTAAACGCTAAGAGACCCCACATGTTTGACGCCTCCTTCCACTCTATCTATTCCCATATAGAATAAAAACAATTCGATTCACAAGTCAAGTGAACTTTCTTTGACTGGTAACAACATGGAAGATTTGGTATACTCTTTAAGAATGTCCGTGGTTCCTTCACGTATTATGGTTACGATAAGCAGACGCAGGAGGTAAGGAGAATGGTTGACCCGAACGAAATTTGGGGACGCGCGTTTGAACTGGGGAGTCTGATTGCCGAATCCCCCGAAGTCTCTTCCTATAAAGAAAAGAAAGAACAGATGGAATCCAATCCGGAAATCAAATCGCTGCTGAACAAACTGCGAAGCATGCAGGAAGAATTGGAGAAACTGTCTTCCTATGGCGAAGGGCCCCATTTAAAACAGTTGGAACAGTCTGTCCAAGATGTAATGGACGAATTGGACCAATATCCAGAAGTGGTTGCGTTTAAAGAATCCTGTGTGAGCGTCGACGAACTGTTGCAATCGGTCACCACCTTATTGTCCAACTGTATTTCAAGCAGAGTGAATGGAGTTCCGGTTCCTGGCCCGGACAGAAAAAGCGGCGGCGGCTGAAGCAACTGACAAAATAAGGGCCGTCGGTCCTTGAGCTCACGTCTGTTTGACGCAGCAAGATTTGCCATGTTATGATGAACCGAGAATTAATTTGAAAAGAGATGAGGGATTGCCCAGTGGCTGATAAGAACCATGTTCACGGTCCCGATTGCGACCATGACCATGAACAGGCTGTCATCGTTTTGACAGATGATGAGGGCGTTGATCATGAGTTTATTGTAGCTGACGTAATGGAACTGGAAGGAAACAGCTACGCGATTTTAGTTCCGCATGATCAGGAAGAAGGCGAAGCCGTTATTCTGCGCGTGGAAACAGATGAAGAAGGCGAAGAATACCTGATCGACATTGAAGATGATGCCGAATGGGAACGGGTTGTGGCCGCATACGAACAGCTCGCTGCCGGTGAATAATGAAGGAACCGCGTCGATAGACGCGGTTTTTGTTCTACGCAGAATTGTTCTTTGTTTTCAGAGGCAATAGATTGGTAACAAGCGTGATACTTAAGAAAATCACAATCATTCCAACAAGCGTGTTCAGATAAATCGATTCATGCAGAAAAATACTCCCCCAGATCACCCCAAAGATCGGAACCAAAAACGTCACACTCAATGTTTTAACCGCTCCCACATTATTGATTAAGCGAAAATAGAATAGATAGGCGATGGAAGTACATAGGATGGATAGCCCTGCGATCGAATAGAGGACTTCGGCTGGCGGTACTTTGTTCGGGATCGTTGCAATGGAGAATGGCAGAAGAATCACGCCTGCGCCCAATTGTTGTCCAATTGCCAGATCAAGCGGTTTTACACCTTTAAATTTGCGAGAAGCATAGATGCCGCCAAACCCGTAGGACAAGGCTGCCAGCAAAGAAAACCCAACCGAATAAACGATTTTATTCCCTATCGGCACAGGACTCCATCCGGTAAGTATAGATACGCCCGCCACCCCGATTAGCAAACCCATAACCTTTTTCCAGTTTAACGGTTCTTTTGTCCATCCCCATGCAACAAGTGCCGTAAACAGAGGCGTCGTTGCATTCAGAATCGCGGCCAAAGAAGCATTTAAGTTCATTTCAGCTGCTGAAATGAATGCAAAAGGAATCGCTGCATTTATAAGGCCCAGAATGAAATATTCTTTCCAATACTGCCCTAGTTTCGGTTGATTTTTAATGAGTGCGGCATAGATCCATAAAACCGCCCCTGCCAATAACACACGCAGATCTGAAGTAACAAAAGGTCCAACCGCAGGGGTTGCAATTCTCATAAAGAGGAAGGAGGCTCCCCACAAAGCTGCCAACGATAACAACATAGCAAAATCTCTCGCATTCAAACCGGTTCCCTCTCCTTACTTACACGTTCGGCCGCACTTTTCCCCGCCGTGTACCCCGTGCTGAAAGCGGCCGTAATATTATACCCCCCGGTATAGCCGTGCACATCTAAAATTTCGCCGCAGAAAAACAGCCCCGCCATCCGTTTTGACTGCATGGTCTTCGGGTCAATTTCCTTTAAAGACACACCGCCGCCAGTGACAAACGCTTCTTCAATCGGCAAAGTGCCGGTTGCCTGCAGAGGAAACCGTTTCAGCAGCTGAGCCAATTTTTCCAGAGGCGATTTCGGCAGATGGGCGAAAGTCACATCCGCCTGCAGCTCGGCCATATCCAGTAAAATGGGGACCAGCCGTTCAGGCACGTATCCTTTCAGCACATTTTTGATCGCTTTTCTCGGCTCATGTTTTGCCATGGCATATATCGAATTCAAAATCTGCTCCGCACGTTGACCGGGAAACAGGTCTATCGACATGAACACAACCGGCCGATCCGTCTTCTGCAGCTCTTTCACCACAAACTGGCTGCAGCGCAGCGCAGCCGGACCTGAGATGCCAAAATGGGTAAAAATCATGTCTCCTTCCTGTTCGCTCTTCTTCTTCCCTTTTTCATTATAAACAGCTAAATGAATATTTCGTAAAGACAATCCCTGCAAAAGCCGCTTTTTGATAAATTCGTCCTGTAAGGTGATAGGCACTTCTGTCGGATACAGCTCCGTAATGGTGTGCCCCGCCTGCCTCGCCCATTCATAACCATCTCCCGTTGAACCGGTATGGGGGACCGCCTTGCCTCCGACCGCCACAATCACGTTGCGGGCATCAATCAATTCACCTGATCGCAGCCGCACCCCCGTTACTTGTCCGTTTTCAAAACGGAGCGAATCGACAGGAGACAAAACACGAATTTCGACACCCGTCTCTCTCACCTTGCAAACCAGAGCATCCACAACATCTTTTGCCTTGTTGGATACGGGAAACATACGTCCTCGGTCTTCCTCTTTTAAACGAATGCCCAGCCCCTCGAAAAAACGAATGATGTCCCGGTTGTTAAAAACAGCAAATGAACTGTACAAAAACCGCCCATTACCGGGGATGTTTTCGATCAGCTCATCCAGTTCCTTATTATTTGTAACATTGCAACGTCCGCCGCCGGAAATCGCCAATTTGCGGCCCAGCTTGTCCCCTTTGTCAAGCAGCAATACGTTCGCTCCTTGCGAAGCGGCGGATATGGAGGCCATTAAGCCGGCTGGCCCCCCTCCAATTACGATCACATCGTACATAACACACCTCTTTTTTTCTACGGCGGACACATTAACGTACTTCAATAGTCTTTTGTACATTATATGGATGTGTCCTTGATCTTTGCCGGAATACAACAGAAACCGCAGGGCACACGCCCTATTCGAATGTACAAGATGCATTGTTCATGTTTGGTACGTTCACGGGTCCGCCGCAGTTTTTAAAACCACCCTTTTCGTTTAAACCAGACCACCATTCCTGTTGCCGTAATCCCCATCAGTATCAGTACCGCATAATACCCGTATCGCCAGTGCAATTCCGGCATATTGACAAAATTCATCCCATAAAGAGCTGCGAGGAAAGACAACGGCATAAAAATGGTGGTGATCACGGTCAGCGTCATCATCACCCGATTGATCCGCTGTGAATTGAGCATCGCATAGCTTTCAATCAAATCATTCCCGATTTGCCTGTATGTATCAGTCATCTCCAACAACTTCGTAAGATGGTCGTAAATATCCCGGAAAAAAAGGCGGTGCTGCGGCTTCCACTTCTCCTCTTCCGGATGCAGGATTTGGTTGATCACATCGCGACAGGGGTCGAATGTTCTTCGCAAGGCGAGCAGCTCTTTCCGTATTTCAAATACCCGATTGATCATCTTCTCGGTCGGCCGCAAAAAATAAGCGGATTCCAATCGATCCAGCTCGTCGTCAATTTGATGGAGCAGGGGAAAATACTGGTCCACCAAGCGGTCTATGATGGAATACAACAAATATTCCATCCCTTTCTCGACCAGTGATGGATTTGTCTGATAGTATTCCTTAATATGCGTAAGATCCTCGTTCACCTGCATGTGAAAAGACACGATATACCGGTCTGACACAAACAAGTTTACTTCTTCCGGGCGCGTTTGGGGCTGGGAGAAAGCATGCAGTACCAGAAAACGATACTCCCCATAGTCATCCAGCTTTGGTCGTTGCAGCAAATGCAGGCAGTCTTCGATCGCCAGATGGTGAAACGAAAAATAGCTGGACAAATACAGAATTTCCTGCTCCGTAGGCTGTGAAAATTCCACCCAAAACCACTTGGGTGAATAAGTGTCCATTTGCTCCAGCGGCACGTTATACAAGACGTTTCCATCGTTCAACACGCATAGGGTATGAATCATGCTGTCCACTCCATTGAATTTGCTGACGGCAATAGTATATCATGTTTACATATTAAAATTTTCGTAATACAATTGCGAAATATGAGTCTCTAAGGAGTGTTTCCCATGGAGTATCAGCTTACCGCAACAGCGAAGCATGTGCAACCTTCCGCTGTGCGGGAAATTCTAAAATTGACACAAGGCAAATCGGTTATCTCATTTGCCGGCGGACTCCCTGCAGAAGAACTGTTCCCTGTATCCGCCTTGCAAAATGCGTTTGAAAAAGTGTTTCGGCAAGGACCGCAAGCACTGCAGTACAGCATAACGGAAGGATACACACCGCTGCGCGAGAAAATATGCGAACGCATGAAAACAAAAGGGATCGTCGCCAAACCGGAGGACATGCTCCTGACAACCGGTTCCCAACAGGCAATCGATCTGCTTACTCGTGTATACATGGAGCCGGGAGATGTACTTCTGGTCGAAGATCCGACCTATCTGGCCGCCCTGCAGGTATTCCGTTACCAAAACGTTCAAGTGGTCGCCGTGGAAAGCGATGCAGAGGGTATGGTTCCTCAAGATTTACTCGCGAAATTGGATCAATATCCTGTCAAGATGGTCTATGTGACGCCTACTTTCTCAAACCCGGAAGGAAAGGTTTGGAGTGTCGAACGGCGCCAGCAGTTGTTAGACGCTTGTCGCAGCCGCAATATTTTGATACTGGAAGACGATCCGTACGGTGACATTCAATTTCACCCGGAAAAAAAATATCCGTCTATTTACTCTTTGGAAGATCCCTCCAATAGAGGAACCGTCGTTTATACCAGCACATTTTCCAAAACCGTTGTACCCGCACTGCGTACCGGCTGGGTGGTGGGGGCGCCTGAAGTGATTAAAGCAATGACCTACGCCAAGCAAGCTGCCGACTTGCATTCCAGTTCGCTTGATCAGCAAGCGCTCTATCAATTGCTGCTGGATTTCGATTTGAATTTACATATCGAACAAATCAGGAAGCATTATTTTAAAAGAATGCGATTGATGACCCAATTGTTGGCCGAACAGCAATGGGATGACATCCGCTGGAACCAACCGGAGGGCGGTATGTTTCTGTGGGTGGAGTTTCCGGCCAACTGGAACACGGAGGAACTGCTGCGATTGGCGGTACAGGAAGGCGTTGCTTTTGTACCCGGCACCGAATTCTTCGTTAACTCTCCCAAGAAAAATAAACTTCGGATGAATTACACACACTCGAACGAAGAGCAGTTGAGCACCGGCGTGAACCGCTTGGCGCGGGCCGTGGAAAAATTTCGGGCTTGAGAATTAAACCGTACAAAAAAGAGGCTGTCCCAAAAGGTCGGTAAAAACGGATTTCTTGGGAGCAGCCTTTTTCTTTTCTCTTAATTCGTTGGATAAAAATGGGGTTAAGTAGATGTTATGAAGGTTTTTGACTCTATTCTTTACACTTTTTGAGTTTCTTTTGGGTATGTCCTTCCCATTTTTTCAGATTATGGGCAATGCAAATAAGACCCCAATCCGTGGTGTTTTTGGATAGGCCTCTTAGGGAAAAACGGTCAAACCCGCGATTGTATTTGATTTGGTCAAAGACAGGTTCCACGTCTATCTTTCTTTGCTTGTATTTTTCATATTGGAACGTGAGTCGTTTTTGGTTGGCACAAATCCACTCATCTAGCTCCTCGTCATAGGTCATGTTTTCCACACGACCGACCTGTTCCTTCCATGCCTCCGTCTGTTCCTTGTCAACGGCCTCGATAGACATGAAATAAATATTTTCGCCCAGTTGTTTAGCAATTTAGCGAGAAAAGTAGATTCGGTTGGCATAGGCGTAAAGAATAACTTTTAACATCATTTTAGTAACATCATTTTAGGATGAAAAGAAGGCGGCCCCCACCGGGAAAGAGTTGGTTCAGGATATTGGGGTCCATCTTTTCCACAGCGGTATGGACAATGCGGCTAAGATGTTGGTTGGGAATGAGGATTTCACGATCCATTGGATGATCCATGTTATACTGAACATACATAAGAAAACCGTTCCTTTCTTTGGTTAGTTGGTTGTGGTGACTAAATTATACCAAAGAGAACGGTTTTCTTGTTATTTTTTCCAAAAAAGAGGGTGTCCCTAAGCCAGGCTTTCGGGACACCCTCTTTTTTACTGGCGGAGTGAGAGGGATTCGAACCCTCGATACGGGTTATCCCCGTATACTCGCTTAGCAGGCGAGCGCCTTCGACCTACTCGGCCATCACTCCGTAATGAACAAGCAAGAAAATCTGGTGGCTCGAGAGGGAATCGAACCCCCGACCTACGGGTTATGAATCCGTCGCTCTCACCAACTGAGCTACCGAGCCTGGCCTTACTTCTACTCTGTCTGTTCGCCTAACACATATCGTTAGCAGCGACAAGTGTTAGTCTATCATGCTCGGTACCGATTCGCAATCTGAAAACCGGCCAATTTTGAAACAAAATCCTTTCTGGCTTGTCAAAACCTTAGTTTATCTGCGGCTCACTCCGCTATATTGTTGGACAATATGTGTGTGTGCGGCCATCTCCCAAGTGTCATCCAGAAGCGGTAGAACGGGCTTATCCGTGCGGCGTGCCAACGCCAATTGCAACAGATGATCCGCAAAGAACGGATTTTTCGATAAAATCGGCCCGTGCAGATAGGTTCCGAAAACGCTGCCTTTCGCTGCCCCTTCCTTGCCGTCCCCGCCATTATTGCCCTGCCCCGCCACCACGGATGCCAAGGCAGGCGTAGAATCGCCCAAATACGTTCTGCCTGAATGGTTCTCGTATCCTACAAGAGTGTGCACTTTGCCGACCAGTTCCGTTTCACAGACCGAATTGCCAACCAAACGTTTCGATCCGCCTATCGTGTACAGATCCAATAACCCGACCCCTTCAATCTTTTTCCCGCCAATCGTCTCAAAATAATGTCCAAGCAACTGATAACTCCCGCAAATTGTAAAAACCACTGTGCCAGACGCCACCGCCTGAAAAAGAGACTCTCTTTTCCGCAGAAGATCTTCCGCCACCAACAGCTGCTCCCTGTCCTCTCCGCCGCCCGAAAAAAGCAAATCATAGTCGGATAGATCCCTCTGATCACCAATCGTTATACGGTCAACCTGACACTCGATTCCTCTCCATTCAGACCGTTTTTGCAGGACTGTGACATTCCCACGGTCGCTGTAAACCTCTAACAAGTCGGGATACAAATAACCGATTTTAAGCTTCAACCGACTCACGTCCCTTTCTCAGAAGATGATCCCGCACCGCGTAGAGCGACGTGTAGGTGGACATAATGAACAACGTATGATCTTCCGGCAACTGCTCCAATGCCCGATCAACCGCTTCCAAGTCGCCTTCCTGGACCGTGGTGAGGGCTTCCAGTCCGGCATATTTGCAGCGTACTGCCATATCGTAGGCGCGTGTTCCCGCTGTTACAATCCGCCTCAGTTTTTTCTGCTCGGAAAGCCGCTCCAGATGAGTGTCCCAAATCCACGACACATCTGTACCGTCTGCATATCGGTCATTCAATATCAAAATCAAATCCAGCGGTTTACTGAATTGGCTGACCACTTTCAGGACCTGGTTGCAGCCGGTCGGATTTTTCACGAGTGCCAACATCACCTGCTGATGGCCGTTGACCACGATTTTTTCCATCCGGCCGAGACCGGTGTTCAGATTTTGCATTTCCTGGCGAATCACGTTTGGCTTTACACCCAGCAGTTTCGCCGCCGTTATCGCAGCCAGCGCGTTATATACATTGTAAAACGCCGGCGAATTTAAAACACCGCGTTCCCCATCCAACTGGAATTCAATCCGGTCATCACAGAGCTGCACGTGCTCGGCCGCCTGATCGGGAATCGGTCGGCGAAAGTCGCAACCTGGACACTCGTAAACGCCCAGTTGTCCATAATGATAGTACCTGTACTGAAGCGAGGAACCACATTTTCTGCAAAATTTGCCGTCGCGCACTTCCCCTTGATCATCCATTTGCATGGTGATGGACTGAATGCCAAAATAGCGGACGTTCTTTCCTGCCGGTGCGATGGAAGCTACCAACGGATCATCCGCGTTTAAAACAACTGTGGTGTCTCCTGCCGCAAGCTGCAGCGCTTGTCCAACCATATTTACGACCGTATCCACTTCCCCATACCGATCCATCTGATCACGAAAAAAGTTCGTTACCACAATCACGGTCGGCTTTAAAGGCCCCACCACTTTCCCGATCGTTGCCTCATCCACCTCTAACACGACAGACTGTTTTTTTTGCAATGAAACGCCCTCGATTAAAGCAGCCACAATTCCCTGTATCAGGTTGGCCCCTAATGAATTGGAAATCACATCACGTCCGTCTGCCCGTAAAAAAGCGGTCAACAGATTGCTGGTCGTTGTCTTTCCATTCGTTCCGGTTACAAACGCAATGCGACCAGACAGTTGATTCCCGTAAAAATCAAGCAAATTGGGACAAATACGGAGCGCAATGGCTCCTGGAAGTGTCGTTCCTTTGCGGCCCATGATAGATAATCCCCATTTTGTAATCTTTGCTGCCAATATGGCCGTCCGAACTTTCCACATCTAAACAAGGGCCTCCTTATAGAAAACACAATCGAACTCATCTCGCAAAATTCCTATAAGTTATGATAGCCTGTCCGCGTGCTTCCCGCAATAAAGAAAACTTGGCTTCGCCAAGCTTAAGCGCAGGCGAAGCCAAGTTGTCTAACGCATGGATGCGCTGATGCCGACGTTGCGACGACCATGGACGGTCTAGTGTCGACGATGCAACATGGACGTTGCGTTTTCGTCGACCGACACGGATGTCGCGCTTTTAGTCGGCCTTCCTCTATATCGCACGCTTCAAAGTTATACTTTCCTATAGTGTAAAAAAGAGTCTCACGAGAGACTCCTGGAAAATGTGCATTTGTTTCTTACGAAGTAGGTTTCACCACATTCGGACTTGTTAAGACAGGCTCTTTCTCAGTCAGATTGGAAGATGGAGACACTGTCGGTGGTTCTGGCGTTCTGCGCTCTCCACTTGGCGTAGTACCGCTGCCTGGCGTAGACCCGTTCGGTGTGGTTCTTCCATCGTTGCCCGTCGTTCCCCCTGTGCTGCCGGGTGGGGTTTTACCCCCTGTATTCGGAGAAGTTCCTGGTGCTTTATCTGTGGATCCGTTACCAGTAGAGGGCTGCTTCGTGGTTCCTGTTCCAGTCGAAGAGCCGTTCTTTGATGGGTCTGTTTTGTTTCCTTCCGCAATCGGTTTCGTGTTTTTCAACTTTCCATCCTGGTTATTGGCGTCACTGGCCGGAGTGGCCGTCTGTACAGGCGCGGCTTCATCGACCATCGGCTCCTGATCGGCCGGGTTGCGCACAACAAGTTTGCCGTCATTTAACGTTTTATGCACCAATAACCGCGTTTCATAAACATCAGGGATAATTACATCTGCACCGCCACGAGTCGTTTCGAACAGCGCCAATTTTGTATTCGTAGAATCATGCAGCGGCGGCAACTGGATCGAATCAATCTGGGATGCATTGATGCTGTAAGCCAAGCTGCCAAGTTTTAGCATGTCGCTTAACATCATGTTCGTTTTGATGTCGCCCTTAATCGAATCTAGGATTTCCGGCAATTTTACCAATGAATTCGTGCTTTCCATTTTCGATGCGACTGCTTTCAAAAGTGTACGTTGCCGTTCCGTTCTTCCATAATCCGATTGTGCGTCGTGCCGGAACCGGACATACATTAACGCTTTTTTGCCGTCCAAATGCTGTTGCCCTTTTTTCAGATTGATGTCATGAATCCCATCATCGTACCAATACATGTCTTCATCCACATAAAGGTCGACTCCGCCTAATTCATCTACAATGTCCGCAAATCCATTAAAATCGGTCTGCACGTAATAATGGACCGGCAACTGCAAATAATTCGAAACTGTTTTGACAGCCAAGTCAGGACCGCCCAACGCATTGGCTTCGTTAATTTTACGACGCCCGTAGCCCGGTATATCAAAATAGGTATCCCGCATAATCGAAAACAAGGAAGCTTTTTTGGTTTGCGGATCTATACTCACAAGCATCATCGTATCGGAACGGGGGTGCAGATCTCCTGCACGCGCATCCACACCAAGCAAAAGTATGTTTACCCGTTCGGTTCCCGTCCAACTGTCAGTCGCCGCCAATTTGTCGCTTGGCGTTGAAATATCCCGTGCGAAACTGTAGAACGAGTACGCGTAATAACCGGCTCCTGCCAACACCATCACCATAAAGAAAAGCACTGTATACAACAGTCCGCGCATTGTGCGCGACCGCTTTTTCGTCCTTGTTTGTTTTCTCTTTTCCATTCGTAAACCATCCTTATATCGAAAAGTCCATATTAAGTCTATTTTACTCTAGTTTAGATTATAACATATTGGATGGTTGTGAGTTGACTTTCATGATCGTGAGTTTCAACATTTTATGAACGAATGATGACCCACGTACCAAGTTGAACATGTTGATACAACCAGTTTACATCCTCATTTTTCATTCGGATGCATCCTTCAGAACGGTCTTTTCCGATCGATGTCGGGTCATTCGTGCCGTGTATCCCGTATTTGGATCCGTCCGTATCTCCCACTTGCAGGCCAATCCATCTGGAACCAAGCGGATTTTTCGGATCCCCTCCAGGTATGTTTTTTTTCAGATACCACGGTTGTTTGACAAGCATAACAACAGGAAACATGCCTTCCGGTGTCTCGCTTCCCGTTTTCCCCGTGGCTATTGAAAAAGTTCGAACCGGAATGGAAAACGTGTAATATGTCAAACGGTGTTGCGATTTATCGATTACAATCTGCGAATTCCACGGCCATACGCCTGTCGTTGCCCCTAGCACCAAACACCCGATTAATATAGGAGAAAAAAGGGAAGCTGTCCGCTTCACGAAGAATCACCTCGCGAGCTTAGCTTCCCACAATGAATAGAGTGGCATACAATCAGGAAAAAACGGTCGTCCGTAAAGCGCCTAGCTTATGGTTGCATTCGTTCCACTCGTTTTCCGGTATGGAATCAGCTACAATACCAGCACCGGCCTGCATATAGGAGACGCCGTCCTTATGGATGATCGTGCGAATTACAATCGCCGTATTCATATTTCCCAAAAAATCGATAAACCCAATCACGCCGCCGTATATACCTCGTGTGAGAGTCTCCAGCTCATCGATGATTTCCATTGCCCGCACTTTCGGGGCTCCCGAAAGCGTACCCGCCGGAAAGGTGGACAGAAATACGTCAAACGGAGATACATCCGGCTCCACTTTTCCCTCTACCGTAGAAACGATATGAAATACATGGGAATACTCTTCCACCGACATAAACTTTTTAACCTGTACCGAACCGGCTTCACAAACCCGCCCCAGGTCGTTCCGGCAGAGATCGACTAACATCAAGTGCTCCGCCTTCTCTTTCTCATCATTTAATAAATTATCAATCAACACTTGGTTCTCGCTGTCCGTTTTTCCTTTTCCCTTTGTCGTACCGGCAATCGGTCTCATTTGGGCGATGCCGTTTTCGAGCAGAATCTGCAATTCCGGACTCGCGCCAAATACCCGAAAATCGCTGTAATCCACATAAAACATATAAGGAGAAGGGTTGACTTCTTTTAATCGTTGGTAGACCAACAGCGGATTAATCTCTCCCACGACCCGGTCCCGTTTGGACAGGACGACCTGGAAGATGTCCCCTTCGCGGATGTACTCTTTTGCCTTTCGCACCCGTTCTATATAATCCAGTTGATTGACATCCTCTTCCACAACCAGCTTTGCAGGATCAAACGGTTGTAAAGCAGGCGGTTTTTCTGCTGACAAAAACGATTCGATCTCCGCAAAATCCGGCGTATCGACTCCCTCAATTTCGTTTATAATCACACGAATCTGACCTGACTCAAAATGTAAAATCACTTGATGGATCTGCAGCAGGATATCAGGCAGTTCCCTGTCATCGTGCGTGGTGTGAGGAATTTGCTCGAAATAGCGGATCGCGTCATAGGCAAAATATCCGATAAAGCCAAACGAATACGGCTTTAGCTGATTGCTGTTCATCAGTTCAAAACTGTTCCGGATCGTATCCAAAACTGGCGGCAACGGACCTTCAAACTCTGGCAGCATATATCCGTTTGCCTGCAAATTTTCGGTGATTTTGGGCGTTAATGCGGAATTCCCTTCCAACACAAGGTGATGGCCTTTTAATTTACAGGTAATCACTGGAAACAGGCCGATCATTGAGGCACAGTAGCGACTTTTCAGGTCGGTGACAGAATCAAGCAGAAACGCGCAGGTGGAACCGTATTTGGCATGCAGCTTCTGGAATACGTCAAATGCTTCTGTTGTTCGGGGATAAATTTTCTCATATGAACAAACACGGATTTGGCTGTTTATCGTTTTCATGCGATGACCCTCTCACGTTGTTCCAAAAAGTTTGCAATCAGTTGTTTGCCGCTTTCCGTAAGGATACTCTCCGGGTGAAATTGCACGCCCGTCACCGCGTATTCGCGATGCCTGATACCCATGATCTCGCCGTCTTCCGATCTTGCCGTCACTTCCAAACAATTCGGCATACTTTCCGGCTGGATCACCAGCGAATGATAGCGAGTGGCCCGAAACGGATTTGGCAATCCAGCAAAAACGCCTTCTCCATTATGGTGAATGAGCGATGTTTTCCCATGCATCATTTGTTTTGCTTTTACAATCTTTCCCCCAAATACCTGACCGATCGATTGATGCCCTAAACAGACGCCCAAAACTGGCACTTTCCCTGCAAAAAATTGGATCGCTTCCATAGAAATTCCTGCTTCATTCGGAGTGCAAGGTCCTGGGGATACAATCAAATGAGTGATTGGCAGTTCAGCAAGTTGCTGTAACGTCACCGTATCATTGCGGAATGTTTTCACTTCCTGCCCTAACTCCCTGACATACTGTACCAGGTTGTACGTAAATGAATCATAGTTGTCAATCATCGCGATCATGTTTCTCGACTCCTCTCATCTCTGCTGAATTAAAACAAACAGAAAAGACCAGCCTCAAAAGAAACCGGTCTTGGATCAACAAGATCATGCTTTCTCTCGGCTCTGCTCCACTCTTATGTTCTCAACTGGGCTAAAGAATACACTCGGCTCTCTATTTACAGTACTGAAATCAGACCGTTTTGTCAATCCGAACCCATCTTTGATTTTCTTCTCTATGTATTTTAGTTGTAATGTAAATGAGCCTTAACTAAAGGAGAGATTTTATCATGTAGCTTCACCTGTCGGATTTGCAACCTGGAGATGTACTGCTTTCCGATGTATTCAATGATCGTGGCATATTTTTGCTAAAAAAAGGGTGTGTGTTGACCGATACGGACATTCTCCATTTAGAAAACAATTCGATCGTGGCCGTATCCGTTTCCCGCCCCGAGCAATCTCCCGGTACAGAATACAATATAATATTTGAACATGCGACAACCGCGATAAAATCGATATTCGAGCAGGTGTCTGAACAAGACAACCTCCCGATGCAGAATGTGGAGTCCCTGGCTTTTCCACTTGTCAGCTATTTATATAATGCCCCCTCCATCCTGTACATCTGTCCAAGCTGCGTTCGAAAGATCGATATACATATGAACATTCGATTCATGTCGGAATGATTTCCGGACTAATCGGTAAATGGATGAAACTTTCGATGGCGGAAACAACCGATCTTGTTATCAGCGGATTTTTGCATGATATTGGCAAGGCGAAAGTGCCAACAGACATTTTGAACAAACCGGAACGTTTAACCGCAGAAGAAATGGCCGTAATGAGGAAACACACGGTCTATGGATATGAGCTGGTCCAAAAAACAGCTGACGTTTCGGATCGGATTTATCGAGACAATCTAACCCCTTTTGAAGCAATGGAAATTATTTCTCAACAGCAATTCGGTTCCCTGGATACCTCCATTAGTGAAATCTTCTGAAGAACATGACCGGTCTTTTAATTGGCACCGAAGTCAAGTTATCGGATGGAACAACCGGGACAGTAGCCTGGGTTTCTCCTGCATCCCCGAATTGCCCTACAATTCAAGTCAGTAACCGCTTCATCAATTTACGCGAAGAGCAGGATCTAGTGATTGTAGAGTTAGTGTGAAACAAGTGCGAGCGTCGCTCCAACGAACCCGTGATGTCAAAGAAAGAAGCATACTCATCGTGGGCCGACGGCCATGGAAGGCCTAGTGTCGGCACCGTCGCAGGACGTGACGTTTGGTGCCGACGCACCCATCAGCGATGATATGCTTCTTTAGTAATGGCGGAGCTGACGGGATTCGAACCCGCGGTCTCCCGCGTGACAGGCGGGCATGTTAGGCCACTACACCACAGCTCCTTATTTGGTTGCGGGGACAGGACTTGAACCTGCGACCTTCGGGTTATGAGCCCGACGAGCTACCAACTGCTCCACCCCGCGACAACAGGATGTCGGAGTGCCGACGTTGTGACATGGATGTCACAGCTTTTAGCCGGCCTTCCTTAATCCTTTATGGTGGAGGCTGACGGGATCGAACCGCCGACCCTCTGCTTGTAAGGCAGATGCTCTCCCAGCTGAGCTAAGCCTCCATTCTCCTGGTGACGCGTACGGGATTCGAACCCGTGAATGCCGCCTTGAAAGGGCGGTGAGTTAAGCCACTTCTCCAACGCGCCATCCTCACTGACTTCTCTTCCCTTTGATGAGACAATTCTGGAGCTTCCAACCAGAATCGAACTGGTGACCTCATCCTTACCATGGATGCGCTCTACCGACTGAGCTATGGAAGCACTTGGCTCCTCGAGTAGGGCTCGAACCTACGACCCTCCGGTTAACAGCCGGATGCTCTACCACTGAGCTATCGAGGAATCTCATCTGGTGGAGATAAGCGGATTCGAACCGCTGACCCCCTGCTTGCAAGGCAGGTGCTCTACCAACTGAGCTATATCCCCAAACTTCCCTTTACTTCACAAATCTAAACCTCAATTTGCTTTTCATATGGCGTGCCCTGAGAGATTCGAACTCCCGACCTTTTGATTCGTAGTCAAACGCTCTATCCAGCTGAGCTAAGGGCACAGTTATGGTGCGACCGAGTGGACTTGAACCACCACGGGATTACCCCACACGCCCCTCAAACGTGCGCGTCTGCCATTCCGCCACGGTCGCATATATGGAGCGGAAGACGGGGATCGAACCCGCGGCCCTCGCCTTGGCAAGGCGATGCTCTACCGCTGAGCTACTTCCGCATTTTGGTGAGCCATGATGGACTCGAACCATCGACACCCTGATTAAAAGTCAGGTGCTCTACCGACTGAGCTAATGGCTCAGAGGACGACTTTTTAAAAGTAACACAGTTGTGAATCTAATGTCAATCCGTTATGATCAGAACAGGTCTTATAATATCACGTTTGGCTCGATTGCTCAATGATAAAATACAATCAAAACTAAACAAAAAGCTGTATCAACATTTAATACATTTGAATTCCTCTGCGAATCGTCCATGCCCTGCTCTTACTATCCATACACAAAGAAAGGTGTTGTTTCACGATGCAGGAAATCATTGCAACCAGTTCCCCCGGTTATGAAGTATACGCATTTGATGAATTAAAAAAAATCGATTCCACGCTGACCGGACGAAACGGGCTGCAACCTGGAGTTTTTCTAATCAAGAGTAACCTCCCTTTTTCATTGTTCAGTGAAACGATTCAGCGCAGTAAGCCGATTTTTACTCGGCATATTCAACCCGTCGACCTGCAGATTGACATTGATCGGAGCAAAGATGACTTTTTAAAACTCATCCAAGCAGTAAAGGATCAAATGAACCGAATTCCCCCAACATCCAAAGTTGCCGTGCAAGTTCGCCGTCATCCTGGTGTTAATTACGGGTATACTAAGTATGGGATGAAGGAAGCGCTCGATCCTATTTTAACGGAAAATGGGTATTCTCCTTCCATTCAGCAACCGGATTTTGTAATTTCCATTCTTATGGGAGAACACATTGCATATTTTGGCATCTCACAGGCACAGGAAAATTTGTCCGACTGGCCCGGCGGTGCCATTCGTTTTCAAAGACAGGAAAACCAACTGTCCCGTTCCCGTTTCAAATTGGAAGAGGCCTGCTTAACGTTTGGCATTCCCATCCACACTTTTAAAAACGCTCTGGATCTTGGGGCTTCACCAGGAGGTTGGACCAGTTTTCTACTTGATCAAGGATTACATGTAACAGCGGTTGATACAAGTCTGTTGGACAGCAGTTTGATGGACCATCCCCACTTGACCTTTGTCCGTGAAAATGCGTCAGATACCGATTTTCCAGCCAACTCATTTGATATATTGACGTGTGACATGAGTTGGTCTCCCCAAAACACGGCAAAAATTCTTGTTAAGCTGGAACCCTCACTGCAAAAAAACGGCATCGTCATTCTGACCATCAAGTTGCTGCAGAAAAAAATACGAAAAACCATTCAGGAAGTGCTTAAACTTCTACAGCCAGCGTACGAAACGCTGCAGGTAAAGCAGCTTTTTCACAATCGGGATGAAGTAACGGCCTATCTAAAATCAAGGAAAACATAAAAAAGGAAACGAGTACAAGCCCCGTTTCCTTTATCTATCTCATTTTTTTCAACGGGATGAGTTTACGCAATCTTTCATCTCTCAGCCAAATTCCTCCCCAAGCCAAAACTCGCTTCTCTATCGTGGGATACCCGAATCATTGTATGCTGGCGTGACCTGTTCAACGGGGTCTTTTAGGATAAAGACACGGTGCATTTTCTTGCGCTATTTATGGAATCTAAGTTGCAAGAAAAAACACCTAAATCAATAGATTTAGGTGTTTTTTCGCCTAGCAACGACCTACTCTCCCAGGGCTTATGCCCAAGTACCATCGGCGCTGGAGAGCTTAACTTCCGTGTTCGGGATGGGTACGGGTGGGTCCTCTCCGCTATTGTCACTAGACTCGCAGGGATGCAAGTCGCTCGACGTTGTGACAGGATGTCACAGTTCCTGGTCGAACTTCCTCTTTCTTTATTCAGGGTTGCTCCCTGAAAACTAGATGCGAATATGAGTGGCGCATGGGAATCCATGATGGATTAAGCCCTCGATCGATTAGTACTGGTCAGCTCCATGCCTCACGGCACTTCCACACCCAGCCTATCTACCCTGTCTTCTTCAGGGGATCTTACCATGTTCTCCATGTGGGAAGTCTGATCTTGAGGGGGGCTTCGCGCTTAGATGCTTTCAGCGCTTATCCCGTCCCGACTTGGCTACTCAGCGTTGCAGTTGGCACCACAACTGAGACACCAGCGGTCGGTTCATCCCGGTCCTCTCGTACTAAGGACAACTCCTCTCAAACTTCCTGCGCCCGCGGCAGATAGGGACCGAACTGTCTCACGACGTTCTGAACCCAGCTCGCGTACCGCTTTAATGGGCGAACAGCCCAACCCTTGGGACCTACTTCAGCCCCAGGATGCGATGAGCCGACATCGAGGTGCCAAACCTCCCCGTCGATGTGGACTCTTGGGGGAGATAAGCCTGTTATCCCCGGGGTAGCTTTTATCCGTTGAGCGACGGCCCTTCCACTCGGCACCGCCGGATCACTAAGCCCGACTTTCGTCCCTGCTCGAGTTGTCCCTCTCGCAGTCAAGCTCCCTTTTGCCTTTGCACTCAAAGCGCGATTTCCATCCGCGCTGAGGGAACCCTTGGGCGCCTCCGTTACTCTTTAGGAGGCGACCGCCCCAGTCAAACTGCCCACCTGACACTGTCCTCTCACCTGCTTCAAGGTGACGAGTTAGAAGATCAATACCTCAAGGGTGGTATCCCAACGTCGACTCCACCTAGGCTGGCGCCCAAGCTTCGATGTCTCCCACCTATCCTGTACATGATGTACCCATCTCCCATATCAAGCTACAGTCAAGCTCCACGGGGTCTTTCCGTCTTGCCGCGGGTAACCTGCATCTTCACAGGTATTACAATTTCACCGGGTCTCTCGTTGAGACAGCGCCCAAGTCGTTACGCCATTCGTGCGGGTCAGAACTTACCTGACAAGGAATTTCGCTACCTTAGGACCGTTATAGTTACGGCCGCCGTTTACTGGGGCTTCGGTTCAAAGCTTCACACCTTTCGGCATTAACCCTTCCCCTTAACCTTCCAGCACCGGGCAGGCGTCAGCCCCTATACGTCGCCTTTCGGCTTAGCAGAGACCTGTGTTTTTGCTAAACAGTCGCTTGGGCCTTTTCACTGCGGCTCCCTCAGGCTTTGACACCCTACCGGAGCGCCCCTTCTCCCGAAGTTACGGGGCCATTTTGCCGAGTTCCTTAACGAGAGTTCTCCCGCGCACCTGAGGATTCTCTCCTCGCCTACCTGTGTCGGTTTGCGGTACGGGCACCGGCTCACTCACTAGAGGCTTTTCTTGGCAGTGTGAAATCAGGGACTTCGGTACTTCCGTTTCCCTCGGCATCACAGCTCAGTCTCACGAGGAGCGGATTTGCCTACTCCTCCTCCTCACTGCTTACACGGCCATCTCCAGCAGGCCGCTCTCCCTATCCTCCTGCGTCACCCCTTCGCTCAAACGCGAGCGCGGTGGTACTGGAATTTCCACCAGTTGTCCGTCGCCTACGCCTTTCGGCCTCAGCTTAGGTCCCGACTAACCCTGGGCGGACGAGCCTTCCCCAGGAACCCTTAGGCTTTCGGTGGACAAGATTCTCACTTGTCTTTTCGCTACTTATACCGGCATTCTCACTTCTATGCCCTCCACCAGTCCTTCCGGTCTGACTTCCACGAGCATAGAACGCTCCCCTACCACGACATTGTCATCCATAGCTTCGGTGTCCGGTTTGAGCCCCGTTACATTTTCCGCGCAGCGTCACTCGACCAGTGAGCTATTACGCACTCTTTAAATGGTGGCTGCTTCTAAGCCAACATCCTGGTTGTCTGTGCACCGCCACATCGTTTCCCACTTAACCGGTACTTCGGGACCTTAGCTGATGGTCTGGGCTGTTTCCCTCTTGACCACGGATCTTAGCACTCGTAGTCTGACTGCCGAAAATAAGTCAACGGCATTCGGAGTTTGACTGAGTTCGGTAACCCGCGAAGGCCCCTAGCCCAATCAGTGCTCTACCTCCATGACTCTTACTTCGACGCTAGCCCTAAAGCTATTTCGGGGAGAACCAGCTATCTCCGAGTTCGATTGGAATTTCACCCCTACCCCCAGCTCATCCCCGCACTTTTCAACGTGCGTGGGTTCGGACCTCCAGTAAGTGTTACCTCACCTTCATCCTGTCCAGGGGTAGATCACTCGGTTTCGGGTCTGCGACTCCAAACTTTCGCCCTCTTCAGACGCGCTTTCGCTGCGGCTCCGCATTCTCTGCTTAACCTCGCCTGCAATCGCAACTCGCCGGTTCATTCTACAAAAGGCACGCCGTCAGACTTTAACGTCCTCCGACTGATTGTAGGCACACGGTTTCAGGTTCTTTTTCACTCCCCTCCCGGGGTGCTTTTCACCTTTCCCTCACGGTACTGGTTCACTATCGGTCGCCAGGTTGTATTTAGCCTTAGGAGGTGGTCCTCCCGGATTCCCACGGGATTCCTCGTGTCCCGCGGTACTTGGGGTCCGTCTCGGAGATGGATCTGTTTCAGATACGGGACTCTCACCCTCTGCGGTGGGCTTTTCCAAACCGCTTCTCCTACACATCCATTTTGTAACTCCTCATGAGACGCCCCGCAACCCCAACCTGCAAGCAGGTTGGTTTGGGCTTCTCCGCGTTCGCTCGCCGCTACTGACGGAATCACTGTTGTTTTCTTTTCCTCAGGGTACTTAGATGTTTCAGTTCCCCTGGTCTGCCTCCTCGCTGCCTATGGATTCAGCAGCGGGTACTGGACCATTACGTCCAGTGGGTTCCCCCATTCGGATATCCCCGGATCTCAGCCTGCGTACGGCTCCCCGAGGCGTTTCGGCGTTCGCTCCGTCCTTCTTCGGCACCTGGCGCCTAGGCATCCTCCGTGTGCCCTTTGTAGCTTAATCATCTACATCGGTTTTACTCGGTATCCCAGCTAATTGTGAATTGTATACTCGCTCCCCAATCTCTTTGGGTCCCCGCCAAAGTATTCGGTGTTGCTCCAACGCTTCACTTCACTTTGGTGGGTAGATGAGTTACCTCGCAATTTTTCGTTTCTCATATTCGCTATCCAGTTTTCAAAGAACAAAATTCAACGGAAGATGTTGATATCACGGTGGCATGTGCGACCGCAACCCTCAAATCTTTCCACCTGAAGAAACTCTTCCTTCTCTCGAAGGCTGTCGTTCCTTCAAAACCAAATCGTGTAGGGAAACCTGTGTGTTCGTGCTTGTGCTCTTTCGAGCTCCTTAGAAAGGAGGTGATCCAGCCGCACCTTCCGATACGGCTACCTTGTTACGACTTCACCCCAATCATCGATCCCACCTTCGGCGGCTGGCTCCCTTTCAGGTTCCCTCACCGACTTCGGGTGTTACCAACTCTCGTGGTGTGACGGGCGGTGTGTACAAGGCCCGGGAACGTATTCACCGCGGCATGCTGATCCGCGATTACTAGCAATTCCGGCTTCATGCAGGCGAGTTGCAGCCTGCAATCCGAACTACGAACGGTTTTCAGGGTTTCGCTCCAGATCACTCCTTCGCTTCCCGTTGTTCCGCCCATTGTAGCACGTGTGTAGCCCAGGACATAAGGGGCATGATGATTTGACGTCATCCCCGCCTTCCTCCGGTTTGTCACCGGCAGTCACCTGTGAGTGCCCAACTCAATGCTGGCAACACAGATCAAGGGTTGCGCTCGTTGCGGGACTTAACCCAACATCTCACGACACGAGCTGACGACAACCATGCACCACCTGTCTCCGCTGCCCCGAAGGGAAGGTCTATCTCTAAACCGGTCAGCGGGATGTCAAGCCCTGGTAAGGTTCTTCGCGTTGCTTCGAATTAAACCACATGCTCCACTGCTTGTGCGGGCCCCCGTCAATTCCTTTGAGTTTCAGTCTTGCGACCGTACTCCCCAGGCGGAGTGCTTACTGTGTTGACTTCGGCACTGATGGGTGGACCCCACCAACACCTAGCACTCATCGTTTACGGCGTGGACTACCAGGGTATCTAATCCTGTTTGCTCCCCACGCTTTCGCGCCTCAGCGTCAGTTATCGGCCAGCAAGGCGCCTTCGCCACTGGTGTTCCTCCACATCTCTACGCATTTCACCGCTACACGTGGAATTCCCCTTGCCTCTCCGATCCTCAAGCCATCCAGTATCCAGGGCCATCCCGGGGTTGAGCCCCGGGCTTTCACCCCAGACTTAAATGGCCGCCTGCGCGCGCTTTACGCCCAGTAATTCCGGACAACGCTTGCCACCTACGTATTACCGCGGCTGCTGGCACGTAGTTAGCCGTGGCTTCCTCCTTGGGTACCGTCACGCCATGAGCATTCCCTCTCTCAGCCATTCGTCCCCAAAGACAGAGTTTTACAACCCGAAGGCCTTCTTCACTCACGCGGCGTTGCTCCATCAGGCTTGCGCCCATTGTGGAAGATTCCCTACTGCTGCCTCCCGTAGGAGTCTGGGCCGTGTCTCAGTCCCAGTGTGGCCGTTCACCCTCTCAGGTCGGCTACGCATCGTCGCCTTGGTGAGCCGTTACCCCACCAACTAGCTAATGCGCCGCGGGCCCATCTGTCAGTGATGCCGTAGCACCTTTTACAACCCTTAGATGCCTAAAGGCTGATTATCCGGTATTAGCACCCGTTTCCAGGCGTTATCCCAGTCTGTCAGGCAGGTTACCCACGTGTTACTCACCCGTCCGCCGCTGGCTTCCAGAGAGCAAGCTCTCTTTCCGCCCGCGCGACTTGCATGTATTAGGCACGCCGCCAGCGTTCGTCCTGAGCCAGGATCAAACTCTCAATGAACAGTTAGTGCTTCAGCACTTACTGTGAATGGATCCCGTTCCACAGGAATCGGGATTTCATTAGATATACTCCGCGTTGCCAACAGGACGTTGGCGCTCTTAGCGGAGCCACCTCTGTGAATGGATCCCGTTCCATAGGAATCGGGATTCCCTTAAGAATCAATCTGGCTCCCTACACGATTCAGTTTTCAAAGAACGACTGCCACCTTTGGTGGCTTAGCGGTGCTTGTGACCTTTGGGTGCTTGTGCCCCTCGGGTACAAAGAACGACTCGTTGTGCTTCCCAAAAGCAGCGACAAACATGATCTTAACAGATTCAAACGCCCAAAACAAGTGGAAGTTTTTATCTTTTTTCGTGCCGCTCTCTCGCGGCGACATGGATTATAATATCACGTACTTGATTTTCTCTCAAACAGGTTTGCAAAACAAACCTAAACAAAATAAGAAACAATTCAAGGATGAAATATAATAATCTCTTCTATTCTTCACATATCTTTATTTTTTGTAAAAACATCATTCACAATGCGATATAAAACGATCAAATCTGTTTTGTACTGTGGTCACTACAAAATTAAGCCTACTCGACAGCTCAGAAGATCCTGAAGAAATTCTGAAAAAGAAAAAAACGAGAGATCCGTATAAGGTCTCCCGTTTTATCTATGGAGCGGGTGATGGGAATCGAACCCACGCTACCAGCTTGGAAGGCTGGAGTTCTACCATTGAACTACACCCGCAACAATAAGTTACATTGTTGAAAATAATATATGGCGGAGAGAGTGGGATTCGAACCCACGAGACGCTGTTAACGCCTACACGATTTCCAATCGTGCTCCTTCGACCCCTCGGACACCTCTCCAATACCTGGTCGGAATGCAGGGATTCGAACCCTGGACCTCACGCTCCCGAAGCGTGCGCGCTACCAAACTGCGCTACATTCCGAAACATATGGTGCCGGCGAAGGGACTTGAACCCCCACTCCCTTGCGGGAAACGGATTTTGAGTCCGTCGCGTCTGCCAATTCCGCCACGCCGGCATATAAAACTGGTGCGGTCGAGAGGACTTGAACCTCCACGAGCTTACGCCCACAAGAACCTGAATCTTGCGCGTCTGCCAATTCCGCCACGACCGCACGTGGCTGGGGAGGTAGGGATCGAACCTACGCATGACGGAGTCAAAGTCCGTTGCCTTACCACTTGGCTACTCCCCAATTTTCTGGTGGCTCGAGAGGGAATCGAACCCCCGACCTACGGGTTATGAATCCGTCGCTCTCACCAACTGAGCTACCGAGCCAGAAACAAACATGGTGGAGGGAGAAGGATTCGAACCTTCGAAGGCGTAGCCAACGGATTTACAGTCCGCCCCGTTTGACCGCTTCGGTATCCCTCCGATGGAGCCACCTGCCGGAATCGAACCGGCGACCTCATCATTACGAGTGATGCGCACTACCGACTGTGCTAAGGTGGCATTAAATGGTGGCTCGGGACGGAATCGAACCGCCGACACGAGGATTTTCAGTCCTCTGCTCTACCAACTGAGCTACCGAGCCATGCCTGTTGTTTGACAAAAAATGGCGGAGCTGACGGGATTCGAACCCGCGGTCTCCCGCGTGACAGGCGGGCATGTTAGGCCACTACACCACAGCTCCTTATTTGGTTGCGGGGACAGGACTTGAACCTGCGACCTTCGGGTTATGAGCCCGACGAGCTACCAACTGCTCCACCCCGCGACAACAGGATGTCGGAGTGCCGACGTTGTGACATGGATGTCACAACTTTTAGCCGGCCTTCCTTAATCCTTTATGGTGGAGGCTGACGGGATCGAACCGCCGACCCTCTGCTTGTAAGGCAGATGCTCTCCCAGCTGAGCTAAGCCTCCATTCTCCTGGTGACGCGTACGGGATTCGAACCCGTGAATGCCGCCTTGAAAGGGCGGTGAGTTAAGCCACTTCTCCAACGCGCCATCCTCACTGACTTCTCTTCCCTTTGATGAGACAATTCTGGAGCTTCCAACCAGAATCGAACTGGTGACCTCATCCTTACCATGGATGCGCTCTACCGACTGAGCTATGGAAGCATTTGGCTCCTCGAGTAGGGCTCGAACCTACGACCCTCCGGTTAACAGCCGGATGCTCTACCACTGAGCTATCGAGGAATCTCATCTGGTGGAGATAAGCGGATTCGAACCGCTGACCCCCTGCTTGCAAGGCAGGTGCTCTACCAACTGAGCTATATCCCCAAACTTCCCTTTACTTCACAAATCTAAACCTCAATTTGCTTTTTATATGGCGTGCCCTGAGAGATTCGAACTCCCGACCTTTTGATTCGTAGTCAAACGCTCTATCCAGCTGAGCTAAGGGCACAGTTATGGTGCGACCGAGTGGACTTGAACCACCACGGGATTACCCCACACGCCCCTCAAACGTGCGCGTCTGCCATTCCGCCACGGTCGCATATATGGAGCGGAAGACGGGGATCGAACCCGCGGCCCTCGCCTTGGCAAGGCGATGCTCTACCGCTGAGCTACTTCCGCATTTTGGTGAGCCATGATGGACTCGAACCATCGACACCCTGATTAAAAGTCAGGTGCTCTACCGACTGAGCTAATGGCTCAAAATTTACAAACCGACAAGTGCTA
The DNA here is from genome assembly GCF_015097055.1 of Effusibacillus dendaii. Taxonomy (NCBI): domain Bacteria; kingdom Bacillati; phylum Bacillota; class Bacilli; order Caryophanales; family Alicyclobacillaceae; genus Effusibacillus; species Effusibacillus dendaii. The sequence continues at coordinate 1,135,891 of NZ_AP023366.1, forward strand.
TCATACCAAAAAACTAAAGCAAACTCAAGATGTATTTTTTGGTTTTCCGCGTTGCATTCCTCTTTTATCATTTTGGTCAGCCAATCTCGCTGGCGACAAGTGTTATCTTATCATCTTCAATTCCCGAATTCAATCATAATAGTTCAACAAAACCCAACAAAACCTTTCTTAAACTGCAAACAATGCTCGCAATTTCCCGCACGCTCTTTTTTTCGCCGCCATGAAACAAAAAAAAATCTTGCCCACTGGGCAAGACGGTAAAAACTGAATGAAAAATGAAATTTTGCGAATCATATGGATGAAACCAAACGGGTAACAAATAAAATATGCTGCCGAACATCCGCACCCATACGCACCATAGACACAGTTTGATGGTTGCCGCTGGCATGAATCAAAACTTGCGGCGATAACGCAATCGCAACGTGTGTGGGTCCGCGATTGCCTGACTGCCCTAAAAACACCAGATCACCCGGCTGAATTTTTCCTATATCGTTGATTCGACGACCAAACACGGTCTGTTGCTGAACCGAGTGAGCAGGTATCCATATGCCGTTTTCCCGGTAAATTTCTTGAACGAACCCGGCGCAATAATACGTGTGAGGATGTTCAAACTGTATAGAGGAAAAAGTTGATTTGTCGGTGATATGCTGATTTGCAATTCGCACAAAATTCTCTTGAAAAACACGTTTATCCTTAACCAGAATTTCTTCCTTAGGAACCGCCGTAACGAGGATTTGCTTTCTTTCATCGGTTGCAGCCGTTTCGGCGTCAACAGGGGTAATTCCGACAACAACGAACAGGAGCAATAACAAGGTAAGTAGCTTCCAAGGTCGTTTCACCGTACGCCCCCCCATGCGACATATTCGATTTTTGCTGCTTGATTACAGAATTCCCTGCTGCGTCGATACGTATAAGAGGGAGTTTTTGCTCCTGATACCACTACGGATGCATCGTATACTTTCTGCCTTTATAGATCGGACGAATTCGTTTTGACTGACAAAATTGGCATTCATAAACGATTTTGGTACTCCCCCCGTCTTCGCCCGAGGTATAAAGCACCTTCTGCATAATCCTCCCGCAATCCGGACATTTGGAGATTGTCAACATGGAATATGCCACATGATACAGGTACGTTCCACTTAAAATAGCGATGAGTGCACAGACAGCAACGATGACCCATTCAATCACAATGAAACACCCCCATACAATATATGGAGGTGTCCGGCAAAATAGACTGTCCAAGCAAAAACGAGCTGACGGCAGACTACAAAAAATCAAACGGTTCCGTACGAACGTTTGATGCAAGCGCTTTAATTGGCAAACCGAGATCCATTGCCTTCTCGTTCAAAAAATCGGCCACTACAGGCGCGATCCACTTCTCCATTCCGTTGTGTCCCGGATCAAGTAAAGCCAGCCCTCGAAAAAGCGCATCCTGCGCCTCATGATATTTGAGGTCTGCCGTTACCAACACATCTGCCCCATGCGCCAATGCCGCGTCAATCCATCCTGCTCCAGATCCCCCCAGCACAGCCACCTTCCGCACCGTTCGCTTCCGATCCCCGACAATCCGCAGTCCTGCAATATCCAACCGCTGCTTAACGAGGACAGCAAACTCTTCCAGTGTACAATCCACAGGCAACAACCCGACACGACCGATTCCGGAAGGCTTCCCCATAATCTCCAACGGATACAGATCATACGCTACTTCCTCATAAGGGTGGGCTGCCAGCATGGCACGGATCACCGATTCCTGCCGATCTTCCGGCAGCACCGTTTCCAACCGCACTTCTTCCACTCTTTCCAGGCGTCCTGGTTCCCCGGTATAAGGGTTCGTTGATTCACCCGGCAGAAAAGTCCCCATACCCGGTGTGTTAAACGTACAATGGCTGTAGTTTCCGATGTATCCGGCCCCGGCTTCACAAACGGCTTGCAACACGGCCTCATGGTGAGTTTGCGGCACAAATACCACCAGCTTTTTCAGCCGCTGGTTTTGCAGACGATCCAAAATCTGCACATCCTGCAACTCAAACAGGCGGGCCAGCACATCGTTTACGCCGCCTTCCGCAATATCCAGATTGGTATGGGCCGCATAGACAGAGATGTCATACGTCAACAACTTCGCAATCAGTCGGCCCTGATAAGAATCGGTCAGCAGTTTCTTAATCGGAGAATAGATAAGGGCATGGTGCGAAACAATCATTTGCGCGCCCACAGCAATCGCTTCATCCACCACTTCCTCCGTCACATCAAGCGTTGTCAAAATCCGGCTGACAGGCGCTTGGCTTCTTCCCACTTGCAAACCGATCCGGTCTCCCTGCATAGCCAATCCAGGCGACACCCATGTTTCCAAAATTCGAATGATATCGGCCACCGTTACTTGCACTGCCGCATCACCTCCTCGATTCGCTTTCTTCTTTCCAAAAACGCTTCTTTCTTCTGAATGGCAGTCTCACCTTTTCCATACTGCAGATTTTCCAAGGCGCGGTCTATTTTGTCCAATTCGTTCTGCAGTTTTTGTCCGAATAACGGATCGTTCTGCAAAAGCTGCAAACTGCCGATTTCGTACCACAACGGGTCATCATACTGTTCTGCGCCCGGTTCGGCCACCACGATTTCATACAAAATCCCATCATCTGCCACAAGTTCTTCCGCTGCAATTTTCCACCCGTGCTGGTGCAGCCAGTGCCGCAGCCGATCACTGTCTGCCATCGGCTGCAAAACTAACCGCTGCACACCCGCTAATTTTTCTTCTCCCGCGCTTAAAATCTCGACGATGGTGCCGCCGCCCATGCCGCATACGGTGATCAGATTTACCTCATTTTTATGTAGAACCTGCAGACCGTTTCCTTTGCGAACCTCAATTCGTTCTGCGAAACCATATTCCTGGACAGTGCGTTTTGCCGACTCAAACGGTCCCTGGTTCAATTCGCCCGCCACCGCCCGGATGACCCGATTTGCCTCAACCAAAAAAACAGGCAGATACGCGTGGTCGCTTCCAATATCTGCCATAACAGAGCCGTCCGGCACCCAATCGGCCACTTTTTGCAATCGTCCCGAAAGTTTCACTATCATCACCCTCACCATTATACCATCAGGCCGTTTCAATCGAATCGGCATCTTCCAGGTGAAGCAGTTTAATCGCCTGTTCACGCAGCTTGAATTTCTGGATTTTACCTGATGCTGTCAACGGGAACTCCTTGCAAAACTCAATATAGCGGGGGATTTTGAAACGCGCGATTTTTCCCGCGCAGTATTCCCTGATTTCTTCCGCTGTCGCCATTTCTCCCTCTTTTAATTGAATCCAGGCCATTACTTCTTCCCCATACTTCTTATCAGGAACACCAACAACCTGTACATCCAATACTTTCGGATGCGTATATAAAAACTCTTCAATTTCACGCGGGTACACATTTTCTCCGCCGCGAATAATCATATCTTTCAGTCGTCCCGTGATTTTACAGTAACCGTTTTCATCCATCGTGGCCAAATCGCCGGTATGGAGCCAGCCATCTTCATCAATCACTTTTCGAGTGGCCTCTTCATTCTTATAATACCCTTTCATGACATGGTAGCCTCGTGTACAGAGTTCCCCCTGCACACCGGGCGGCACTTCCAGATTGGTGTTCGGATCTACGATTTTGACTTCCACATCCGGCAGGGCCTTGCCAACGGTCGATACCCGCAGCTCAATCGAATCATCCGTGCGCGTTTGTGTGATCACCGGCGAGGATTCGGTTTGTCCATAGGCAATTGTAATTTCTTTGGCTCCCATCCTTTCAACGACCGCTTTCATGACCTCAATAGGACACGGCGACCCAGCCATGATTCCCGTCCGCAGCGAAGAAAGGTCATATTTGTCAAAATCGGGATGGCTGAGTTCCGCAATAAACATAGTCGGAACACCGTGCAGGGCTGTGCATTTTTCAGACTCGACGGCAGACAGCACCGCCTTCACATCGAACTCCTGCACCGGAACCATCGTCCCGCCTGCTGTGACACAGCTGAGCGTCCCCAGCACGCAACCGAAACAATGAAAAAACGGCACAGGAATACACATTCGATCTTCACTCGTCAATTTCATGCTTTTGGCAATATTGACCGCATTATTCACAATATTGCTGTGTGTCAGCATAACACCCTTCGGAAACCCAGTCGTACCCGAAGTATATTGCATGTTAATCACATCGTCAGGCGCCAGCGATGCCATTCTTTCATCGAGCTCCTGATCGCTGACCTGATCGCCCATTTTTACGATGTCTGACCAAAGGAACATTCCCGGATAACGGGTATCTCCGAGCACAATCACATTTTTCAAAAACGGAAGCCGCCCGGACTTCAGTTGTCCCGGTTGCGACGTTTTCAGCTCGGGAACAATCTCATACAGCATATCCAGGTAAGAAGCTCCCCGGAAAAAATCGATCAGAATCAACGTTGTAGAGTCGGATTGTTCAAGCAGGTATTGCAGTTCGGCCGATCGATAACTGGTGTTGACAGTGACCAGAACCGCTCCCATTTTGCCGGTTGCGAACTGAGTGGTTACCCATTCAGGATGGTTGCTGGCCCAAATCGCCACATGCTCACCCTTCTGAACACCCAACTGCATAAACCCTTTTGCTGCCTGACGGCATATCTGGTCAAATTCCCGATATGTATAACGCAGTCCCCGGTCTGGGTAAACCAACGCTTCTCGCTCCGGTTGCCGAGAAGCGACTTGCTCCAGCAGTTTCCCCACAGTCACCTGTAATCTGTCTGCCATAACAGACTCCCCTCATTTTTAAACTTTATTTGTTTTCATATGATTCGGGGGACTCTTCATATATTCCTATCAAAAGAACAAAATTTCATACAGCCGTCGTATTCGCCTTGATTTATTGCATATACCCCAACCACTTCCACCAGGTCAACGCCATCAGAAAAGTAAGCGCTGTTGTCGTTAAGGTTAACCAAATGCCGCAGCGCAAGAAATCTTTTTGTGTAACCCATCCCGTTCCATGCACCATTACACTGGGAATCGTCTCTACAACCAACAGAAAGCCAAACAGGCTGGTTAGCCCGGAAACGAACACCAACAGAAGAATTGACACATGCGCTCCCTGAGAGGCCAGAGCTATTACCACCGGAACCGTGGCAATCACGGATGTCGAAACATTGGAAGTGACCTTATGAATCAGCTGCGTAAGTACAATTACCATCAAGACAGCGAGATAGGGATTGGAGAAAAGAAAGCGCGTCCAATCATGTTCCAGCCATTTCGACAGATAACCGATCGCACCACTTGTAGAGAGGACTCTCCCCAGGGAAAGCGTCACACCAAGCAAAAGCAGTGTGCTGAAATTAATGTTCAACAAGGAATCCCATTTTGCCACCCGAACACCCGGCCAGGCAATCAGTACCACCCCGATAAACGCAGGGATAACCGGCGGCCAACCGTGCACCCCTTCGAGTATCCATAAGACAAAGACACCTGTCAGAATCAACAGCAGACGTTTTTCCTTTCCTGTTAACGGCCCCAGTTCGGCAATCTGTCCGCGCACTTTTTCCTTTAAATTTTTCTGCGCTTCCTCTTTCACCGGAAAACAACGATACAGAATCCACCAAGCCACAGGGATCAGAAGCAGCCAGAGGGGCAGCGCGAGCAACAACCAATCCAGGTAGGTAATGTGCTGTTTTAAATAATAATTGGCTAAATCGACCGTTACCACATTTCCGACCGCAGCCGGCAAAATGGCGGTTCCGCTGATTGTGCATCCAACGGCAACAGCCATCATCAGTTGTTTGCTGCGCACATCACCGATTTTGATTCCCAGAATTTCCGCCACAGAGTACACAATCGGCAGCAGTATGGCAGTTCGTACAGCCGTTGCCGGGATAAAAATGGCCATAATTTGAGGAATCAACAAAATACCTGCCAAGACTCCACCCTTGATCTCGCCAAACCAGTATAACAGCAGATAAGTCAATCGTTTTCCCAGATCGGTCTGCTGTACTGCACTGGCGATCATCATGCCAGCCACAATCAAAAAGACGGCAGGCGAGGAAAACCCTGACAGCACCAAATCGGTCGAAGCAGCCCCAGATACCGGCAGCGCAAATAAAACAATGACCGCAGTCATTGAGAAAGGGATGGGTTCAAACACCCACAAAACAATCGCTGCCAACGTAATGGAAAGCACCGCTCGCGGGACGTACGGCACGCTTCCTGATAACCCAAGGAATACGGCCAGAAATACAATGCCTGACAATGTCAAAAAAAACGGCTTCTTGGTTAGAAGCCAAAAACGGGCTTTGGGAGAAAGCACGCTCTGTTCCAAATCAGATTCGATACGACTGGCAGTAGACATAAGTAGCACCTTGTATAAGTAGATTGTTGTTTTCAGAATAGTTTATTTCACCCTCTTTTGTCCAGCAATTCTGTCAACATCCCAGGTGTCTTGCAATCACCAATCTTTGAACTTCTGACGTTCCCTCGCCAATCTCCATTAACTTCGCATCCCGCAAATACCGTTCCACCGGGAAATCTTTCATATACCCATATCCGCCGTGAATTTGAATCGATTGATCGCATGCACGCATGCAAATTTCAGACGCATAGAGTTTGGCCATCGCCGCCTCTTTGCCGAAAGGACGCTGGTTGTCTTTTAACCATGCCGCTTTCAGCACCATATTACGTGCTAATTCAATATGCATGGCCATATCGGCCAATTTGAATTGAATCGCCTGGAACTTGGATATGCTGTGTCCGAACTGTGTCCGTTCCTTGGCGTACTGCAGCGCTGCTTCAAAAGCTGCCTGCGCAATTCCCACCGACAACGCACCAATCGAAATTCGCCCACCGTCCAACGTATAGAGAAACTGCTTAAACCCAGCCTGCGCATCTCCCAGCAGATTTTCCGCCGGAACACGTACATCCTCCAGAATCAGTTCCGCTGTATTGGAACCGCGCAGACCCAATTTTTCATACTCTTTGCTCACCTGAAACCCTGGCGTATCGGTGGGAACGATAATCGCCGATATGATGTTCTTCCCGTTTGCCGCTTTGCCTGTCACCGCTGTGACAATCACCGTTTTTGCAAAACTGGCGTTGGTGATGAAACATTTCGATCCGTTGATTACGTATTCGCCGCCAACCAGAGTTGCTTTTGTTTGGGTGCTTCCCGCATCCGACCCGGCACTAGGTTCCGTTAGACCAAAAGCACCCAACGCCTGGCCTGTCGCCAACGGAACAAGAAACCGTTTCTTCTGCTCCTCTGTGCCAAAATAATAAATGGGAGCGGCCCCAAGCGATACGGCGGCGGCATAACTCAATCCCGTGCTTCCGCAAGCTCGCCCCACTTCCTCAACAGCCAACGCATAGGAAACCGTATCTCCGCCGATTCCCCCGTACTCTTCCGAAAAAGGGATGCCCAGGAATCCCAGTTCCCCCATTTTCTGAAACGTTTCTAATGGGAACCGCGCTGTACGGTCAACTTCGGCCGCTTTTGGGGCGATCTCCCGATCCGTAAAATCCTTCACCATGTCACGCAACATTTTTTGTTCTTTTGTCAGATCAAAATCCATTACAATCCCCTCCCGACCGACCGAACGCTCGCTCAGTTTGTAAAAAAACAAAAAACGACTTTCTTACTCATTAGTATATGAACAGTGGCGGGAAGCTGTCGAGACATACTTTCGAAAATTACGAAAAAATTCGCGAAATCAGAAAAAGCTATTTGCAAGGGGAGATCGATCGCGGTAAAATAACTACACAAGAGAGCGCGTCTAAAAAGAAAAGTAAGCGGTTTCATACAAGCAGTAAAAAAAAAAGCACCCGTTTCTCACGGATGCTTCCAAACCACTTATTTGAATAGTCGGGACTGCTCTTATTCAAGGAAATCTTTCAGACGTTTACTTCGGCTTGGATGACGCAGCTTACGCAACGCTTTTGCTTCAATTTGACGAATCCGTTCACGCGTCACACCGAACACTTTGCCCACTTCTTCCAAGGTGCGTGTACGTCCGTCGTCAAGTCCAAAACGAAGTCGAAGCACGTTTTCTTCCCGTTCCGTAAGGGTATCCAAAACGTCCTCAAGCTGCTCTTTCAAAAGCTCGTAAGCAGCCGCATCGGCTGGCGCCAATGCATCATGGTCCTCAATGAAATCGCCCAAATGGGAATCATCTTCTTCCCCAATCGGCGTTTCCAGAGAAACCGGTTCTTGCGCGATCTTCATGATTTCACGAACTTTTTCGGGGCTCATTTCCATCTCGACAGCAATTTCTTCCGGGGTTGGTTCGCGTCCCAACTCTTGCAGCAGTTGCCGGGAAATACGAATCAGTTTGTTAATCGTCTCGACCATGTGGACAGGAATACGTATGGTCCGAGCCTGGTCCGCAATCGCGCGAGTGATCGCTTGTCGAATCCACCATGTTGCATAGGTGCTGAACTTGTAACCCTTACGGTAGTCAAATTTTTCGACAGCTTTAATGAGTCCCATATTTCCTTCCTGAATCAGATCAAGAAACAGCATGCCGCGACCGACGTACCGTTTCGCGATGCTCACAACCAGCCGAAGGTTTGCTTCTGCCAATCGGCGTTTTGCCTCTTCGTCGCCATCTTCAATCCGCTTGGCCAATTCGATTTCGGCGTCTGCCGACAACAGGGGAACCCGGCCAATCTCTTTCAAATACATCCGGACCGGATCGTTGATTTTGATTCCCGGCGGGACAGTCAAATCCCCCAAATCAAACTCTTCTTCACCGGCAACCACCGCATCTTCTGACGAATCCTCTTCCAGAAGGAGTTCCTCATCCTCTTCCTCATCGTCCGATTCGTTGCTGACTTCCACCCCACGTTCGGTCAGCAGTTCAAAAAATTCGTCAATCTGATCAGAGTCCTGTTCAAACGCAGAGAGTTTGTCCATAATCTCTTTGTATGTCAAATATCCGCGTTTTTTTCCTGCTTCCAGCAGTTGTTCCTTTACTTGGTCAATCGTAATTTCTGTTGCAGTTTCTGTGCTTTTCACTGATTTCTTCACCATCCCTACCCCTCCTTCCCCACGGAGTGTCTATCTAATTTTTTTCGCAACTCAATTTGTTCCTGCATCAAAGTCCGAAGCATCTCGAAATCCCCGTTCTTCGCGGCCTCTTCCATCTCTTTTGGAATCAACTGCAACCTTTTTTCAAGATCGTAATTCTGTATTCGAACGATGTAGTCTTCAATCAAACCGGGCCGCTCATCGATCGAGTCCGCTTCGACCGCAAGTTCTGACGCCAAACGGATCAGATTTTGATCGCTGAGTGTCGAGATGAACTGGGCAGGGTTTGCATTCGGGTGATCCTCGTAGTACGAATAGAGGAAAACAGCCAATGCGGCGTGTTCTTCAACGGAAAATTCGTCAACAATCGTTTCTTTGACTTGTCTTGCTACCCCCGGATCGATTAACATATGGGTAAGAAGTTTTCGTTCCGCCTGAATGTAGGCGGGAAGCAGGCTATGCGTTTTTTTAGAAATGCGATCGCCATTTTGTATATTAGTATTCCACTGACTGGCAGGTTTATCCACCGATTTTGGAAAAGACGAGACCATTTTCATCTCCTTTTCCAAACTTTCGAGAGACACGTTAAACTCGCCTGCCAAATCCCGCAAATACGTCTCTCGCTCAATCGGGCTTTTTACTTCGCCGATAAGTTGCACCGCCTGCGACAGAAAGTGAACAAGCCCTTCATGGGATGACAATTGGCTGCTGTTGCGCAACACTTGCAGCTTGAAGGCTGTGATTGACATTGACCCTTCTTCTGCAATGCGCCTAAACGCATCCGCACCATATTGATGAAGGAACAAATCGGGATCCAACCCATCGGGAAGCACGGCTACACGCGGATTGCCGTCCACTTCCAAAATGACTTCCGAATTGCGAAATGCAGCTTTTTGCCCTGCCGGATCGCCATCATACATCATCAAAATTTCATCAGCGTTTCGTTTCAAAATTTTCGCTTGATCCTGTGTTAAAGCAGTCCCAAGCGCGGCCACCGCGTTTGTAATGCCAAATTGATGAGCCGTTATCACATCCATGTAACCTTCCAACAGTATCGCTTTTCCGCTCTGCCGGATGTGTTGCCGAGCACGGTTCAAATTGAACAGTTGCCTTCCTTTTTGGAACAGTTCCGTCTCTGGGGAATTCAGGTATTTAGGTTCACCCTTCCCTAAAATCCGACCCCCAAATCCGATGACTCGCCCCTGCCCGTCATGAATGGGAAACATCACGCGTCCTCTGAATCGGTCATAATATCTACCGGGTTGTTTGCCGTTTTCCGAAAGCAGCCCAGCCTGTTCAAGAAACTTCTCTTGGAAACCGCGCCGTTTCAAAAAGTTGGTCAAAACATCCCAACGGTTAGGCGCATAACCTAGCTGAAACTCCTCGATCGTCGTTAGCGTCAAACCACGCTCACGCAGATATTTCAGAGCCGGTACGCCCGCTTCCGTATTCACCAGAATATGATGATAATACTTAGAAGCAAGGTCATGGCATTGGAACAGTTCTTTGCGACGCCTTGCCGCCGGGGAATCATCCTCCGCATCGTCTTGCTTCGGCAGCGCAATTCCTGCACGTTTTGCCAAGTGTTCCACCGATTCCAAAAAAGACAGATTTTCGATGTGCATAATAAACGAAATGACATTGCCACCCGCTCCGCACCCGAAACAGTGGTACAATTGTTTGGGCTGAGACACAGAAAACGACGGGGTTTTTTCTGAATGAAACGGACAAAGTCCAACAAAAGAACGCCCCGATCGTTTAAGCTCCACATATTCGGACACTACATCCACGATATCAAAATGATGACGTATTCGTTCAATGACGTCGTCCGGAATCCGCCCCATCCGCCATCACCTTTCCTATTACTACAGTTGGGTAGCCACGGATTACATTCTGATATTCGCCAATCCGAAGGTATCTCCTTCTGTGTTGTGATGATCAGCCTTTTGTAAAATTTGATCCGGTGAAGTTAATATTCTACAGGCATCGACATTTTCCTTCTGGCTTTTTACGATTTCTTTACATCAATCGACACCCGTGCGGACTCCTCAAGCCAATACTAAGCTATCCTAGTATAGACCCAATTGTTCCTAAATATTCCGAATACGCCGACTCAAATTTCCTTACTATAATTTACGCTTTATTTTATAAAAAATCCTTCTTGTTTTATAATAAATTAAAACCTGACACACAAAGTTCATAATCCAGGAAAAATCAGGCCCCATCAGCTTTTTCCACTGACAGGGCCTGCCCCCCTTTATATCGGGGGTGAATCTAAGTTGTTATGCACAAACATTTATTTTGCATGTTTAATCGTCGCTTGAGCAGCCGCCAAACGCGCGATGGGGACGCGGAACGGTGAGCAGGATACATAATTTAATCCCGTTTTATAGCAAAACTCGATGGAACTTTTCTCGCCGCCATGTTCCCCGCAAATGCCGAGCTTCAGCTCCGGTTTGACAGCCCGTCCCAGTTTTTCCGCCATCGAAATCAGTTTGCCAACCCCGTTTTGATCCAGTACAGCAAACGGATTATCAGGCAGCACTTTATGGTTAACATATTGATGCAGGAACTTGCCCTCCGCATCGTCGCGAGAGAAACCGAATGTGGTTTGCGTCAGGTCGTTCGTACCAAAAGAGAAGAAATCCGCTTCTTGCGCAATTTCATCTGCCGTCAAGGCAGCCCGCGGAATCTCAATCATGGTGCCAATCGTGTAATCAAATCGGAGACCGGTTTCCGCCATCACCTGATCGGCTTTTTCCACCACCAACTCACGCATGATCCGCAATTCATTGACATGGCCGACGAGCGGAATCATCAATTCCGGCCGAACATCAACCCCCTGTTGCTGCAATTTGGCAGTCGCCCGGAATATGGCGATCACCTGCATCGCATAGATCTCGGGAAATGTCATGCCCAACCGGCAGCCGCGATGGCCCAACATCGGATTGAATTCGTGCAGGGCACGGACTTTACGCAGCAGATTTTCTTTTTCAGGCAGCAACTCAGGATCAGAGTCTGGCTGCATACGCAGTTTCGTAATCTCGACCAACAGATCTTCCAAATTTGGCAGGAACTCATGCAGCGGCGGGTCAAGCAGCCGGATGGTCACCGGCAGCCCTTCCATCGCTTTCAAAATCCCCTCAAAATCGCCTTGCTGCATTGGCAAAAGTTTATCCAGCGCCTGTTGACGTTCTTCATCCGTTTCCGCCAGAATCATTTCCTGCACGATAGGCACCCGATCCACTGCCATAAACATGTGTTCCGTACGGCAAAGACCAATTCCCTGCGCGCCGAACTCACGGGCTTTTGCCGCATCTTCCGGATTGTCCGCATTGGCGCGAACATCGATTTTACGGATGTCGTCCGCCCATTCCAGCAATTGTTTAAATTCATCAGACAGTTCCGGATCAATCAGCGGCACTTGCCCCAACATGACACGTCCCGTTCCGCCGTCAATGGAAATCCAGTCTCCCTCTTTCACCAGGTAATCGCCAGTCGAAAACTGTTTGGCCCGCAGGTCGATCCGCAGAGATTCGCAGCCGCAAATACAGGATTTGCCCATACCGCGCGCGACCACCGCCGCGTGTGACGTCATGCCGCCTCTCGATGTGACAATCCCTTGTGACGCCACCATACCGTGAATATCTTCCGGTGTAGTTTCCGGTCGAACCAGAATCACTTTCTTACCTTCGCCCGCCAGCTTATCTGCCGTATCGGCGTCAAATACCACTTGCCCGGTTGCCGCTCCCGGCGAGGCCGGCAGACCTTTTGCAATCAGTTCTATTTTGGCGTTTGGATCAATGCGGCGGTGCAGCAACTGGTCAAGGCTGTCCGGGTCCACACGGAGTATCGCTTCTTCTTTCGAGATGAGATTTTCGCGCACTAGATCAACAGCTATTTTAACAGCCGCTTGGGCGGTACGTTTTCCGTTTCGGGTTTGCAGCATGTACAATTTGCCGCGTTCAACGGTAAATTCGATGTCCTGCATATCTTTATAATGCGTTTCCAGACGGGTGGAGATGTCTTTAAACTGATCAAAAATTTCAGGCATAACAGTCTGCAGGGCAGAGATTGGCTGCGGCGTACGGATACCGGCGACAACATCCTCGCCCTGTGCGTTGATCAGGAATTCTCCGTACAGTTGCTTCTCGCCGGTCGAAGGATTGCGCGTAAAAGCCACGCCTGTACCGGAATCTTCACCCAGATTGCCGAACGCCATCATTTGCACATTGACGGCCGTCCCCAAATGATCGGGAATTTTGTTAATGCGGCGGTAAACAATTGCCCGTTGGTTGTTCCAGGACAGAAACACCGCATAAATCGAACGTTTCAATTGTTCGATCGGGTCCTGCGGGAAATCCTGTTTTGTTTCTTTGCGCACCAACTCTTTATACTGGGCAATCACCTGCTGCCAGTCTTCGGCCGTCAGTTCCGGATCATGCTTGACTCCTCTCGCTTCTTTTACCGAATCCAATATATGTTCAAAATGATAATGATCGACCCCCATCACCACATCGCTGAACATCTGAATAAAGCGGCGGTAGCAGTCATATGCGAAACGCGGATTGGCGCTCAATTCGGCCAAGCCTTTGACCGTCTCGTCGTTCAGTCCCAGATTGAGAATCGTATCCATCATACCGGGCATCGAGAATACGGACCCGGATCTTACAGACACAAGCAGAGGATTGGACGGATCGCCCAGTTTTTTGCCGACTTTTTGTTCCAACTCTGCAAGCGCAGCGTCAATTTGCTGCTGAATATCAGCAGATACGGTCTGACCCGCTTCATAAAACGCGGTACATGCTTCCGTCGAGATCGTGAATCCTGGCGGCACCGGCAGTCCGGCTCTTGTCATTTCAGCCAGATTGGCCCCCTTACCGCCCAGAATTTCCTTCATATCGGCGCTGCCTTCCTCAAATAAATAGACAAATTTTTTCGTCATGACTGGCGTGTGCCCCCTCTTTTTAAAATATCAAGTACAATGCTCGCTGTTTCTTCCACCGCTTTGTTTGACACGTTGATCACCGGACAACCGATTCTTCGCATCAACTTTTCGGCGTATTCCAACTCTTGCAAAATCCGGTCCAGGTTGGCGTAGTTGGCCTGCGCTTTGAGACCCAGCGATTTTAGCCGCTCCTGCCGGATCAAATTCAACTCCGTCGGGGAGATGGTCAATCCAATAATTTTTTTGGGTGAAATCTGGAACAATTCTTCCGGCGGCTCCACTTCCGGCACCAGCGGAACGTTGGCACATTTCAGCCGCTTGTGAGCGAGATACATGGAGAGCGGCGTTTTCGACGTACGGGATACTCCCAACAGCACAAGATCGGCCCTCAGCAGACCACGCGGATCTTTTCCGTCATCGTATTTTACGGCAAACTCGATCGCTTCCACCCGCCGGAAATATTGGTCATCCAGTTGATGCAAAAGACCCGGGCGCCGCTTCGGCTCCATTTGCAGAACGTTTTGGAACGCTTCCAGCATCGGGCCCATAATGTCTACCAGATACACGTTCCGGTTGCCCGCTTCCTGAATAATGAACTCCCGGAGATGCGGCTGCACGAGTGTAAACGCGATAAATCCGTTGGCTTCCTTAGCAGCCTGAATCACTTCTCGAATCGGTTCCGGGTCATCAACGTAGGAAATCCGCCTCACCTCTACCTTGCCGCCATCAAACTGGCTGGCTGCCGCCCTGACCACAAATTCGGCCGTTTCACCAACTGAGTCGGAAACCACATAAACGATCGGTAACTGTTCACTCAATTTATTGCCCTCCTAAATATCCCGGTTGCTTCCCAGTTCGACAAGGATTTTTGTTACGGTTGTTTTGGTAAATCGGCCGACCACCTCAAATTTCTTGGTGAGCGCATCGATTACCTTTACGACAGGCAGCGAATCAATCGCATTTTCCACCAATTTGCGAGCCGCCTCATAGACCGTTTCTTCTCCCGTTACTGTTACAATATTCGGCATCCGGGTCATTACAAGAGACACTGGAACGGTGTCCAGCTCCTGCTTTCCAATCGCCACCTTTAACAAATCTTTGCGCGAAATCACCCCGGACAAAATGCCATGCTCTTTGACCACTGACAGTGTGCCGCAGTCTTCCACAAACATGGTGACAATCGCATCATAGACAGTAGCCGTCTCGGCAATTACGGCAGGAACCGCTTTATAATCCTTTACATGCATTTTGCGAAGCTGTTCGCCGAAAATCTCGTCGTTCTTTTTACCGGCGTAAAAATAGCCGACGCGAGGGCGCGCTTCCAAAAATCCGGCCATTGTCAAAATGGCCATATCCGGCCGCAAGGTAGCCCTTGTTAAATGCAATCGGTCGGCAATCTGTTCTCCGGTAATGGGCCCTTCCTTCCGAACGATTTCCAAAATCTGCTGCTGTCTGGTTGTGAGTTCGATGGCCGAACACCACCTTGTTCATCAATTCTTGTAATGTGTCATGCTAATCACCTATGTAACCTTATATAAGATATACTAAATCATCAAATGAGTTTTCGCCAGCCCTAAAATAAAAAAAATCATAGCCCGAAAAACGGCGTGCCGATTGAAAACAATCGACACGCCGGAGTGCGCGCCTTTAAAATTCAAGTGAAATCGCTTTATATGCCAAAATGATTCTCGTTAAACTCTTTGACAATATCTGTTCGGGTACGGTCTTTTAGCATGCTGACCGCGATCAACGAAATGACGGACGTCGCGATCATGTACCAGCTGATTGCTGTCGATGATCCGAAAGTGTGCAGCAGGTAGGCAGCAATTAAAGGCGCCGGCCCGCCTGCAATGATTGACGCCAGTTGATATCCGATAGAAGCGCCGCTGTACCGCAGGTGGGTTGGGAAATTCTCCGCGATTAAAGCGGCCTGCGGTCCATACTGCATGTCATGCGGGATGAGCGAAATCACGATCGCCAAGAACACCAGAATCGGGGACCCGGAGTTTAACATGCCGAAATAAGGAAACGCGAACAGCAGCGTCAATACCGAACCCCAGATATACATTTTTTTGCGTCCAATCCGGTCAGACAGGTGTCCAAAAAGCGGAACGCTGAACAGAGACAGGAGTGCCCCCACCGTAGTGGCATTCACCAAAAAACCACGGTCCATATGCAAAGTCCCCGTGCCATAGCTGATCACAAACGTAATGAAAATGTAAAACGGCGCTTGCTCCGACAGACGGACAAAAGCGGACAAAATGATTTCTTTCGGATTCTGTTTGAAAACTTCCAAAACCGGCTGACGGGCTATACGCTTTTCTTTTAAAGCGTTTGCAAAAAACGGGGTTTCCAATACGCTCAGACGAATAAACAGACCGATAATGACCAGCACAATACTCAGGATGAAGGGAATCCGCCATCCCCAAACATTAAACTGGCTGCCGCTCAAGTGAATAAAAATGGTAACCATCAGGGAAGAAAGCAACAGCCCCAACGGAACGCCCATTTGTGGCCAACTCGCCATCAATCCCCGCCGTTTCTGCGAGCCCCATTCCATCGACATCAACACTGAACCGCCCCATTCACCGCCGACACCCAATCCTTGACAAACGCGCAAAACGGTCAAAAGAACGGGGGCCCAAACACCGATACTGTCATGAGTCGGCATCAACCCGATCACTGTACTGCTGATTCCCATTAACAGTAATGTAATAATCAATGTGGCTTTGCGCCCGATGCGGTCTCCGAAATGTCCAAATATAGCCGCTCCAATAGGGCGGGCGGCAAATCCGAGGAAGAAGGTGGTAAACGCTTCTAAAACACCCACATAAGGATCCGATTTAGGGAAGAAAAGTTTTGGAAAAATAAGTGCTGCCATCGTTCCGTAAAGAAAAAAGTCGTACCATTCAATGGCGGTGCCCACCGTACTTGCAATTGCTGCTTTTCTTACCTGACTGCGATACTCCTTTTCGTTCTGGATGACCAACTCGATAGGGTTTGGCATAATCACACACCTCCAGAAATAAAAGATAGAAACATACGGTTTGGATGCAAGAAAAACAGATATGTCAAATAATACTGAATAGTAAGATTATTATACATCTGACTTTTCCAAAGAGGAATATAGCAGACGAGCCTTTTTCGAATATTTTCACATTCGATTTTAACATTTCTCTGCAAGTGTAAAACCCGTTGGCTCTATAACGCGAGGCAACGGGTTTCGTATGTGTGTCAAAACCGGATTTTCTCCAGCAAGTACTCCTTCAATTCGCCAATCGGCATCCGCACCTGTTCCATCGAATCCCGCTCGCGGACCGTTACTTGTCCGTCCGTTTGCGAATCGAAATCATACGTGATGCAGTACGGCGTGCCGATTTCGTCCTGACGGCGGTATCGTTTGCCGATCGAGCCGGTCTCATCGAAATCGCAGGCAAAATCGCTCGACAGCACTTCGTAAATTTTTACTGCATCATCTGACAGTTTCTTCGACAACGGCAGAATGGCGGCTTTAATCGGCGCCAGCGCCGGGTGAAAACGGAGAACCGTCCGTGTATCCCCTTCCCCTACTACTTCTTCGTCATAGGCGTCGATCAGGAATGCCAGCGTTACGCGGTCCGCTCCCAATGACGGCTCAATGCAGTAAGGAATATACCGTTCGTTCGTCTCCGGATCCAGGTATTGAAAGTCTTCCCCTGAATGCTGCATATGGCTTTTCAAATCAAAATCGGTCCGGTCCGCAACTCCCCACAATTCGCCCCAACCGAACGGGAAGCGGTATTCGATGTCGGTGGTTGCATTGCTGTAGTGAGACAACTCATCTTCCGAATGGTCGCGCAGACGGATGTTGCGCTCATCCATACCTAGCCCCAGCAGCCACTTGTAACAGTATTCACGCCAATATTCGAACCATTTCAGATCTTCGCCCGGCTTACAGAAAAACTCGAGTTCCATCTGTTCAAATTCGCGTGTACGGAACGTGAAATTGCCCGGTGTGATTTCATTCCGAAAGCTTTTGCCAATTTGCGCGATGCCAAACGGCAGCTTTTTCCGCATGGTACGCTGCACATTTTTGAAATTGACAAAAATCCCCTGTGCCGTCTCGGGCCGCAGATAGATCTGGTTGGCAGACGACTCGGTCACACCCTGAAATGTCTTGAACATCAGGTTGAACTGCCGTATTTCGGTAAACTCCTTTGACCCGCAGTCCGGGCAGGCGATGTTATGCTCACGGATCAGTTCCGCCATCTGATCAAACGAAAGACCGTCCACCACCATTTCAATTCCTTTGTCGGCGAGCGCCCCTTCGATTAATTTATCGGCGCGGTGACGCGCTTTACAATTTTTGCAGTCAATCATCGGGTCATTAAAATTGCCGACGTGTCCAGATGCTACCCAGGTCTGCGGATTCATCAGAATGGCGGCGTCAAGTCCCACATTATAAGGAGACTCTTGTACAAATTTTTTCCACCACGCTTTTTTTACGTTGTTCTTCAGCTCGACTCCAAGCGGTCCATAATCCCACGTATTTGCCAGTCCCCCGTATATTTCCGAACCGGGAAACACAAATCCGCGGTGCTTGGCCAATGCTGTAATCTGATCCATTGTCACTCGTGATTGATTGGTTTGACTCATGAAAGACGACTCCTTTTTTGAAAAATAAAAAACTCCCGGCCCGCATCATCTGATGCCAGGGACGAGAGTCAGTTCCCGCGGTTCCACCCCGATTGGCGTTATAAACGCCCACCTTCATTCAAAAACAGACTCCAGACCGCCGTTCATGAACCGTCCAAACCGGGCTTGCACTGTCCCCGGCTCGCTGTATTGGCAATCGTCCACTACTCCTGTCTTTCACAGCCTGTATATTCGACTGTTATAACTATACACATTTTCCAGACGTTCTACAAGTTGCTGATGTCTAACTCAACAAAATCCCGATGGCAAACAGGATGCCAAACTGCGTGTGAAGCACTGATGTGGCCTTCATGGCGGGCATCATTTGGGGTTGTGTGACACCCCGCTGAAACAATTGAATCGCTTGCATCGCTTTCGGAACACTCAACAACGTCAATAGCAACCAGCTGTTACCGAGTCCAAACCAGATCATTCCGACAGTCCACAAATAGGCGATAGTAAACATACCGGCGAGAAACTTGACAGCCCCTGTTTTGCCAAGCAAAATCGCCAACGTTCTCCGACCGCCCGCAATGTCTTCTTCAATGTCGCGAATATTGTTGCCGGTCAAAATAGCGGCTACCAGTATCATAACAGGAATCGATATCCATACGATGTCTGGCGTGAGTTGGCCGGTCTGGATAAAGAATGCAATACCAACGATCACAGGCCCCATAAACACACCTGACGCCAGTTCTCCAAACGGCGTGTAGGCAAGCGGATAGGGACCTCCCGTGTAAAAATAGGCCACCAGCATGCTGACAACTCCAGCCAGCGCCACCCACCAACTGCTTTGCCAGCAGATATAAACCCCGAGCAAGAGAGCCAGAGCAAACAGCAGATAGGCCGCACGCAGAACCGTATTTTCCGGTATGCCATGCCGCACAATCGCGCCGCCAATGCCCACTTTTTCAGGTTTATCCAAACCGCGCTTAAAATCGAAGTATTCGTTAAATGTGTTCGTTGCCGCTTGAATCAAAAGAGAGGCCACAAACATTGCCAAAAAAAGCAACACATTCACAGACCCGATCTTCCAAGCATACGCCGTGCCGACCAATACCGGAATTACAGCGGCGGTTAATGTATGCGGGCGAAACAGGTGCCACCAAACCCGCCATCCTGTTTGCTGCGGGTGGGTTGTAGCTGAAACCATTTTTTCTCTCTCCTATCCCGACTCTTCTATCGTATGGATGAACGTGTATAATAGCTTACCGACTCTATCCCGTTAATGGTATCCTATCCTCCCATGTTATCCTACCCTACAATGTTATCCTACCCTACAATGTTATCCTACCCTACAATGTTATCCTACCCTACAATGTTAGGAAAACAGATAGACGCTTGTCAACTGCTGATAATAAACAAAAAACCCAGACATCTTTCGTCTGAGCCAAGAAACCCTATTACAATCCAAGTTTTTCAATTTGGTCGAGGAAATGGTAGGTTTTTAAGAAAACACCGCCCTGCTCTTCCAGATAATGCCGATTCAGTTTGCGCAGCTGCTGCTTCGCCTCGCTGCCGACTTGCAGCGAACCCAAGCGCGTAATATCAACAGACTGAAACAGACGAATCAGTTTGTACACAACCGGTTTCAGTTCCATCGCCTGCGGGTCGGAATCGTGGCAGTTGTAACAAAGCGGTCCCGACAGCCGAATGGAAAACCGGACCGCCTCCTCAATCCGGCGGCCACAATGAGCACATACCGTGAGGTTTGGCTGAATGCCTGCCGCATAAAACATTTTCACTTCAAAAATACGCAGCAGCACTTCCGGATCTTTGCCCTCTTCCAGATAGCGCAGCATATGTAACAAAAGTGAAAATACAGCGCCGTATGGCTGTCGATCTTCCAATACCCGATCGGTTAATTCCGCCATACAAGACGCAAACGTAGAGAGTGATAAATCTTCGCGAATAGTTCGGAACGATTCGAGGAGTTCCGCCTGCGAAACGGACGGCATACCGGAGTTCCCGCCAAACAGAAGCCAGTGGCCGCGAACAAAAGGCTGTGTGACAGAGACCAGGCGAGACTGTGGTTTGTTGGCCCCTTTGGCAAGAACTGCCAGTTTGCCGTATTTATTTGTCAGCAGCGTAACAATTTTGTTGGTTTCCCCGTAATCGATCGCCCGAAGTACAATCGCTTCCGTTTTGTTCAAAGGAATGGTTCCCCTTTTCTCAAAAGATGGCATCTCGGAAGTTGTATTCGGGATTTACCTTTAAAAATCCTGTTACTGTTCTTCCATCACTTCTTCTTCCTCACTTTGCGCGGCTGAGATTTCCTGGTATCCCGCCGTGACAGCCTCATGCTCCTTGTACAAGAGATAAGCGTCGATCTCACCGGTCGCACAAAAGTAGCGCCATGAAAAATCTCGCATGCTGCTCATCCTTTCTAGGACCAGAGTGTCCGTTGTAAGGTTAGATTCTGTCGATTGAACGCCCTCTATACCATGGAAAAGTTACCATCCTAAAAATCCTACTCCTGATCGGTAAACCCGAAATTTCTTAACATGGTATCACGATTTCGCCAATCTTCCTTCACTTTTATCCATAATTCCAAATAGGTTTTGGAACCCAATAAATTTTCAATATCAATACGCGCCCGTTTGCCGATTTCTTTCAGCATCGAACCGCTCTTACCGATCAGGATCGCTTTTTGCGATGAACGCTCCGTGTAAATCACAGCGTTAATGGAAAGCAAATCCTTATCTTCCCGATACTGCATCTGTTCCACTTCCACCGCCACCGAATGCGGGATTTCTTCCCTTGTCAAATGAAGCACCTTTTCCCGAATCAGTTCTGCCACAACAAACCGCTCCGGGTGATCTGTAATCTGATCATCCGGATAATACTTGGGACCTTCCTCCAGATAGTCAAAAATCAATTTCCGGAAACGGTCCAGATTCTCTCTTTTCAACGCGGATATCGGGATGATTTCCTGGAAAGCGCCCATATTTTTGTATGCATCTATAGATTCCAGTAACTTTTCCTGCGAAATCGTATCAATTTTATTTATGATCAAAAATGCGGGAGTGTTCACTTTTTGGATCTGTTCGACGACAAATTGATCTCCTGGTCCCGGTTTTTCTGACGCATCTACCAACATGCAGATGAGATCCACTTCTTTTAATGTGTTGGTGGCGGTCCGAACCATATAGTCACCCAATTTGTGATGCGGTTTATGTATACCTGGCGTATCAAGAAATACGGCCTGCCCTTCCGGCACGGTGTAGACCCCTTGAATTCGATTCCGTGTGGTTTGCGGCTTGTCTGACATGATGGCCACTTTCTGCCCGAGAATTGCATTTAACAATGTGGATTTGCCAACGTTTGGACGTCCGACAAGGGCGACAAATCCCGATTTAAAATGACTGTTCGCCATGCAGATCCTCCTTCGAAAATGAGAAAGGCAGCAGTTCCCCTACCGTTGTCTGTTTAATTTGCCCATTGAGATTGGCTAGAATTACAGGAGTCTCAGGTTGGCAAAATTCGGCCAATACTTGTCGACAGGCCCCACAGGGAGAAACCGGGCGCGGCACGTCGGCAACAACCGCCACCATCCGAATCGGCCTTTTTTGTTCTGATGCCCATTTAAAAACAGCGGTCCTTTCCGCACAGTTGGTTAACCCGTAGGAAGCGTTTTCAATGTTGCAGCCGCTTACAAGCTCGCCGTCATCCGTTAAAAGCGCAGCTCCTACGGCGAAATTGGAATAAGGGACATACGCAAGGTTGCGGGCTTGTTTGGCTGCCTCCAATACCCTGTTGGCCGTTTCGGAGCTTTCAATCGGTTCATTTTCGCGCATCAGGCGCCACCCCTCTTTTCTCGATTGCCCGGTTGGGCGCGGATCCTCTTTTTCGCCGGATGATCGTTTGTAAGATAAAATATAGCAGCACAACCGGCCCCAGCGCCACAAGATACCACTCGATCCCGAAAGCGGACATAGAGCGAATCCGCAGCGGCCAAATTTTGTCATGGAACACCAACAGGCCAATAATAATCGCATGCAGCGCGGTCAACAATACGGCAGCGGCCGCCGTATCTTTTGCGATTTTGGCAAGCGGGTGGTACTCCCCGGATACCTGATCAACGACAGATTCAATTGCCGTATTGACCAATTCTGCCCCTATCACCAGGACAATGGCAAAAAACACGAGAATGATCTCCAACCTGGATACGTTTAACACCAGGCAGAAGATCATTACCAGAAAGGCGATCGCAAAATGAATCTGCATATTCCTTTGCGTCGCCAGCGTATAAACAATTCCTTCTTGCGCGTAGGAGAGACTTTTGAGAAAGCCGGACAGCCAGTTCATTCAACCACCCTTTTCAACCCGATGCCCGTTAAAATCGCTTCTTGTCTGCCAAACATCTCTTTCTCCTGCTCTGCTGTCATATGATCGTAACCGATCAGATGCAGAAACCCGTGCACCGCTAAAAACGCCAATTCACGCTGCAGACTATGCTGATATTCTTCCGCCTGTCTGGCGGCCGTGTCCACCGAAATCACAATGTCGCCAAGCGGGGCATCGACCGCTTCTTCCTCCGGAAAGAAAATATCCGGCTCTGTGTCCAGGGATTCTTGAATCGCAAAGGATAATACATCCGTCGATGTGTCTTTTTGCCGATAAACCCGGTTGAGTTCCCGGATCCTTTCATCATCGACCAAAGACACCACCACTTCGCCTGAAACAATCGATTCATACTCGGCGGCTGCGATAACCGCGTTAGCAAGAAGCGCTTCTGCATCAAACGGAAAATTCGCATTCACTTCATTGATCACTTCTACCGTCACTCTTGTGCTTGGCTCTGAAGCCAATTTATTTGCCCCCCTTCAACATCAAACGTTTAAACTGTTATGGCCCATTCCTGACTGATTTCATGCCGGTTTCGGCGGCTCCGGATATTCGATCCGCGCGTGATAGATGCCGTTTAATGTAATCATCAGCGCTTCCGCAATCTTGTCCAAATCTTTTAAAGTCAAACTGCATTCATCGAGCTGTCCGTCGTTCAAGCGGTCCTTTATGATTTTGCGAATGACGGCTTCAATCCGATTCGGCGTTGGTTTGCTCATCGACCGAACCGCCGCTTCGACCGAATCACACAGCATGATCACGGCCGCTTCTTTTGTTTGCGGTTTTGGTCCCGAATAACGAAAATCGTCAACGTTTAAAGAACTGTTTTTATCCAGTTCAAGCGCTTTGTTGTAAAAATACCACAAAACTGTGGTACCGTGATGCTGTTCACAGATGTCGCGAATCGGTTTTGGCAGACGATACTGTTCCTGCATTTCTACGCCGTCCCGAACATGTGACGTAATAATCAGGTGGGACAGACTGGGAGCCACTTTGTCGTGAGGATTCTCCCGTCCGTTTTGATTTTCAATGAAAAACATCGGCCTTTTCGATTTTCCCACATCATGAAAGTACCCGCCGACTCGGCATAATAACGGGTCTCCGCCGACCATTTCAGCAGCCGTTTCCGCCAAATTGCCGACGATCAAACTGTGGTGGTAGGTTCCGGGCGCTTCCATCAACAGTTTCTTAAGCAGCGGATGGTTTGGATTTGACAGTTCAAGCAGGCTGATTGGCGTTAAAATGCCAAACAGACTTTCCAAAAAGGGAAGCACTCCGATCGTCAAAATAGCTGACAACAAACCGTTAAGCAAACCGAACAGCAATGCCTGTATAAGCGCATGCCAGCTAAAGTTTGCTGACGATAACGCTTGTACAGTGGAAATCGCCAACAGATTTACGGCGGCGATTACAAACGCCGCCCGCATAATCACCAGCCGGTGTTTCACGCGCGTTACCGCGAAAACCCCCGTCATTGAGGAAACCAAACCTACAAACAAATATTCAAACCGGAAGTCAAACAACACGGCGGTAAACATGGTAAAGATAATCGACCCGACAATCCCCAGCGACGTATCAAACAAAATGGTCAACAGCATGGTGCCCATGGCAAGCGGAGCCAAATAGCCCATTGATTGTGTGTTTAAAGGCGCCACCAGCGAGACTATAAACATGACAAGTGCGGTCAACAGAATGACCAGAACAAGCAGCAAAAGAAGACTGTTGTTGGTCGCAAGTTTTGAGTTTGTAACTCTCAAATATACTTCTAGCATAAATAAAGAAAACAACAACAACGAAGCAAGACCTATATAAATCCGATAGTTAGGCTGCTGTTCCAGGAGTTTTAGGTCGGACAGAACGGCTAATTTGTCAGGCGTGATCATTTCACCTTTATGAACAACCAATTCGCCTTTTTGAATATGAACATCAGGTACTTTTTGCTTGGCTTGTTCCTGCAGTTCTTTGGTACTTTTCTCATCATACACCATATTCGGAGTCAACAGCGCAAGCACAACATCCCGCACGATTACCCGCGAGTCGGTATCCAAATCAATACTTACCAACTGACTGTCCAATCCGGTTCTGGCGGTGGCCAACGAGTCTTCCGAGAACTCCTTGCCTAAGAATGAACTCAAAAAGCGATTGGTAGTGTTGCGAATAATCGATAATTGATTTGGTGTAATGGTGATCAATTTATCCAAAATTTCTTCCCGGACGGGAATTGGAATTTTCTGCAGTTGCGCTCTTTTCTGCTCACGGGTAAGACTGTTGTCCGCAATCAGTTTCTCTGCCATCTGAAAGAGATCGCTTGCTTGCGACAAAGCCTTTTCCTCAACAGATGTATCCATTTTATATATTTTAGGCACTTGCTTGACCGCTTCATCTTTGCGCCGTTGCGTTTCCTTTGTATTAATCGCATCAGTCGGCGCTTTGATATCTTCGACGGCAATGTCCCCTACCTTGTAGTTGTAACGGGTAGGCGTAACGTTTGCGTAAAATAAGAAAAACAGAATCAGGAAAAGCATCGCGTAAATTAGGGCACGTACCGACTTGCTGCTGTTAAGCTCAGGTGCCAACGTAATCTGCCGGATATTCTTCTCCAGTTTCAATGCCATGTAGTTCGACTCCTTATTTCCTTTTCCCACTTAACGCTTTAACTGCCCTGGTTTTTCTCACTATCCTGCGCATAAGCGGCGATGATCTTCTGAACCAAATGATGTCGTACGACATCCTGTTCAGACAGAAATACAAAGGAGATCTCTTTGATATCACGCAAAATTCGGATTGATTCATTCAGCCCGGAAAGTTTGCCGCGGGGCAAATCAATTTGTGTGATATCTCCCGTAATCACCATTTTGGAATTAAAGCCGAGACGGGTCAGAAACATTTTCATCTGTTCCGGTGTTGTATTCTGCGCTTCATCTAAAATCACAAACGAATCTTCCAGCGTACGTCCCCGCATGTACGCCAACGGCGCCACCTCAATGATGCCGCGTTCCATTGATTTCTGGACGTTTTCAGTCCCCAGCACATCGTACAATGCATCGTAAAGAGGACGCAGATAGGGATCCACTTTTTCCTGTAAATCGCCCGGCAGAAAGCCAAGATTTTCCCCTGCTTCAACCGCTGGTCGAGTCAATACGATTTTGTGCACCTGACCTTTTTTCAATGCGTTCACCGCCATGACAACAGCCAGGTAGGTTTTTCCCGTACCAGCCGGGCCCACTCCAAAAACGATATCATGTTTGCGGATCGCTTGGATGTAGAAACGCTGTCCAAGTGTCTTGACGCGAATCGGTTTACCTTTTGCTGTAGCCGCAATATCCTCCGTGAACAGTTCGATCAGTTCTTCGGCAGCTCCCTGTTTCGCCATTTCGACTGCATAAACAATTTCTCTTTCGCCAATCGTCGTTCCTTTTCTGACAAGCTGTGCCAGAACATCAAACAGATGGACAAGCGTCGCCACCTCTTCTTCCGTTCCGGTGATGGAAATCTCACTGCCCCTCGCTACGATTTTGGAGGCAAAATGGTTCTCCAATTGCTTCAGATTTACGTCGTTCGGGCCAAAGATCTGAATTGCTTCCTGGTTCGATTGCAGGGAAATTTTCCGGATAACCGTATCCAAACGTTTCGCTCCTTCGTTTTTTCAATACTTAAATTGTATTATGCGGTTAGAATGGCTGCGATTTTCCAATATCCTCAATTGCTTCAGTTAAAACTTTTATATATAGATTACCACGCTCGATTCTCTCATGTAAAACTTTTTGGGAAACGATTCGTCCTGTTTCACCAATTTTTGCCGCAACATCGGCTGAAGAACGGGTAAGCGCCTCTTTTTTCGCTTCATCCGCTGTAAGCGTAATCCTGTCCTCCGCTGTCTCTTTCACATTCACATGGCGCCAAGTAACAGGCAGCTTATAGGAGCCGATTCGCAGTTCCTGATCGTCCGCCTGTTCTTCGAACGTGCTGAATGTATTGGTTCGGTATCCCCAAACCTGAACGGGCAAAGATCCGAATACGAGATATTCTTTGGCGTATTGTTCACCTGTGTATCTTTTTCGGACCTGGTTGAGGGGGATCGTAAGCTGGGTTGTGTACCAGATGCGGGCTTCCACCACACCCTGCGCGTGGACAGACGTTTTGCCGTCACCCAAACTGCCAGAAATTACGAGATCGCCTGGATTGACCAGTTGGCCTTTTTGAACAGTCGGGATTCCTTTTTGCACCAACACCCGCTCAATAATGCCTTTTTTCATGGCAATAATATTCTGCGGGTTGCTGGGGAGCGGTTTGACGGCTGGGATTTTCTCCACCACTCGAATTCGGACGTGCGTCCCCTGAATGCTGACGCCTACCCAAGACAACTCTGGCACTTTGTCCATAATTTGCTCGCGCAAAACTTCCTTTTCGGGCAGTTTGGCAATCCACGTGCCGCGGTGGATGCCGATCGAGTCAGCTGCTGCCAAAACCGTTTCCGGGGAAATTTTTTTGGTGCCCTCTACTTCAACTGACCATACTAGAGATGTCAAAGTATACAGTAAGCCCAAAAACAGAACGGCGCCAGCCAAAAACATCTTGCGGCGCCAAGCTCTTTGCCATAAAAAGGGCAGGCCCGTCCGTTTTCCGAAATGAATTTTGCTGTTCGTTTGGCGAAGCAGCGGGATAAGTCGACGAATATCGCTGCGCAGAATCGTCATCTGAATGGATCCATTGGCGCGGTACACAATATCGCGTATCCACAACCCTTCCTGGTTGGCCAGGTTCACCAGCGAAGGCAATCGATTGCCGGTCACATTGACCACCACATATCCTTCATAAAAATCGATCAGAAATCGGCTTAACAATGTGTTTCCCCCCATTACCCCAGCGTAATGCCCCGAATTTCCCCTTCAATTACAATCTCGCTTGGCAAAATATGCTTGATTGTCAATCGTCTTCCCGTCACACGCAGTTCCCCTTGCGAATGTGATAAACGGATCATTGTATCCTTAAACTCGAGAATCCCGGTATGGTTTTCAATCGAAATCTGCATGCCTCCGAAGAGGGTGATGCGAGGGACGTCATAAATTACGTCTTTCGGCATTTCCAAAAGATTGGCGGCATATGTTTTGACTCTTTGAAATGCGCGCACAGTTGCACCCTCCCATTGCTTCACATCGATATGTCGGAAACCGTTTCTTTTAGAACCATATGCGCCGGATTGGAAGGGTAGTACGAAGCCACTTCCGATAGTGCAAATAACTGTGACACACACGCATATTTCGAAGTTATACTGTTCGACGGCACAAAAAATCGGACGGTGGTTCACCGCCCGACTGTAAATATGCCATGTTCCATTTTATGCACTAGGTTTTCCAACTATTACCTGTTTGTTTTTCTGGCAGTTGACCAGCGATTGCGAGCCCGGGGAGGCGACAGGATTTCGGATAGGACCACGGCGCGCAACAAATCATCCCGTTTTAGCAATGGATGACTCAAATTGCGGGGGCCGCCCTGTTCCATTTGTTTCGGTTTCGGTTCCTGTTGCGGTTCCTGTTTCGGTTGCCTCATTTGTACGACGTGGCTCTGTTGTGGAACAGGGTCCACTTCTCTCTGCACCGGTCTCGTTTGAGCCGGTGTCCGATCCGGTTCGGGCAATCGGTTGCGATTTTCTCCTTGCGACATGGGGGACCATTTCCTGTGTCCACCAGGACCAAGCGGAGTGTTATCCCGTCCATCCGGCAATCTGGGAAACCCATTTTTTGCGATGTTTGCCAATACAAACACAGCCGCCAAAATTATAAGTCCGATCACGCTCAGGATCTCACCTACTTTTTCGTTTGTTTATCCGGGTCATCCCCAAGTTTGGAAATAGCGCCCCGCATATCTGTGTCCGCCATAATATTTTGCATGTTCATATAATCCATGACACCTAATTTCCCTTGTCGCAATGCCTCTGCCATCGCTTTTGGCACTTCCGATTCCGCTTCTACCACTTTGGCCCTCATCTCTTCCACATAAGCGCGCATTTCCTGTTCACGCGCTACAGCCATAGCGCGCCGTTCTTCTGCTTTTGCCTGGGCAATGCGTTTATCTGCTTCCGCCTGATCGGTCTGCAACTGAGCGCCAATGTTTTTCCCCACATCGACGTCCGCAATGTCAATCGACAAAATTTCAAAAGCGGTACCCGCATCCAGCCCTTTGGCCAATACCGTCTTTGAAATCGAATCCGGATTTTCCAACACATCCTTATGATTGCCGGAAGACCCGATGGTGCTGACTACCCCTTCCCCGACACGAGCCAGGATCGTTTCTTCCCCGGCGCCTCCGACCAGCCGATCAATATTGGCGCGAACCGTCACTCTTGCCCGCACCCGCACTTCGATACCGTCTTTTGCAACCGCAGAGACAATGGGAGTTTCTATCACTTTCGGATTTACGCTCATTTGCACCGCCTGCAGAACGTCGCGGCCCGCCAGATCGATCGCCGCCGCCCGTTCAAAACCAAGCGATATATTGGCCCGTTCTGCTGCAATCAACGCATTAACTACACGATCCACATTGCCGCCCGCCAGATAATGGCTTTCCAACTGGTTTGTCGTAATGTTCAGGCCTGCCTTTGTCGCTTTAATAAGCGGTTCGACAATACGAGACGGAATGACTCGGCGTAATCGCATCCCCACCAACGTAAAAATGGAAATTCGAACACCGGCCGCCAAGGCGGAAATCCACAACGCAACCGGAATAAACGTCAACAGAACGGCCAAAACGATCACGGCCAAACCAATAATGACCAACAACCCAATAAACGCCTGATCCATTTTTCCAAAACTCCTTTCATAGCACGACTTGGCACCTTTGGTGCCTAAGCGTGACTTGTGCCCTTTGGGTGCATAGCGAGACCTGGCGCCTAGCGCCAAGGCGACTTGCCCCCCTTTGGGGGTAGGGTACAACGTCAAACTGACGGAGCGGCCGCGCCCTCCTGCCTGGAAGCAGGACGAACTACAATTCGCACCCCTTCAACATGGATAACGACAACCGAATCCCCTTTTTCAACAAAACCGCCTTCCGTTACCACATCAAACCGTTCCCCATCGATAACCACCTTACCGGCAGGGCGCAGGGGTGTAAGCGCCGTTCCTTCCCTATGCAGCAGAAACTCGTAACTTTTGGTAGGCAAATAGCCTTCTTCCTTCGTCAACTGCTGCTTTAAAATCAACTTATTCCACACCCCCCGGTTCCTGAACCGCTTAACGGTAATCCAGGTGGCAACGCCAGCCAGTATAAGAGCCAGAAAAAAAGACTGTACTCCGTATTTGGCATCTGCCACAGCGAATGCCACACTGCCTCCGATTGAGGCGATTCCGGCCACCGACAGGATGCCAAAGGAGGTAACAAAAATTTCAATCACCAATAAGACGATTCCCAATAAAAACAGCAGTATCGGTTCCCAACCGGAGTAACCCGCAAGGATCTGGCCGATAAAAAACACCGCAAACGATGCAATTCCAATTACACCTGGCAGGATAACCCCCGGGATTAGCACTTCCACCACCAGCCCGATAAGGCCAATTGAAAGAAGAATCGGAATGATCACGGGATGGGTGAGCATGGTATCAAACTCCTTCTTGCAATTTCACCAGAAAAGCCATGTGCAAAATTGCACATGGCTTCATTTTTATCAGGAAAGTTGAGACTGCACCAATTGGTTTACCAGTTTGCCATCCGCTCGCCCTTGCAGCTTCGGCATCAGAACAGACATCACTTTTCCCATATCCTTTTTTGAAACGGCACCAACCTCCGCAATGGAAGCCAGAACTATCTCTCGAATCTCATCTTCACTCAGTTGGGCGGGCATATAGCCCTCAATTACCGTAATTTCTTGCTTCACTTGATCAACCAAATCGGAGCGACCGGCGTCTTGAAAAGCTTGGAGGGAATCACGCCGTTGTTTCAATTCCCGGTTTAAGAGCACGAGAATATCCTCATCCGTGAGTGTTTTCCGTTGATCAATTTCCGCATTTTTGATAGCTGTACGAACTAAGCGAATGGTAGACAAGCGAACTTTATCCTTGTCCTTCATCGCCTGTTTCATATCAGCATCTAACCGTTCGACCAAGCTCACGAGGTCAATGCCCCCTTAGTATTTCTTTTTCTTGCGAGCGGCCTCGGACTTTTTCTTCCGAGCAACACTTGGTTTCTCGTAGTGTTTACGCTTTTTGATCTCAGCAAGGATGCCGTCTTTTGCAGTGGCCCGTTTAAAACGACGAAGTGCACTGTCCAAAGATTCATTTTTGCGAACCCGAACTTCAGACACTTAATTTCCCTCCCTCCAACTTGCCAAACACCTGCTCCAAGTCAGCATGATGCACGTCAAGAAAGTTTATCACGCCAAATTATACTGGATAACAGGACAGCAGTCAACTTGCCTATCCCGAAAAATGGGGTACCCACCGCTTCCAAAGCATGATAAAATATAGTACACCTCATTTTGACAAAGGGGGGATTCGATGTTTCGGCTTGGTCAAAAAGTTATTGTTGTCAACGATTCGTTCGAACAAAATTTACCGATCGGCGAATATGGATATATTATCGGCCGTGATCGCAGTTCAGACAGCGCTTTTGATTATGTGGTTCGGATCCCTAAATCCGATAAACACTATTATGTGGCCGCTGCAGACATTGAACTGGAAGAAGTGTTGATTCAAAAACAGGCGGCTGAAATTGAACGGCAGGCGTTGATCGATTATGCACTGGCAACCGGCAACAAACAATTGTTTGAAGAGTTGGTCGGCAAAAAACAGCCATCGGACGAAAAGGAAGCTGTCAACGATGACACATTAAAACCGGAAGAATTTATCCGGAAAGTGAATGTGAATGCGTGGATTTAGAGAAAGAGCCCTTGTTCGTTGAGGGCTCTTTAATTAGCCGGGACAGGACGAATCTTCATGATTTTGTATAAACAAGGGAGTCAGATTCTGCTCCCTATCGAAATAAAGAAAGCCGATCATTTTGCAGGTCGTCTGGCAGGTTTGATGTTTCGCCGGGAATTGCAGTCGAAAACCGGCTTATGGCTGGTTCCGTGCAACTCGGTCCATATGTTTTTTATGCGTTTTCCGATTGACGCGGTTTTCCTGGACGACCGGAATCGGGTGGTCAAACTGGCGGCAAATCTTCCTCCCTGGTCCTTCATCCCGCCCGTTCGCAAAGCCCATTCCGTATTGGAACTGGCTGCTGGCACCATCGACAACTTTCAGATTGAAGAAGGGGACCGAATTGTGGTCTAAGCAGGGATGCTACGCCCGGCTTCGCACTTCATAAATGGCAAATTTTAAATAATGCCCTTCTTCCACCCCGACGATCTCCGGATGGTCTTTACCCGCTCCGCTCCAATGCACCAGCCGCAAAATCTTCTTCGCGTCAAGCGCCGCCTGCTGAATCACTTCCTTAAACAGATCCGGCCGCATGTGGTACGAACAGCTGGCAGTCACCAGAAAACCGCCGTCGCGTACCAGCCTCATTCCGTTCAGATTGATGTCTTTATAGCCCCGGCAGGCCCCTTCGACCGCTGACTTCGTTTTGGCAAAAGCGGGCGGATCCAGAATCACAACATCCCACAAGCTCCCTTTCTGCACCTGTTCACGCAAGTAATCGAACGCATTCGCCACTACAAAATCGACCCGGTGCAAAAACCCGTTCATCGTCACATTGCGTTTTGCCGTTTCGATGGCATGTTCGGAAATGTCGAGGCAGGTAACTTTTTTGGCGCCGTGTTTACAGGCGTTCAACGTAAACGAGCCGGTATGGGAGAAACATTCCAGCACTTCCGCACCGTCCCAGAACGGGTTTTTGATCACTTTTCCCCGTTTGTCCACCGGACGAACCACCGGCTCTGCCTGTTCATCCACCATCGGTTCGATTCCTGGCCGGATTGACCCATCCCGTTGCCGCAGCGGCTGCCCGTCCGCTCCCATCGGCAGCAATTGAATGCCGTTTGCTTTCCCCCATCCAGTCATAAGCGGCGCAACAGCGGCCCGATTCTCTCTTTGATCGAAGAAAAATCCGGTTTTCTGTCCCTCGACAATATCGACGATGTACCGGAGTCCGTTTTCCACAATTTCCACTTCTCTTGGCACATCGCCCCAGAGGGGGCCCGTACGCTGCTCAAGTCCCTCCAATTCACGGATTGGGACATCGCTTCGTTCATAGATTCCTTTCGGTTGAAATACATTCACCAGAGCAGACACCAATTGATCGCGACGAATTTCAATGCCAATCGAAAGGATTTGGACGACAAGCTGATCTGCAAACTTATCCACCACCACACCCGGCAAAAAATCAGCTTCGCCGTATACAACCCGACAGGCGTTGGTATCCTCCAGCATGCGTTGCCGATATTCCCATGCGTCTCGTATCCGGCTTTCAAAAAACGATTGGTCAATCGACTCCTTATTGTCATATGTAAATACCCGAACCGCCAGTTGGGAGTTCAGATTGATCGGTCCTTTCGCCAAAAAGTGCCCCGAATGATTATAAATCTCCACGATTTCACCTGGCTCCGGATCTCCCTCTATCCGTTCGATTTCATTTCGATAAACCCAGGGATGCCCTTGCTCCAATCTTTTTTTTCGTTTCCGGTGCAGAAACACTTTTGTCATCCGATATTCCTCCCGTCAAGGCCGACTGTCCTGCTGTTTTCGCTATGTATCAGACAGGCGTATGCATGTCCGGCAGACATGTGCCATAGAATGTACCAATGTTTGCAAACTATAGTCTACCCGATGGAGGAACGATATGTATACGTTTCTTTTCTTTTTGGCAATGGGAATGGCCATTTTTCTGGTCGGAATCTGGTGCTTGCGGCACGGATTGGAACGGATGGCGAGCGACCGTTTACCATCGATCCTGAAACGGTTTGTAAAAACGCCTACACGCGGCATGTTGACCGGCATTATAGTGACCGCTCTGTTGAACAGTTCGGCTGCCGTAACGGTCATTACCATCGGCTTTGTGTCGGCCGGAACGATCTCATTTGCCGATTCGCTTGGCATCATTCTCGGTTCCAACATCGGAACCACATTTACCACACAGTTGATCGCCTGGAATCCGCAGGAAATGATATTGCCGATTGTCATAATTGGAATTCTGCTATGGTTTATGCTAAAAGGAGAAAAACGTTTTGCAGGGTTGTCCGTTTTTGGTTTTGGCATCACATTGTTCGGTTTAAACACGATGATTCACTCGCTGGCGCCCGTCGGGGAAACAGACTGGTTCCGGGATATATTGGCAGCCGCTTCTGGCAATCCGCTGTATGGCGTAATGGCCGGGGCAGGATTAACCGCTCTCGTGCAAAGTTCGACCGCAACAACCGCACTTACCATGGCGCTGGCATCGCAAGGACTGATCGATCTGGCAGGTGCGATTGCAATCGTTCTTGGCAACAATATCGGAACCTGCATAACCGCCGTTCTCGCTTCGCTTGGCAGTCCGTTGGCCGCGAAACGGGTCGCGGTTTCTCACGTTTTGCTGAATGTGGCAGGCGTGGCCGCTTTTTTGCCGTTTCTCAACCTGTTTACGAAGTTTGTTGAGCTGTTTGGCGCCTCTCCCGCTGTACAGGTTGCCAATGCGCATATGTGGTTTAATGTGATTTCGTCGTTCGCCATTTGGCCATTTACGCGAATGTTCGCGGTGTTGATCGAATGGTTGGTGCCGGAGCTCCGCTGAGCAGATTCCTTACCTCAAATGTCCTGCCGCCTGGACAGCCACTCCTGACAAGGGGAGCATATTGTGAATCTGACGGGCAAACTCCAAAGCGTGCGGGCCGTCCCCGTGAATGCAAACGGTATCCGCTTTGATCGATACATCGATTCCTTGCTGCGACGTCACTTTTCCCTCTTTAATCATACGGACAACCTGCTGAACCGCTTTCTGACCGTCTGTGATCAAGGCGTCAGGCTGACGGCGGGGGGTCAATGATCCATCCTGTTGATACGTCCGATCAGCAAACACTTCACTGGCCGTGCGCAACCCAATCGCTTCTCCCGCTTGAATCAGTTCACTCCCGGACAAGCCGAACAAAATCAGCTGCGGATCCACATTGTAAATCGCCTGTGCGATTGCATCCGCCAGTTTTCGATTCTTGGCCGCCATATTATAGAACGCTCCATGCGGTTTTACATGCTGCAGGGAAGCTCCCGCCGCTTTTACAAACCCATACAGGGCGCCGATTTGATAAACTACCAGGTCATACGCCTCTTGCGGCGAAATATCTATATTGCGCCGACCGAATCCGATCAGATCGGGCAGTCCGGGATGCGCGCCGACTGCGACCCCTTTTTGCAAAGCAAGTTCCACCGTTTTCTTCATTGTACCCGGGTCTCCCGCATGGAACCCACAGGCGATGTTAGCGGAGGTAACAAACTCCAAAATCTGTTCATCATTTCCCATTCGGTACGCTCCGAAACTTTCTCCCATATCACAATTCAAATCAATCCGGTACACCTGTCTTCCCCCCTTGCATCCAAACGGAATTTGATTCCCTGCCGCAAAATCCCGATTTCTCTTTCACGCAAACGATACAACTCCTGCGCCTGTGACAGCGAGATTTCTTCAAACCGAATCCGTTCGCCCGGTGTCACTTGCGCCAAAATGGGCAGATCGACAGTTGCGACCTGTGCGATTTTGGGATATCCACCGGTTGTCTGCCGATCGGCCAGCAGGATAATCGGATTGCCCTCTGCCGGAACCTGCACAGTTCCTGCCGCGACCGCTTCCGAAATCAATTCTTTTGGCTCTGACAATGCCAATTGAGGCCCTGACAGCCGATATCCCATCCGGTCCGACTGCGGTGTAACCTGAAACGACGCAGCAAAAAACTGCTGTTGGATGTCTTTCGCAAACCAGTCAAACTCACCGCCGCGCATCACGCGCACAGTTGGGTTTTTTCCGTATTTCGGCCTGATTCGGGTATCTACAAACCAACCGGCGAAAAAACGGCCTTCCCGCTCCCGCCATTCTGCAGCCTCCCACATGGACCGGCAGCCAATCGGCAACACATCGCCTTCCCGTAACGCCCTTCCGTAAAATCCACCGATGCCCGCACGCAGATAGGTACTGCGACTGCCCATGACAACCGGCACGTCAAACCCGCCTGCCACCGCCAAATAGGCACGGCAGCCCGTTTGCGGCGAACCAAACTGCAGCAAACTGCCTTGTTTCACCCATACGGGACGCCAATCTGGAATGGGCTGCCCATCGATCTTCGGAGACAAGTTACCGCCACAGATCGCGATTACACAATCCTTCTGAAAACGGATCGTTGGACCCATCAGAGTGATTTCAAGCGCTGCCTCCCGCTCGTCGTTGCCAACCAACAGATTGGCGATCCGCAACGCAAACGGATCCATCGCGCCGCTCACAATTACCCCGTGTTTCTGCTGTCCGAGCCTCCCCAGATCCTGGACAGTGGTCAATAGTCCCGGACGGATCACCTGAATGCTCAATTCCGCCCCTCCTCCCACTTCGACTCGCCGGAAACCACCGACCACCGTTCATATTCCTCCGGTGTGATCGCACGAAAATGAACCACATCTCCCGCCTGCAGCAAACTGGGCGAATCATCAGCAGGCCGGAACAGAGCCAGTGGAGTACGGCCGATCAATTGCCAGCCGCCTGGTGTTCCGATCGGGTAAACGCCTGTCTGGCTCCCCGCAATCCCCACCGAACCGGCCGGTATCGACAAGCGCGGTGCGGAACGGCGAGGCGCAGCGATTTTTTGCGACATACCGCCCAAATAGGGAAATCCGGGTGCAAAGCCGATCATATACACCAGATATTCCCCATTTGTGTGAATTTCGATCACATCTTCGGTTGTCAATCCGTTATGTTCCGCCACAAAATCCAGATCCGGCCCAAATTCACCGCCGTAACAAACGGGAATTTCAACAATACGCGGAGATTCTTTCGTTGCATTCGGAAGCTCTTCCATCATTTGTTCCAGTTCCTCACAAACGCTTGAAAAATCGATCGCCAGCGGATCATAAAACACGGTCAACGTGGTAAACGCCGGTATGTATTCGACCATCCCCGGCAGTGGGCGCAGGTCAAGCCATTCTGCAAGCGATCTCACTTTTCGCTGGGTGGTGAGATCGATCACATTGCCAAAGCTGACAATCACCGCCGAATCCCCAAGGGCTGTCAGCCGGAAAGAATCTGTCAAACCTTTTTGCAAATTTCCAGTTGCCACTTCCACTTCCATTCGCCCCCATCCAGCAAAGCGAAAATTGATTTAATAACCGGCAGTGGACGATTGCCCAGCTACTATCGCCACAGAAGCGCTTGCTCCGATACGGGTGGCGCCTGCCTTCAACATCTGAAGGGCCGCATCCCGATTTCGAATGCCGCCTGACGCCTTAACCCCCATGGTCGGGCCGACAACCGCGCGCATCAATTGTATGTCTTCAATCAAAGCGCCGAAATGGCTGAACCCGGTTGATGTTTTGACAAAATCGGCTCCCGCCCGCTGTGCCAGCAGACAGGCAATCACCTTCTCCCGGTCGGTCAACAGGCAAGTTTCCAGTATCACTTTCACCACTGTCGATGTCCCAGCGGGAGAATCTGCAGTCTCCTTCGCCGCTTTTACAACCGATTCGATATCCTGCAGCACTTCGATCAAACGATTTGACTTTAACAGCCCAACGGGTATGACCATATCCAATTCAGACGCACCTTGCTGAACCGCCGTTTTCGTTTCAAACGATTTGACGGCAGAACTTGTGGCACCGAGTGGAAATCCAACTACCGTGCATACTTTTACATCAGTGCCTTTCAGCTCCTCAACAGCGATAGGCACAAACAGGGGATTGATGCAGACAGACGCAAAATGGTGCGCAACCGCTTCCCCGCACAATTGGCGAATTTGCATAGGAGTCGCGTCCGGTTTTAACAGGGTATGGTCGATTGCAGAGGCTAATTTTTCCGGTGGAATCGGGTGAAACTCCCCCGCTTCCAGAATAACCGGTCCGATCACCTCTTCCAGTTGGGAACGCACCGCATCGATCAGATCTTTCATCGTCGTTCCCCCCGTAAACGGTTTACCGCCCTTTCCAGGATCACATGATTATTGTCATATCCCTGCTTCGTATGGAGAGGCAGTACATCGTCAAGCGGCAACCAAATCACGTCTTTAATTTCCTCAACCTGCGCTTTTGTATCGCCAGATACCGCTCTCATCAGATAATAAGTCACCTGTTTTGTAATCATGCCTTTACCGGACGTTTCAAATTGAAAGGATATGACTCCCAGAGGGTCGCCTTCGATTTCTGCCTGGATGCCGGTTTCCTCGAAAACTTCGCGGACGGCCGCATCCTTTTCCGTTTCCCCCTCTTCCACGTGGCCTTTGGGCAGGGTTATTTTGCCAAACCGGTCCTGAATCAACAGGATTTTCGTATTTCCGTCCTGTTTTTTATACACTACGCCGCCTGCCGAATATTCCTTCATTCTTTCACCCCTGTCCGTCCGATTATTGAAAGCTTGTCCGTTTCCGGTTATTTTTCTGTATGATCCCTAAGCAGACGCATGGAACTTGTGGTATAAATATCCGAAAAAAATGAATTTCCGTCAATACTCGATAAAAAAAAGCTGCCCTCCCTTGGACAGCCCGTATCTTACGAAAAACCCCTCCTGAATCCGCAACCTCACCTGAATAAACAACCTTACCCGACTCGTGCAGCCGTTTGATTCGGATTAAAAACCGTTGTACGTAGTCACTTCGGAAACAGAATACCGCATTTTGCGCGGGTTGCTCTCCTCTTTAGCCGGTCCGATCGTGATAATCATAACCGGAATGTATTGTTCGGGAATGTTAAACTCTTTGCGAACCGCTTCCGGGTCGAATCCGATCATTGGGCAGGTGCCGTATCCCAAATCCTTTGCTGCCAACATGAGTGCTGTTGAACTTGCTCCATGTTTCGCGGTACCGCATGTCTAGGAATATACATAGCATGGCCCGCCAGTGATTTTGGTTATAAAGAAAAGGACGACACACATATACAAATGCATCTCGTCCCAGATAACAGGAACCTCACGCCTCTACTGTTTCCAATTGTATCAATCCTGATTCCTGCAGCGGTTGCGGCTCCACAGTGGACCGGAACGTCAACTGTTCCACGAACGTCCCTTTCGACACGTCAGCAAACGCTTCGTCCAACCGGACACTGACCAATTGACCGAGCATGTCCGGGTGGCCGCGGAACCCGATTTTGATATAGTTGTCGGAGAATCCTTCCAGCAGACCGTCAGCGTTAATTTCTTCCGGAATCACCTGCAGCGTTTCGCCGATATAACGGCTTGAGTAGGAAATCTGCAGTTCGTTCGCCAACTCAATCAGCTTCGCTACGCGTTCTTCTTTTACCGCTTCCGCAACCTGATCGCTGTATTTGGCAGCTGGCGTGCCTTTTCGCTGCGAGTATGGGAATACATGCAGATCGGCAAACCACTGATTTTTGATAAAATCGTACGTCTCTCTGAAATGTTCATCCGTTTCGCCAGGGAATCCTACAATCACGTCACTTGTAACCGCCAGATCCGGCAGTGCTTTACGCAGTTCCACCAATTTGGCTGCGAACTCTTCCACCGTATACTTGCGGTTCATCCGATCCAGCACAAAATTGGATCCGGCCTGCAGCGGAATGTGCAGATGACGGCAGACTTTTTGCGAACGAGTCAGCACATCGAGCATTCGGTCGTCGATCTCGCTCGCTTCAATCGAAGAAATTCGGATGCGTCCAAGCCCTTCCACTTTTGTTTCCAAATCAACAAGCAGGTCTGAAAGTGTATAACCGTCCAGATCGTCCCCGTACCCGCCTGTATGGATACCCGACAGAACAATTTCCTGATAGCCCGCATCGACCAGTTTTTGTGCTTGCAAAATCACGTTTTCCGGCTTACGGCTGCGGATAAAACCACGTGAGTAGGGGATGATGCAAAATGTGCAAAAGTTGTTGCAGCCTTCCTGGATTTTCAGGAAGGCCCGTGTATGTCCCTGAAAATCCGGCACGTCCAACTCTTCAAACTCCCGCTGACGGCGGACGGAAGACACCACTTTCAACGGATGTTTCTCCGCCTGCACCCGTTCCGTCAACTCGACAATCTGATCGCGATTTTGCGTGCCAATCACCAAATCAACACCAGGAATCGCCAAAATTTCATCGGGTGCCATTTGCGCGTAACAGCCGGTTACAACGACCGTCGCATTTTCATTGCGGCGAATGGCGCGGCGAATCATCTGCCGCGATTTTTTGTCGCCCGTATCGGTCACGGTGCATGTATTAATGACATAAATATCGGCAATATCCTGAAAATCAACCTGTGTGTATCCCTGCTGTTTAAACAGGTTCCAGATCGCTTCCGTATCATACGAATTGACTTTACAACCTAATGTGTGAAATGCAACTGTGGACATCTTATTTCACCCTCCCATCTGTCCGTAGTGATATAAAATAATCGCGGCGGCTACCAGCCCCGCTGTTTCTGTCCGTAAAATACGGGGTCCCAGTGTAACAGGACGGGCCCCCTGCTGTGTTGCCAACAACACTTCCTGCGGATCAAAACCGCCTTCCGGCCCAATCAAAAGAGCGATCGAGCGGGCCTGCGGAAACCCGTTCAAGACCGCACGCAAGCTGTCACAAGCCAGTATTTGCGGCTTGTCGCCCAACCCCGACTCGCCATCAAGTTGCCGTTCTCTGTCTGATAAGGGCTGCCCCTCATACGCCAACAGCACCAAATCGTAGGAATCGGATTTTTGCAACAACCACTCTTTGAGCGTTGTCACTTCCGCAATTTCAGGTATGATCAACCGGTGCGCCTGTTCGGCAGCCTCTTTTGCGATCCGCTGCCAGCGGTCGCGCCGTTTGTGTTCTTTTTTGGCGTCGTAATTGACGATCGTGCGAATCGTTTCGACGGGGACAAAATCGGATACACCCGCTTCTGTTCCTTTTTGCACAATCAAATCCATTTTATCACTTTTCGGCAGTCCTTGAACGAGTGTAATTTTTACCTCCGGTTCCGATTGTTCCTGCAACGTTTCCACAATCTCGCCGAATACTGCATCTGCCGCAAAATCGGTCAACTGCACACGATAGGAAACTTCATTCCCCGCCGCGCAAATAATCAAATCGCCCGGTTCAAACCGCATGACGCGCGTGATATGTTTGACATCATCGCCGCTAATCCGCACCTGCTGCCCCTGTATATCCTCTGGTGAAATAAAATAGCGCTGCATGGTTCTTCCACCTGTTCGTTCTATTTCCGGCCCACAATAACCGCCCAATCCTGGCTGGTCTGCAAATCGCAAATCTGAAACCCTGTTTTCTCCATTTCCGCGCGGATCCAGTCGGCTTTTTCCTGAATAATGCCGGATGCGA
Organism: Effusibacillus dendaii; assembly: GCF_015097055.1. Lineage (NCBI taxonomy): Bacteria > Bacillati > Bacillota > Bacilli > Caryophanales > Alicyclobacillaceae > Effusibacillus > Effusibacillus dendaii. Next base: position 1,177,272 of record NZ_AP023366.1, read on the forward strand.
TAAAAATCCCGTCCGTTTCCAGCAACCGGAACGCATCTTCAATCATCTGCACGACAATTTCCGCCAAAATATTGGCTACGATCAGATTGGCAGGGCCTTCAACGCCTTTCAGCAAGTCGTTTGTCCTGACTGTCACCCAGTCTTCCACCTGATTTTGCGCCACATTGTCGGCTGCCACTTTGACAGCCACCGGATCCAGGTCCAGTGCCAGCACCGATGCCGCGCCCAATTTTGCGCAGGCGATGGAAAGAATGGCCGACCCGGTTCCCACATCGATCACTCGCGCCCCTGCAGGCAGCCAATTTTCCAACATTTGAAGACAAAGCGCCGTGGTCGCATGCGTGCCAGTCCCAAACGCCATGCCGGGATCCAGTTCGATCACCAGTTCAGCAGGAGTTGGCTCATAAGGTTCCCAAGTCGGCCTGATGGTCAGCCGGTCGGTTACCCTTACAGGTTTAAAAAATTGTTTCCAGGCGTTTGCCCAATCTTCTTCCTCTACTTCCTTCGTCCTGATATCGCCGCGACCAATGTCCAGGCCATAATCGGCAAACAGCGCGAGCTCTTTTTTTATGTTGGACAAAAGCGTTTCGATATTGGCAAACTCCGAATAGTAGGCGCTGACGCGTGCGCCTTCTTTCGGAACCAGATCGTCTTCAATCACATACCAGTTGCCGTAGGGATTTTGGCGGATCGTTTCGAGGTCGTGCGGGTCTTCGATGGCCACACCAGCCGCCCCCAAACGGGTCAACAACTCCGACACCGCTTCGCTTGCCTCGTGTGAGGTCCAAACGGTCACTTCCGTATATTTCACAAAAATCACCCCAGAAAAGAATCACCCCTCATCTTACACAAGATTGGGGTGAAAGGCAAATAGGGTCAAGTTAGACGGTTTAAGGTTCTCTTATTTTAAGATTGGATTCACGAAATCAACGATAACAAATGCATCGTTATCTCCATCACGGTCAAACCGGATCATAAGTTCATTAACACCGCTGACGTTAACTGTAGCATCCGTGTGCGTACCGCCATTTGACACTTTGTTTTGCCAGATCAGTTTTCCATCTCCATTGGTAAAAAAAGGTTTACCAATTCAGTTCCATTTTTAAAGTTTTGAATCTGTTTTTATGTTAGACTGAGTTCTACTTTCGACAATGGGAGGGAGCAGAATGAATAAAATCGCGAAGCGGATTGCAGCCATTGCAGCAGCAGGTTTACTGATTGGCACGGGAACGGCTAGTGCGGCAACGTACAGCAGTTACCAGACACCCATTACGATTAAAACAAATTGGATCTGGTCCGGTACCGAGATTCCAAACATAATTAGCGGTAATTTGTACACAGTAAAGACAGGGGATACGTTGTGGAAAATCGCAACGTCTCATCATACAACGGTAGCCTCTTTGATGAAAACAAACGGATTGAAATCTACAACGATTTTTCCGGGACAATTTCTGCTGATCCCGTCCAATTCAAATACACCGTTAAAACAAGGAAGTGCAGCGGCTCCAGTGCCGGTGAAACCGACTACACCTACTGCACCGCAGCCAGCGCCTGCAACTCCTTCTAAACCGACGACTTCTACTTCTGCACAGACCTACCCACAGCAAGTATTGGATGTACTCCAAATGGTGAACAACGAGCGTGCCAAAAACGGATTGTCTGCATTAACGATTGATCCGCTTTTGCAAAAGGACGCTATGATCAAAGCGCAAGATATGCGGGACAAGCATTACTTTGACCATCAGTCGCCGACCTATGGATCGCCGTTTGATCTGATGAAATCGCTCGGCATCACCTATTCGTATGCAGGCGAAAACATTGCAGCCGGACAACAAACTGCGCAAGCGGTTATGAACGACTGGATGAATTCGTCCGGGCACCGCGCCAATATTCTAAATCCCAACTACACCAAAATCGGAATCGGCTATGTGACCGGTGGCGATTTCGGTACCTATTGGACACAGGAATTTATTCGTCCGTAAGGGATGTAAGGTTGGAGCAAGCGAATATAGAGATTGCGAAATGAAAGAGGATGAACGGGGCCCCCAGATAGGGGGTTCTCGTTTTTTTATTAGGGAGTAAGGTGAAGGGGACTACTCTAACTGGTTACTCCTGAAAAAGTCATTTTTCTCTAAACGTGCCTACTATATACAGTGTTTTTATGAATGGTTTAACACTAAATGTAGTATATACCGATTAGAAATTTCTATTTTTTCAGGGGAAACTAATTAGAATTTATGTCAATGACCTTGACACCCGCTATTAATTTTTACAAGAACTTACCAAACACTCCGTGGGTATGAGATTTAAAATGCCGCTAAATAAATTCGAAATTGCTTCAGTCGGTGATGTATTAATCATTAGTGGTGAAGAAGAGAATTTGACCCCTTTTAAGCAAACAACGGCGACATTTTTAGTGGATTCCTAGATGAATACAAAGTTTTTTTAGAAAGCATCGGTGCAATCATTTTGTGAGGTCCTTCACCAGTACCAACTGGGAAGAATATGACTGTTCAACATCCAGATAGAACAATTATTGAATATGTTGAACATCTTTAATTCTGTACATTTATTCTAACGGGGGCGATAGTTCAATAAACGAGGTAACATCTCAGCTGTCTCGCGCAGAGGTTCCAGAAGAAATTAAACAACCTTAGCCCGGTACAATACCGAACTAAGGCTGTTGCCTAGAAGAGCTTGTTTTCAGTATGTCTACTGGACGAGGTAACTTCATTTCACGGCAGCCTTTTGTTTGTGTTTTCAACTCTCGATCCCGTTCTAACCAGAATTTAAAGTCAGTTTATTCAAACGAGTCTGCTTCGTTAGTAGATATGGATCGTCTTCCGCAGAATAGAATCCGTTTACCCCAGGAGTTTTTGGAACCTGCAGGCATGAAGGCGCTCCTCAGCTCCCCACGTTTTCCACACTTTCATCATAATGCGTGTTTACCATTGTTCTAGTACCTGGTAAAAAGAAGCAAAATACCAGGGAAAGTGCAAGCCCCGCCATCATGAATCCACCGAATATCAAAGGCGATGGGCCAAATGATTTCGCCATTGGGGTCCACATCATAGGTCCAAAACCAACAATCGCTGCCGCTACCTGATATCCGACCGACAACCCGGTGTATCGGACTTTGGCCGGAAAGAGTTCAGAGAATAATGTACCTTGTGTAGAAAAAACAGCCCCCCAGGTGATACCGAGCACGACCACCTGCATAAAGTACAGCCAGCCGGCCCCTTCTCTGATCATTGTAAAATAAGGGACCGCGAGAAGGAATAGAAGGATCAAACCTCCTATATAGATGAATTTCCGGCCGATAAAATCAGAAAGGTAACCAAAAAGTGGGATGGTAACAAGCATTGTTGCGCAACCAATGGTGAGAGCGGTTAAGGCTACATCGCGGGAGTACCCCAAATAAACAGTGGCATAGACAAGCACAAACGACATGGTAAATACGTTCATGAACCCGTCACCAATTTTCAGGCCAATTGCACGCAACACATTTCTCCAATCGTTGCGAAATGTTTCGATAAAGGGCACCTTCGCAAGATCTCCGCTTGCCTTCTGCTTTTGAAAGGCTGGGGTTTCCTCTACCCCGCTCCGGACCCAGATCGCCAGAGCAATGAGGACACCGCTTAAAAGGAAGGGAATCCGCCATCCCCAGGTAATAAACTGGTTATTTGTAGTTAAAGAACTAGCGAGCGTAAAACTGAGGGACCCGGTAACCAGACCGATAGGAACTCCTAACTGGGGAATTGAACCGTAAAGCCCACGAACTCCCTTCGGTGCAGATTCTGTTGCCAACAGGATGGCTCCACCCCATTCACCACCTAATGCAATGCCCTGGATAAGCCGCAGGATAACCAATAAAATCGGAGCCAACAGGCCCACTTGTGCATAAGTAGGGAGAAGACCAATAAGCATCGAACTGCCTCCCATACCAACAAGCGTAAAAATGAGCGCCGCCTTTCGCCCTATGCGATCCCCCATGTGACCGAACAGGGCGCTGCCGATCGGCCGGGCGGCATAACCTGCTCCGAAGGTGACAAATGCGAGAAGAAGTGAAATTGCAGGATCTTGATTGGGAAAAAACAGTTTGGAAAAAACCAAGCCAGTGGCCGTTCCATATAAATAGAAATCATACCATTCGATGACCGAACCAACCAGACTGGCGAAGAGAACGCGGCTTTTGTTCATAGATCTTACCCCTTTACATATCCACTGGCAGTAACCTGCCGTAATAGTTTTGAAATACACCCAATAGCATTCTTTTTATTCAAACCAATAAACGGAGTCATCCATTCTATGAAGTTCAACCCTTTGATCAATGGCTGGCTGCCCCCCAACAAGACGACCTGTAACTCGAGGACCTTCATCTAAGTCCACTAAAATAATGTGATAAGGAGCTTGTGAAGCAAACTTTTCTGGTGCTATATAGATCGTTGTAAAGGAATAAATTTTACCTGTTCCACTTACCTTGGTTTCAACTAGTTCCTCACTGTAGCAATGAGGACAAACATACTTGGGAGGAACGGAGACGTTTTTACAACCTTCACAAGATAATAATGTCATATCCATGATTACATCCCCTTTCCTTCAAAAATGTGGACAATCGAATACGCTCCAGTTCCCCCTAGATTTTGCGCCAATCCAATTCTCGCTCTTTCGACTTGATTGACCGATGTCCCTCGGAGTTGACTTACAATTTGTACAATTTGGGATACACCTGTAGCTCCAATCGGATGACCACGCGAGAGTAACCCTCCACTCGTGTTGACAGGGACCTTCCCACCATGTTTTGTTAAACCATTTTCAATGGCTTTCCACCCGGATCCTTTTTCAAAGAAACCTAAATCTTCAATAGCCAGAATCTCGGTCATGGCGAAACAATCATGAAGTTCTACTACATCAATGTCGTCCGGACCAAGCCCTGCTCGTTCATATGCCTGGCGTGCGCTTTCCCGAATAGCCCCGATACTTAATAGGTCGGGAATATCCTGCATAAGCGGTGGTCCTGATGCTTGACCGGATGCAATTACTTTAATCCCTTGATCTCCCGCGGTAATAACGACAGCTGCCGCTCCATCGGTAATCGGTGAACAGTGGAATAAACCAAGAGGTGCCGTGACTGGATGCGCCTGCATGATTTCTTCCAGTGTGGTTTCTTTTCTAAACTGTGCCTTCGGATTATTCATGGCATACTCTCGATTTTTCAGGGCAACCATGGCAAGGTGTTCTTTACCCGCTCCGTACTCGTACATATATCGATTTGCAACAACCCCAAAAAATCCCGGGAAAGTGAGACCCGATACTCCTTCATTTGAATCATTATCCATCGCCGAATTAATCGCTTGAGTAACCAGGCTTGTAGGTGCATGGGTCATTTTCTCAACACCTACAACTAGCACAGTATTATATATACCTGCAGCTACCATCTGATAAGCTTGACGGAATGCAATGCCCCCGGATGCACAGGCACCTTCTGTTTTTGCTGCTGGTATAGATCCTAATCCTAGTTCTCTAGCTAAGATTGAACCCATAATTTCCTGTCCCGCTAACTGTCCGCCTAGAAAATTCCCTACATAAATCGCATCTACCTTAGGCCTTCCCGCATCCAACAATGCCTCACGGCAAGCCGCTAAAGCAAGTGATTTTAAGGAAGATTCATGCTTTCCAAATCTGGTCATCCCCAATCCCGTAACAGAAACATTCCTCATACCTTACCCTCCAATATTCTTTCTATCCCAATGCCAGACGCTACTATCATCACCTCCACGATACTTGACTTCACTTATACCTAAGAATTTGCTTTGAATCCTTCTTCATTTCTTTGCCGTAGAACTTGTTTCTGAATCTTTCCGACTGAGGTACGAGGAAATTCAGAAATAAACTCAATGGAATCCGGAACTTTGAATTTTGCCAATCGTTCACGACAGTAGGAAAGGAGCTCCTCTTCTGATATGTCATGATTATTATGTAAAATGACATAAGCCTTAATCGCTTCATCGCGCATCGGATCGGGAATGCCAATTACGGCTGCTTCATATACACTCGGATGTTCTGCAAGAACACTCTCAACCTCGTTTGCCGCAACATTTTCGCCTGCTCGTTTAATCATATCCTTAATTCGGTCAACAAAGTAAAAGTAACCGTCATCGTCAATCCGTGCATTATCTCCTGTGTACAGCCATCCATCTCTCAGTGCTTCTGCCGTTGCCACCGGGTTCTTAAAATACCCTTTCATCAAAGTACGACCCGGTATTCCTTTCACAACGATTTGTCCCACTTGCCCTGTAGGTACTTCCTTTCCTTCTTCATCAACCACTTTCACTTCATAACCAATAGTCGGCCTGCCGATACTCATGTTTTTACGGATCCCATCTATAGGATTCATCAAGGGAACTCCAACGGTTTCCGTCATTCCGTACATCTGTAATAAAGAAACATTATACTTGTCCTCAAACATCGTTAATTGCTCCTGTGTAACCGATTGAGCGAACCAGATGATCCTTAATGAATTATCTTGGTCTGCAGGATCATAATTCTGGGCGAGAATCATCCTGATCGGTGCAGCAAATAAAGAGCCGACCGTCGCCCCAAGTCGTTTTGCCTGTTTGAAATAACGGGAAGCACTAAACCGCTCTGTAATCGCAATGCTAGCCCCTACAACAAAGGCTGACATAGCCGAATAGTATTGGGCATTACCATGAAACAGAGGAAGAACTATGAATTGCCTATCATCTGGTGATAAGCGAATTGACTTTGACATCACTTCTCCTGTAAACAGGTAGTTCGCGTGAGTGATCTGAACCCCTTTAGGCTTGGATGTGGTGCCCGATGTATAAAGCATTGCAGCAACATCTTCCGAATCCAAAGGAATTTTTGGAATTTCTGGCTTAGCTTTTGCTATCAACTGATTCATGTTTTGATCTACATAATCGTCCCCTTCATAACGGGTCAGCAGAATTTCCTGCAGATGCGGTAATCTGCTACGTATACCTGTGAACTTTTCCAAATACTCTTCTTCTGTGATAAGTAAAATGGATTCCGAGTGATTCAAGACATACTCCATTTCGTCTGCTGTGGATAAAATATTCGTTGGAACCATAATGGCTCCGATATTAGCCAAGGCAAACCATGAGGTCATAAATTCCAGACAATTTGGCAGGTGCAATGTTACATGATTCCCTTTCGTTACACCAAGATCCAAGAATACTCGACTCAGACGATTGACTTGATCAGCAAATTCGCCATAAGTTAATTTAAAATTCCTTTGCTCTTGATCCTCAAAAAGGAGAAAAGTTTTATCCCGATGCATAGCGGTTTTCTCATTTAATAAATCGCGCAGAGTTTTATTTCCAATAATGTCCACAGTATCCTCCTTAACCGCATTAAGCGGAATTCATTACCCACAATGAAAGCGCTCTCACGCGAGCGAATAAAGCACATATTGAAATTACAAACCACAGTCAGAGACTATAGTCTCTTAAGGGAATTCTAGATTAACCATTTTAATTTGTCAATATATTTCAAATCTTACATAACTTATTCTTTTTATAATGTAGTTCAAAAATCTAGGTTTTGGCTCTAAAACATGCATGCAAATATACTTCATGTTAAAATGATCAAAAAATACCTCTAATAATAAATAGACAACCTATTTCCGCAATTTTAATTTCATGAATTCTCAGTTTTTAAAAAGGAGAATTGTAATGTCGCATTTAACTCCCAGACAGATAAAAGCCCAACAAACGAAAAAGAGAATACTGGAAACTGCTTTGGATCTTTTTAGCAAAAAAGGGTTCGATCACGTCACTGTTGATGAAATTGTAAATAAAAGCAAGACATCAAAGGGTGCGTTTTATGTACACTTTAAATCAAAATACGAGATCTTCCTTGAAAAGTTCAAAGAAATTGATGACTTCTATGCTACTTTTATTCGGTCACTACCTGCAGGAACAAGCTCTCATGAAAAAATACTTCGTTTAACTGAATCCCAAATGATTTATCTAAGAGATTGCTTGGGAAAAGATCTGATAAGGACTGTTTATATGAGCGCCTTAATTCCGAATCCGGCTAATTACTTCTCGAATACGGACAGGGAACTCTATAAGATTGTTCATTCATTTGTTAAAGAAGGACAGGAAGCAGGAGAAATCAAAAAAGAGCTTTCATCCAGTGAGATTACCATGTTGATTACTCGCTGTATGCGTGGAACACTTTACGATTGGTGTTTGTTTGAAGAAAGTTTTGATCTATTAGCTGAAAGTCAAAAGTTCATCCGCGTTGTTTTAGCAGGAATAAAGGCGTAATCTACTGTGTTTTGAAACTGAGAAGGTTACAAGCATGGAAAAAAGGTTACCTTACATTTTATGAACGGCTTGTCCATATTTGCTTACATCTTCTTTTGCATATTTCAAAACTTCACCAACGAAAAACTTGCATTCAAAGCGATTGTAACGCCGTTCTTTTGACATCGTTTCGTGTTTACAACGTGTTGACAATGTGCACCACCAGCCACAGGTTATGTTCAATCAGTACATTACGGAGTTTTCGTCACCTACGGTCATCAGCGTGAGGTGTTTCTCTTCATCCGTTTCGGGGAGCGGTTGAGGAAATGCATTGGAACATGGCGCCACGTCCCCAGATTCGGAGTTGGATTCTTTTTTAGGAGATGAAAGAGTTGTGATTGCCTGAGATCAGCGCCCTTCACAATGCGGGTAACGTGAAATACGGGAGTTTAATTTCGGCTCGGCCAGGAGCACAAATTTCGCCGTTTTGGTTGATCTCTTGTAAGTCCACCACCACAATTCCGCTACCGTCCTCCCTTTTCTTCTCTACAACGATTCCATGACAAGTTAAAATATCGCCCGGAACTGCGAACCGTTTAACAGTAACCGTTAAACTCTTTAATTCTCCGCAGGGCCCGGCCCAATCCGTACAAAGTTGGGTAAGAAAAGCACCATGCAAATGGGATTGAACCAGGACATCCGGATACCCTTCTTCTTTGGCGTAATTTTGATCGTAATGAATGCGATGTGCATTCCAAGTAATTGCGCTATAACGGAATAGTTTCACATACGTTGGTTTTCTTATCAGCGGCGGCAATTGATAACCCACTTCCACTTGCTCGAAAGTTGGAGTACGCGCAGTCATTATCCGTTCACCTCCTTGATTGCGTCTCTAACGCGCAATCATAGTTCTTGTACAAATGCTAAGGATCTGATCTTTCTCAACCCGGTATATGTTCTTTATGGATAAAAAAGCGATCAAACCTTTACTCCCACGTTTGCTATAGGTATCAATAACCTCTGATGTTAAATAAACATGGGTTCCTGCGACAAGTGGCTTGAAAAACCGCATTTCTTCCCCACCGCCCATGATTCGAATTCCCTGAAAACTTTGCGGAAGAAATCCTTCACTCTGATGCGTACCATCACGGTTTAAATTTTCATCTGTTTCGCCTACACCCCAATCCACAATTGACGCCAAAAGATCAGGCGGTGCTATAATATCGGGATAACCGTGGTTTTGTGCAAATTCTTTATCATAGTATAAAGGGTTTTCATCCCCAACAGTTAGCGCATAGCGACGGATTAACATTGACGTTACTTGACCCAGATACACCTCGTTTTTAGTTCCAATTAAGGTTTGGAAATACTCGGCAATCTGCTCAACGACGACATATCGTTTACCTCCAGCAATTGTCAGTCGGTTATCACTTTTCATATTCCGGTCTTCGGATTTTATGGATAGAACTTAATAAAAGAAAAGACAATACCATAATGGAGAGTATCCAATAAGACGCGAGTCTGATATTTCCGGACTCGGATGCCATGTAAATAGCTGTGGGAATCGTTTCGGTTTTTCCGGGAATAACCCCCGCAAACATCAACGTAGCCCCAAATTCGCCAATTCCCCTGGCAAAGCCGAACATATATCCCGATAACAGGAATCTCCACGCCAAAGGGAGAGTTATATGCCGAAAGACTAGCCATTCACTTGCCCCCGCGGATCGAAACGTATCCTCTAAATCCTTATTCACGGATTCAAAACCGGTTTTCAGAGTCTGGTAGACAAGTGGAAACGCTACAACAGCAGCCGCAACTACGGCTGCCCACCAGGTAAAAACGATTGGTACGCCAAAGAGCCACTCAATAAAATGTCCCAACCAACTATTTTTACCAAACAGAAAAAGAAGCCCGAATCCTATAACGGTTGGCGGAAGGACGAGGGGAAGCATCAAAATGGTCTCAACAAGTAACTTCCCCTTAAATTTGCGGCGAGCCATCCCCCAAGCAAAGACAATTGCGAAAGCGAATGCGATAACACTTGCCAAAAGCGTAACCTGTACAGAGATTACAACAGGCGACCAGAAATCCATTATTTTTTCACCTCTGTCTCGAAGCCATACTTGGTAAAGAGGGCGGTTGCTTCCGATTCGCGTAACCAGTTATACAGGGTTTGGGCCTCTTTTACATGCTTGGAGTTTTTCGTAATTCCAATTGGATAGAGAATGGGGGAATGGGTTTTTTCGTCAGCGGTTGCCGCGATCTTGACTTTGTCTGAAGAAGCGGCATCCGTTTTATAAACGATACCGGCGTCCACATTTCCGGTTTCCACGTAAGCAAGAACTTGGCGAACATCTTTTGCATAAACGAATTTTGCCTGTAAGCTTTCCCAAATGCCGATTTGGGTAAGGGTTTGCTTTGCATATGTGCCAGCGGGAACCGATTCCGGTTCCCCTATCGCAATCTTCTTGACGGATTGATTTTTCAGATCCGCAAATGTTCTGATTTCCGATTTGGATTCTTTCGAAACGATCAATACAAGCTTATTGGCTAATAAGTCCGTTTCATTCTGTGGATCGATCAGATTCTTCTGAATCAATTCGTCCATCTGTTTGGCACCAGCGGAGATGAATATATCGGCTGGCGCCCCTTGTTCAATTTGTCGCTGCAGGGTACCTGAAGATCCGTAGCTGATAACAAGTTTTTGACCGGGATGCGAAGACTCGTATTTAGGGGCCAGTTCCTTCATGACGTCCCCTAAACTTGCAGCGGCCAATACGTACAATTCAACAGTGGGAGCTTGCTTTTTTCCGGAGTTCTGATTGTCGGAAGCCCCCTGTTGAGAAATGCAACCTACAATTGACCCAAGCAGCACTAACGTGGCGGTGATTGATGCAAAACGTCCGATTCGATTCATTGACTTTATCCCTTTCTCACGTCAAAAATCCTTAACAGTCTCTGATAATCTTCCGGTGTATCAATATCAAGCAAAATTCCTGGATCCTCCACTGGAACCAGATAGTGACTTGTAGCCAGATTAATGATCCGTCTGCCTCCTTCATCACCTTCCAGCTTGTGAAACAAAGAAAATAACCGGTTGGAAAAAAACACGGGATGTCCGCTTTTATTGAAAAATGAGGGCTGTACAACAAAATCCCCTTGGTGGGAAACAAGGAAGTGCGTTGCCCGATCAAACACTATTTTTATAGTTTCATCAGAAATCAATGGCTGATCCGCTAGAAACACCATCATACCATCCAGCTCATTTACACTCTCTACTGCAACTTTTAAAGCTGCACTCTGTCCCTCTTTATACATCCTGTTGATTTTCCATTCACACCTTGGATCTTCGATGTGGATCCGATTCATGATTTCTTCGGATTGGTTTCCGATAATTACACAAATTTTCTCGAAAGGCAGCGGAAGGAGTTTTCGAATGATATACTCCAACAGTGTCACTCCTTGCAGCAGCAAAAGCTGTTTGGCGGTGCCCATTCGTTTGGACATTCCGGAAGCTAGAACCACCGCCGCAATTCGACTGTTCGTTTTCATACTTTTCACCTTGGTGATAGACTCATATCCCACAGACGAAAGCCACTGGAACCCTTTTGCTCTCTATTCTATCATGAATACTTCCGTTTCTTTCACGAAGAAATTTTGGTGAACGGTTATTTTTTACCGCCAGCAACTCAGCCACAATGCTTAAAGCTACTTCCTCCGCAGTTTCTGAGCCGAGGTTCAAGCCGATCGGCGCATATATCCGGTGTCGAATCTGGTCTAAAGACGCTGCATCGATTCGCAACAGCTCACTGAGAATTTTCTCGGTTCTTTGTTTGGGCCCCAGGAATCCAAAATATTTGACAGGCTTCCGATAACAGGCCTGGAATGCCGCAGCATCGCTATGAATTCGATGTGACATGAACAAAACATAATCGTCAGCCAGCAGGGATAATTTTTCACCGTATTCGTCCGGAAATGCATGAATCAATCCGGTCGCGCACGGAAAACGGTCATGGTTAAGAAATTGTGATCTTTGATCGACAATCGTTACTTCAAAACCCGTTTGAGCGGCAAACTCCTAATGATACCCTCTTCATTAAAGGCTACTTCCACATCAAAGATTCGATCGGGACCGTGCATATCGCCAGCTCGCATATTCTCAAGACGGTCTTCAATAAATCTGACAGGCACTCCGTAACGTCTGGCCAAATAACCGGTAAGAACGGTATGTTTGATTCCCCGTTTTACACCGTAACTGCCTCCGACGTCGACATCATAATGGACACGAACGCCATTGAGGGGGATATCAAGAGCGGAAGAAATTTGTTCCGCATATTGCGGCATTTGAATCGATGCCCAAACATCAAGAATTTGATTGCCTTCATCCCATTTGGCGACAACACCAAAAGTTTCAAGCGGAACGGTTGAGTTCCGATTCCAGCGATAGCGGGCCTTCACTTTATAAGGTGAAGCCCTAAAATCACCCTCTACGTCACCCCAAACAAACTTCCTTTGCCACATGATGTTACAGGAGTGGGCACTATGTACAAGCGGAGCGTCCGGTTTCATTGCTTCTTCCGGATCGATGACAAATGGAAGCGGTTCATATTCGACCCGGACTAGTTCAGCCGCGTCTTCAGCAATATATCGATCGTCAGCCAGGACTGCTGCTACCCATTCCCCTGCGTACCTCGTTTCTTCGTAAGCCAATGGACGCCAATGAACCCCGGGAATATCCAAATACTGCCTGAGCGGCTTGGTTCCCCTTGCAATGTCCTCACCGGTAATCACTGCGATGACACCGGGAACTTTTAGCGCTTCTCTCGTATCAATAGATACGATTTTTGCATGAGCGTGCGGACTCGCTACCAAAGCCACATGTTTCATCCCCTGCAGCTTCACGTCGGCAACGTACCTTCCTTTTCCCATAACGAAACGATAGTTTTCAACCGGCGGTTTTTTCTTGCCAATCCATCGATATTGTTTCGGTTCACTTGCCAACTTCTTCACCCCGCAATTTTTGTGCTGCAAGTTGTACAGATTCCACTCTCTTTTACTTTTATTTAGAGGCGGATGTGATGAGTTCTATCAACTGGTTCGCTGTTAAAATATGCGCAAACCGGTTGCCCAAACTTGTAAAAACAGCTCTTGACATATCCTCTGCAGTATAAGCTCCGAATCCAATGTCTTCATAATCACGTGTGGTATTTAAATCGACAGGCAGAAACACTTTGATATCTCGATGGAATGCATCGCGGGCTGTTGATTCGCAGCAATTATTTAAAACCGTTCCTGTAATAATGAGCGAATCGATATGATTTGCTTTGAGATGTTGTTCCAAATTTGTGTTGTAAAAGGCACTAAATCGATTCTTCTTGATCAACCCATCCATCCAATCCCATTCTAAACCACGAAAAATCTGAGTTCCTGTACTTCCCTCAGACAATGATTTCAACGCACGTGAATCTTTGCCGGATGAAATAGAAATTCCTAATAATCCGACGTCACTCAGGTCTGGCTTTATTACATGTACAGTCCAAATAACTGGAATACGGAATTGTCTGCAGACACGTATTAAGCGGTTCATTTTAGACACCGACTGTAACGCTCCCGTAACTGCAAGCGGGTAAGTCGGATCCACAAATGCGTTTTGCATATCAATCACAAGTAAAGCTGTAGAACGCAAATGAAACGGATAATATGGCACAACTCTCCCTCCCTGATTTACAAAAGCGTATTTCCATTTTTACAGGATCCTTATTAAAAATTGGCAAAACTGCACGCAAGTGCCTGTTTTGCCGTGTCGAATACATAGTATTTGTTTTTAATGCAATTATCGGTATGTTCCTTCAGTATCCTCTTCTTTTAAGGACAATAAAGCATCCGGAAGCTAGAATACTGACTACAACAAGAAACATAAATGAATATAGATATGTTCCATTGCCCACTTTGATTAAAGCTCCCATGATTGTGGGGCCAAAAGCAGAAAGTATACTCGCAATCCCCATCATTAAAGCGTTTTCACGACCAATTCGGTTTGTAACAGATAAGCTGTGCGTAATACCGTGCGATATAAGCGTTGTAATATTAACCATAACAATCGCTAAGCATACCAGAAGAACATCGACCATTACCGAGTCAATCAAAGCGGCTAAAATGAAGCATGTTGCAATACCCCAAAAACTTCTCAGACCCCAAATTGCCTTTTTTCGCGTTTTATCGATTTGCCTACCGGTATAGATAACTACAAATATAGATATTCCGTATGCCAGCAACATATAATAGCTCGTAGCTTGACGACTGAAATGTTTAGCAATCGATAAATAACTCGGGAACCATGTCGCCAGACCAAAGAATGCAAAAAGAGTCGCTGTATTTGTCAGGACAACCATCCAAAAACTCAATGATTTTAAAACCCCGTTATTACTGCTATTGTTGGATGAAGGATATGTTAATTGATCACTCTCAATATAATGTAATTCTTCTGGTGAGACGCGCTTATCATCAGTTGGACTTTCTTTTAAAATAAATCCAAAAAGAGGCAAGCAAACAACAATTGCTAAAAACGTTAAGGACCAGAAAACACCACGCCAATTGAATATTTCCAAAAGAAAATCAATTACAAATCCTGAAATGGCAGGTCCTATAATTGTGCCGTTAATCCAAAATGATTTTGCACGCCCGCGTTCACTTAATGGAAACCATCGAGCTGTCAGTGAATTTGATAACGGCCAAAGTGCAGCCTCAGATACTCCAAGGATAATTCTTGATATCAATAATACGGTAAAATTTGGAGCCAAGGCCGCAATTCCTGTACTTAATCCCCAGAGAAACAGGGCTATACACCCGCACCTTTTCGCTCCGAACTTATCGACTAAAGGACCCCAAAAGAAAAACCCAATACCATATGAAAATAATAATGCTGATACTAGTGTGCCAACCAACGCCGGATTGTTGGTCAGATGCATATCGATTAAAAAAGTTTTGTTTGTTGCGATAATACCTACGCCTATTTTATCTAACATATTTACAATCCAGACCAATAATAGAATAGGAATGACCGTTTTCCAACGAACAGATGTTTTTTTAATTTGTAAAGATGATACTACCGCTTTCGTATTTATTCTTACATTTTCCACAAAATCACCTCTGTAAAAAATAGTTGATAGTATAGCTATTGATTCGATCCGCATTACGAAAATTAATTAATTTGTATTCAATTTATTTTTTAAATATACTGAATATTCTAGATATGTCCGTTCCTGTGGATCGCCTTTACAAAAAATGGCTCGTTTAGAGTTCTCACGTAACAATTCCCCAATTTGTCGCTCTCAATGTCCCATCCTTTACAACCACGGTGAGACAGTAACTAACAACGGAAAAGGTTCCCCCTCCCCTCCAGCAGTCTTTAACGCCAAATCAGTGTCGCTTAGTTTATAATTATGTGAATTCATGATAGAGAGAGGAAATTTTCCGGAAGAGACAAAATCTACCGCCATTTGTACCGAATGATAACTGTGTCCGCGAACCCCTTTAACAGTGAGAGTTTTATTGTAAATTACATCTAGATCAAGTTCGTTGAAAGGTTGGTTTTTCAAGGCCCCCAATAAAACGGTGCCCCGTGTTTTTGCCACTTCGAATGAAGAGATGACAGGTTCTGTTCCTCCGCTCGTTACGTCAATAACCAGATCGGCCATTTTTCCACCCGTTATTTCAGCAACCCTCTTAATCAGATCTTCCGAAGAAACATTAATTGTATAATCGGCCCCTAATTCCCTAGCAAGTTCTAAACGTTTTTGACTGCTGTTTCTTCCAGTAACAATTACAGTCTCAGCTCCTGCTGCCTTTGCCGCCAAAGCGCATGCAAGCCCCTGTTGACCAGGTCCTTGGATAACAACAACATCGCCGGGTCCAACCCCTCCTATAATCCTCATCCATTCAAATCCGTTGGATAAGGGTAATGTCAATGCCGCTTCAACCGGTGGTACATGAGGTGGCAGTTTGTGCATAACGGCATTCGGATGAAGATACATATATTGACTGAATCCACCGTAGAGAGCTGGAGCTGCACTAATTGGGGTAGCACCGTATCGGATGCCGCCGATTCTCGGATCTGTGTCAGCACATAAACGATAAAACCCGGACCGGCACATTTCACAATGCCCACAAGGAATGTATTCCTCCATGACGACACGGTCTCCCACTGCTACTCCCCATCGTGTGGACGCTATATCCCCAATTTTGTGTATGTGCCCCACTACATGATGCCCTAAAATCATTGGAGATTTTAATTTTCTATAATAAGAAACATCTGTGCCGCAGACACCAACGATTTCCACCTTTAAAATACCCGCATCTTGCGTGATATCAGGCAACTCAAACTGATGTATCTCCGTATGTTTACTATTTGTTGCTACGGCAGCGAATGATTTTTCAGACATATAAATCCACCTTCAAACTAAAGAGTTAATGGGAATATTAAACAGCCTCAAAATCTTTTTCTGTTAATTTTAAAGCATCCTTTGCCCCTTCCTGGAAGGGTATACCCTTTGGAAGTAAGATGGAGGCTGCACGAACCTTATGGCTCTCGGGATCCAAACCAGGCAATTGCTCTCCCTTGTTTATAGTATTTACTGCGTTTAATAGACAGCGGCGAGCTTTTATAATGGCGGTATCACTAGTTCCTAATGATTCTTGCGATCGGTCGACAATAGGACCCGCACTTACTTGAACCGCATGATCTTCCATTCCGACACCAAAAATGCCGGCAAACGATTCGCCTCTTTTTTGCATTTCCCGATCAATAAGGAAACT
Source organism: Effusibacillus dendaii (assembly GCF_015097055.1). Lineage (NCBI taxonomy): Bacteria > Bacillati > Bacillota > Bacilli > Caryophanales > Alicyclobacillaceae > Effusibacillus > Effusibacillus dendaii. The sequence goes on from NZ_AP023366.1 coordinate 1,194,380, forward strand.
ATTTTCTTTATTCGCTACTGTACGGAAGGTGCCAGGAATCAATTTTGCGTGAATGCCAGCACCAGATTTCATCTGTTCTATTTCCTGTTCTGTTAGATCACGACCAGGTGTCCAGCTCCAACTCCACACCCAACAATTTTCATCATCAATAGGTACCCAGGCATGCCCTCCACGTGGAGCACCCCCGAAAGGAGGAATCATGGTATACCAAGGCATAATAAACTGTGTAATCCTCCAATAAAAATGATCATCATCTGCGGTTCGCCTTGCCCCAATCAACAGTCCGTAATCGGTATCCGCCACCTCAAAGCGTGGTGCAGAATCTTTAGCCAATAGTGACGTACTGCTACTTTTACTGGAAACCCCCAAACCGCCAACTGAACCTGAATGAAGAATGGATACATGACTAGAATCAATGCCGCCCTCCAACGCTTGAAAGTAATTACACTCCTGAATTTTTTTCGAGATATATCTTTGACTATCGGAAACCATCATCCATTCTTGCACAGGTAATTCCGGTTTGTGTTCGGGTGGACCCATATATGTCCAAATAACCCCACCACGTTCCTCACAAGGATACGATTTAATTTTTATTTTATTTTTGAAATTACTTTCGGGTGGTTCAGACGGTAAATCAACGCAATTTCCGTCAATATCAAATTTCCATCCGTGATAGGCACATCGAAGACCACACTGTTCATTTCGACCGTAAAATAAGGATACTTTTCGATGCGGACAGTACTCGTCAACTAATCCAATTTTCCCATCGGTATCACGAAACGCGATTAATTCCTCATGTAAGAGTTTGACTCGTACTGGAGGACAATCCCGAAAGGGAAGTTCCTCTGCCATAAGGGCTGGAATCCAGTATCTTCTGAGCACCTCTCCCATTGGGGTTCCTGGACCGGTTCTGGTTAATGTTTGGTTGTCCTGACAAGATAACATTATCCATTTGCCTCCTGTTTTTGATGTATCGTTATTTGCATTGTTATGCAAAAATACAGAACTTTCAAATTGATTGTTCTTATCCCACCTATACAAAAAATTAATAGTCCTATTTTTAGCCATTAACATATTCTATAAGATCAATTAAAATCATCAATTTGAGGAGTGTAGGTCTTGTGTATATAATCAATCCTGTAAACTGTTGATTATTTATGATTAGGTTTCTTATGAAAGAGGGTTTACATCTATGAATGATAAGGAACTTGAAGAGCTGATTTTGAAATGCTATAGAGGAAAAACAGTTGCCATCCTGGGTTACCGTGAGAATGGGGGGCGGCAGCGGGCGCATTTTTTAAAGAATCGGGGAATTAATGTAATTATTGGTCTTCGAATTGGTGACGAATGCTGGGAGGAAGCAAAAAAAGACGGTTTTAAAGTGTTACCGGTTTGGGAGGCGGCTGAACAAGCTCAAGTCGCTCAAGTTTGGTAATGGCAAAGGGGGATTTTCGGCGCCCAGGAGTGAACATGGACATTGTTACAATCGGGAAAATATCCGTTTAGAAGTTTTTATTATGATGTCTTTTATTTCCTGATGTAAATCAGTACGAAAAATTAAATAAATGGGTGTTGGGGGAAGAGATTTCCGAAGGTCCAGTTTTATAAGCTTTCCACTTTGCAATTCTTCTTGCACAATAATATTTTGTAAAAAGGCAATGCCTAATCCTTTTCTGACCATCATTTTTAGCCATCCCACATTGCTGATTTCGACCTGCTTATATTCTTTTAAACGGTTTTTTTCCAGAAACTGCTCAATGATTTTCGTTGTAACAAATTCACGATTGTAGACGATAATACGTTCATTCTCTAAATCTGATGGAGAAACCTTATCCAATTTCGTTAGCCGGTGATCAGGTGCACACACCAGAATATTTTGTTCGTTTGCAATCTTTACCATCGAAAGGTCTTCGCAGCTTTTCTCTGGCTGGATGTAAGCAAATCCAATATCTGCTTCTCCGAGTCGGATTTCTTGAATGATCTGTTCCGTGACACTGATTTTTACCGGAAATTCAAAATTCGGAAAGCAATCATATAGCACCTTTAATACTTCGGGCATTATTTCTACACCCATGTGATTCGGACAGGAAATTTTTATTTTTTCTCGTTCCATAGGGTTTTCCTTGAGAATTTCCTGCCCTTTTTGAATGAGTTGAAAGGCCTCCTGAAAATAGGGATAAATTTTTTCTCCCGCTTGTGTCAACGCTATTTTCTTACCATTCTCCCGTTCGAATAACGTAGTATTCAGATGCTGCTCAAGCTGTTGGATACGAATGCTAATGGTAGGTTGGCTAATATATAAGGCATCAGCTGCCGCTGAAAAACTCCCCTTGTTTATTACCATTAGGAATGCCTCTATATTTTTCAACTCCACAGTTATGCCATCTCCCTAGTAAATGATCAACACCCTATTACTATCGATAGTAAAATGCGCCTACTGAGGTCTGATTTTCAAGTCCATTCTCTACTCTTACTATATAACATTAGAGTTGGTTTAATAAATAAAAATTTAGAATTCACTGAAATTAACGGTCGCTATTCCAGACAACTGAATTATTCTCTTGCACCGGTATCGTCTGAACAGCCTGGATTTTGAATTCTTTGTCATGATGCTGGTTATTCATTAGCCATTCTGTTGCATCGCTGCCTGAAGCACCGTCTGAAACGCAATTCCATGCTGCCTGGCCAACTCCGCCACATCTTCGTATTCGGGAGCTTCATGCACCAATCGGTCCGCGAGGAAAGCCTGCTTGACCCGAACCTGTCCATAGGGGGTTACCGCGATCCTGAACTTCCTGTCCAGAATACGACGAGTCCATTGGGATCTTCGAACGCCAAGTGTGGTAGTCTCCCTCAGCAGCAGTTCCTCGCACATATCGGATACTTCTGGTGTGACAAGGACAGTTACAAGAATACCCGGCCTGCTTTTCTTCATATAGACCGATGTAAAATAGACGTCCAGGGCTCCTGCGTCAAACAATCTTTGCATTGCAAATCCTAAAGCCTCACCGGTAATATCGTCCATTTGGGCTTCCAGAATAAAAATCGATTCCCGCTCTACCCGTGTTACTTGCAGATCGGAGACGCTGTTGGTTGGTGCAGGTCTGACCAACAATGCACGCAATACGTTCGGATGATCAAACTCTTTCTCACCAGCACCGTACCCGATTTTCTCGATCTGCATCGAACCGATATGGCCGAATTTGGTGGCAAGCGCTTTCAGTATGCCGGCTCCGGTAGGTGTGGTCAGTTCCCCTTGTGCTTCCAATTGTGCGAGCGGAATCCCTTTCAGAAGTTCGGCCGTTGCCGGAGCGGGTATCGGATAGAACCCGTGAGCCATTCTTACCATGCCGTGTCCGGTAGGAACGGGGGAAGCATGAATTTCGTCAATGCCTAGGCTTTCCAGAGCCAGACAGACTCCAATCGTATCCAAAATCGAATCCATCGCACCCACTTCATGGAAATGCACCTCTGCAGGATCGATCCCATGAATCCTGCCTTCCGCTTCGGCAATCACCCGAAAGATTGCTGTACTGCGTTCCTTTACGCGTGGCGGCAAATCACTGTTTTCGATCATGGCCAGTATTTCGGCTGCCGGACGGTGATGGTGGTCATGATCGTGATGGTGGTCATGATCGTGATGGTGGTCATGATCGTGATGGTGGTCATGATCGTGATGGTGGTCATGATCGTGATGGTGGTCATGATCGTGATGGTGGTCGGAGCTGATCTTCAGATGCAATTTCTTGGCTGCAATTCCCCGCTTGGTTACTGTGTCAACGCGCATCTCGAAAGAATCGATCGGCAAACGCTTCAAATGTTCGATTATGTACGAAAGATCCGCCCCGAGATCAATCAAGGCGGCTAAGGTCATATCCCCCGAAATTCCAGATATGCAATCGAGATACAATATATTCATTGAGCACCGGCCTCCAGCACCAATTGTTGTATGATTGCAGCCGAGTAACCCGCACCGAATCCGTTGTCGATATTGACGACCGTAACCCCGACTGCGCAGGAAGTCATCATCGACAAGAGCGGTGTCAATCCCTGAAAATGTGCTCCGTATCCCACTGAAGTCGGGACAGCAATAACGGGTCTCCGCACCATTCCTCCGACAACACTGGCCAGTGCGCCTTCCATACCGGCCACAACAATCAGCACCTGAGCCTCCTGCAGCTTGTCCCGGTAAGCAAGCAAACGGTCTATGCCGGCCACGCCCACATCATATATCCGTGTCACCTGACATCCCATCCACTCCGCCGTGCCAGCCGCCTCTTCCGCTACCGGCAGGTCGGATGTTCCGGCACAAAGAACAAACACCTTTCCTTTATACTTGCGTGTGGATTGGCCATAGGACAGAAGACGCGATACATCATCAAAATTCGCCTCTGCAAAATCCGCCTGGATTGCTTTTGCCATTTCCGAAGTTGCACGGGTTACCAACGCCCGCCCATGAGCCTGCACCAGCCGCCCAAAAATCTTCCGAACTTGTTCCACTGTTTTCCCCTGGCCAAAAATCACTTCCGGATATCCGGTTCTCGCTTCCCTGTCAATATCCAATTTACAAAATCCCAAATCTTCAAAAGAGCTCATTGGCTTTCTCCCATCACAATACCTTAAGCAGATTTTCGTTCATTGAACCGCTTCGATATCCCTGCAGGTCCAATGTTACATACGTAAATCCCTCTGCTTTTAGAATTTCTGTTATTTCGTTCGCCCTATCCAGCACTTTGATGAATTCCTCACGGGGTACCTCAATCCGAGCGATCGTATCATGATGACGGATTCTTAACTGACGGAATCCCATTGTCCGCAGCGCTTCTTCGCCCCGGTCAAGCTGCTCCACTTTCTCCAGAGTGATCAGGCTGCCATAGGGAATCCGGGAGGACAAGCAGGCGAACGACGGTTTATCCCAATTGGGGAGCCCCATATCGCGGGCCAATTGTCTCAGTTCCTCCTTATACAATTGTGCTTCCTGCAGAACACTGCGAATTTTGTATTCTTTTGCAGCTTTACGACCGGGACGGTAATCGCCCAAATCATCCATATTCGCTCCGTCAAGAATCCAGGGAATCCCTCTCTCTGTTGCCAATGAAGTTAGACTGTTATATAGACCGGCTTTGCAATGGTAACAGCGATCCGGATTGTTCGCCACAAAATCGGGATTTTCCATCTCCCGGATTTGGATGATTTCATGACGGGCCCCCAAATGTTTTGCCAACTCGATCGCTTCGTTCAATTCCCGATCGGGAAACGTTTCGGAGGCAGCCGTTACCGCCAACACCTTATTCCCCAGCTCTTCCAGCGCTCTTGCCAAAACAAACGTGGAATCGATTCCCGCCGAAAAAGCCACGACCACCTGATCCATTTCGCGCAGGATTTCCCCCAACCGATCGTTTTTTGCCCGAAGATCCATCGTATCCTCTCCTTGGTACACGATTGAATTAAGAGTACCGAAAAACTATCCAGTTGTCACTTCTGATTGGTGTCATACACTTCCGGATTTACTGCGTGGTTCAGCTTCCGACCCGAAAGTCCCGCCAAAATGTTTTCCGCCGCCATTACCGCCATTTGGGTACGAGTGGCAATACTCGCGCTTCCTATATGGGGCAGAACGACCACATTTTGCAGAGTAAGCAGCGGGTGATCAGGCGAGATGGGCTCGTTTTCAAAAACATCCAGTCCGGCCGCCCAAATTTTCCCCGATGCCAAAGCCTGATACAGTGCTTGTTCGTCCACATTCGTTCCACGGGATGTATTTATAAATACGGCATTAGGCTTCATTAGATTTAATTCTTTTTCGCCGATCATCCGATACGTTTCCGGGGTCGATGGAGAAAGGAGTACAACAAAGTCAGATTCCTTCAGCAGCATCTCCAATGAACAGTAACGGGCTTCCAACCGCTTTTCCACCTCTGGCCGACGATTTCGGTTATGGTAAAGAACATTCATGTCAAATCCACGGGCACGTTTGGCGACTGCCTCCCCGATACGGCCCATGCCAATAATTCCGATCGTGGCGCCAGATATATCCTGTCCGCTCATGAGCATCGTACCCCAGCTTTTCCAGCGTCCCTCCCGAATATAGTCCATACCTTCGACAATTCTTCTGGCAGTGGCCATCAGTAGCGCAAAAGTAAGATCGGCCGTTGTTTCTGTAAGAATTCCCGGTGTATGACCGACCGGAATCTTTCTTTTGTTGGCTTCTGTTATATCAATATTGTCGAAACCCACCGCCATCGTGCTGACCACTTTCAGTTTCGATGCATGGTCGAACACTTCCTTGTCGATTCGATCTGCCACATTGGTGAAAATGGCTGCGGCATCAGCCACTTCCTGCAGCAGAATGTCCCTTGGCATCGGCTCGTCGCCGGAATGCCACATGAAGATATCCGCTTCTTTCTTCAGCATCTCTTTTGCTGCATCCGGAATCATTCTGGTGATTACCACTTTCTGTTTCATCATGTTCCTCCCCCTCCCGTAAAGAAGAAAAATTTCCTCCAATACGCTAAAAAAGGAACAGCCGCAGGGCTGTCCCCAAAGTCTCTACAAAGCCCGCTTGGGCGCCAGTTCGATCGCCTGACGGATCGCCTCTTTCAAGCTCAACTCGTCCGCAATCCCTTTGCCCGCAATATCGAAGGCGGTACCGTGGTCCACGCTGGTACGGATAATAGGCAGTCCGACAGTGATATTGACCCCCGCTTCCAATCCAAGCACTTTCACCGGCCCGTGTCCCTGGTCATGATACATCGCCACGACAATATCAAAATCTCCCCGGGTGGCTCGGAAAAACAGGGTATCCGCCGGCAGCGGCCCCACTGCATCGATCCCTTCTTTTTGCGCCTGTTCAACAGCGGGCACTATTTTTTCCTCTTCTTCCCCGTATCCGAACAAACCGTTCTCACCCGCATGCGGATTAATGCCGCATACGGCAATTCGCGGTTTTTCGTACCCGGCTTTCTGCAGTGTGTCATGAGCCAATTTGATTACTGTATATACCCGCTTCGGATTGATTTTCTTAACCGCATCGATCAGGCCAATATGCGTGGTCACATGAATCACTTTCAGATTTGGTGCGGACAGCATCATCGAGTAGTCTTCCGTATTCGTGAGTTCCGCGAGGATTTCCGTATGTCCGGGATATATGTGACCTGCCTTATGCAGGGCCTCCTTATTCAAGGGAGCGGTACAAATCGCGTCAATTTGTCCCTCCTGGGCCAAATGAATGGCTTTCTGCAAGTATCGGAACGCCGCATTCCCCGCTTCAGCCGATATTTTACCGAAGGGAAGATCGATCGGCAGTAAATCAAGATCGATACAGTCGACCGTTCCATATTCAAACGCTGCATCATCTGCCGATTCGATGGTTCGGACTTGCAGGTTCGCATTGACGATTTGATTGGCCTGTACCAGCCGTTTCGCGTCCCCGATAACAAACGGTCTGCAGGTTTCATACACAGCTCGGTCGTTCAGCGCTTTGATTATGATTTCAGGACCAACACCCGCACCGTCGCCCATGGTAATTCCAATGACCGGTTTCAAATTCGACATCAGGAGGGGTCTCCTTTCTTTTCTTAAAGAAAACTTGGCTTTCGCCAAGCCTTTGGCGCAGGCGGAAGCCTAGTTACACTTATGTCGATAGGATAAAATTTATAAATTCCTATCGACCTAGAAAGCTTTGCGCAAAAGCTCCTCAAATCCTTTCTGCGTAGGAACGCGCGGATTGTTGCGAATCAGGCGGTCAATCGGCAATGCCTTCTCTGCAATTTCAGGAATATCCTGTTCCTTGATTCCGATTTGGGACAAACGGGTCGGCAGCCCGATCTCCTCAAGCAGGTTGAGAACCGCCCTGGAAGCTGCCAGTGCCGCCTCTTTTTGTTCCATGTCCGCAACATTCAGTTTAAACGCACGGGCGATGTTTACCATTTTTTCCGGAACCACGGCAGTGTTGTATTCCATGACGTATGGCAGCAGCAGACCCGTTACTTCCCCGTGCGGCGATTTGACCAGTCCACCGATAGGATAAGCAAGGGCATGCGCCGCAGCAGTACCCGCATTGGAAAATGCCATCCCTGCCAATAAGCTTCCCAGCAGCATATTGGCACGCGCTTCCAAATTGCTTCCTTGCTGCACAGCCAAAGTCAGGTTATCCGCAATCAATTCGATCGCCTGCAAGGCGAGACCGTCACTGATCGGGAGCGAACCTTTAAAAAGCAGGTTCCCTTGCGCCTGAATATATTTGTAGTCCTTGGCCGTGTAGGCTTCTATTGCATGCGACAACGCGTCAATGCCGGAGCATGCCGTTACATAGGGCGGCAAGCCGACTGTCAGCTCCGGATCAAGCAGCGCAACGGCAGGCCGTAAATAGTTGTCAGAAATCCCCACCTTAATGTTGTTTTCCACGTCGGTCAAAACGGCAACAGACGTTACTTCCGATCCAGTGCCCGCCGTTGTTGGAATGGCAACCAAAGGAGCAATTGGACCGGGGACTTTGTGTTCACCAAAATAATCTGACGGCTGCCCACCATGAGCCATCAGCAGGGCCACCACTTTTGCAAGGTCAATACTGCTTCCGCCGCCCAGACCAATAATCGCGTCTACACTGATTTGCGACTTTGCAAAATCAAAGCATTCAAGCGCTGTGTTTACCGGCGGCTCCGGAACGGCCTTGTCATACAGAACTGTCGTGTAGTCGGCAGACTGCAACAACGACAATACACGATCCGCAATCCCTGCCTGCTTAATTCCGGCGTCGGTAACCAACAGCACGTTTTTCGCTTTCAGCCTTTTCAACACCGAGTCCAATTCCTGAATCGCACCATTCCCGAAGACAATTTGCTGTGTCGAGAAAAATTCCCAAGTGTTTCGCATACTATTCACCCTACTCCTCATTTTCCTCGAATCCTGTAACTTCTGCCCGTATCCTGTACGGTTATATTTCCAGATAGCCGTCTGGATCGAATTGGATCTCTTGCGGTTCTCCTACAATCTCCACATGATGCAGTTGTTCCATCTCTGGCACTAGTGCTTCCGAAACATAAAGCTGCTCCAGATGCAGAGTGTTAGGAATGAACATGATTCTTGCCTGCTCGGGCGCCACTCCCCAGTTCGCCCGCAGAGCGGCAGACAGCGCTTCCCGGTCGTTCTCCATTACAATCGGTATGGCCGCACGCTGCAGGAAGGTGCTTGTCACCACGTTTTCGTTCATTTTCTGAAAATCGATTTTTTCAAAAAGCCGTTTGGTCGTGAGGTCCGCCAATCCAATTCCAAGCGCGTTGCCATGCGATTCTTCGCTTACGTCGCTGGCAATGATATATTTGATTCGTGGCGATTGTGGTTCTTCAACCCCAAGTATGCGGATTCTGCCAATTATGTTCGTATCCATGCCGGTACCGCTGTAATTTTTGCCGATTTCTCCCACCCACAGCACGTCTATCTCTTCGACGGGCAGTTTCGGCATCAAGGCGGAAGATTGCGCCAGCAAGGCTCTTTCTCTTTCAGGAATTTCCCGCGTCGGAATCGCCTCAATTAGAGCTGTCTGTTCAAACGCGTTTTCAACGATCGCAACTCCGCATAGGATGTTGGCTTTCTCAAACACCACTTTGGCTACTTCAGGCATGGTGTCACGGATCCCTTTGACGCCGTAGCTGTGAATCAGCAGCGCCTGCTTATGTTTGCCAAGGCCAATGGCAGCCATCTTCATCAGACCGCTTTCAATTCCAATCGGCGACTTAAAATCGGTATGGACTTTGACACGTCCCATCAGTAGGATGCCATCCGCTTCCCACGCATGTTTGTCGATATAGACGGGCATGCCGTCGGAGGTGTTTCCAATATGAACTACTTCCATGGAAGAAAGGATGGGAGCGCCGCAAAACTCCTCTGTAATTCCCAGGCTTTCCAAAACTTCCACCTGACCTTCCGCAGTGGCTCCTCCATGACTGCCCATTGACGGTACGATGAACGGCTGAGCTCCAAGCTTCTTCAACTCATTTGCTACAGCCCTGACTATCACATGGATGTTGGCGATACCCCGACTTCCAGCCGTTATCGCAATCCGCATGCCGGGGGTAATCTGTCTGGACAACCCCACCGCGGACAACTGCTGGGAAATTGCTGTATCAATATCCTCAACAACCGGTCCCTGGAAGTGCTGCCTGACCTTCACCATTCTTGGAAACTTCATTGGATACGGCGCTCCCTTCTGAATGAATTGATTTTATTTACAGCGTGGATCAACGAGTCAGGAGTGCCAAATGCTCCCGCTTTCGTAACTACCGGAAGAGAATCTGCGTCACCGCCTACGATGAGGGATAGAGGAATCCCTTCTTCCACTTCGTCAAGAATCAATAACGCCTGCACATTCAAATGCTTGCATGTTCTGAACGCGATGTCCCCGCCGGTAAGGGCCAACCCTTGTAATTTTCTTGCAGCAGATATACGAGCAGCGATTTCACCAAGCGAGTCCGCTATTTGGTTACCCGCTTGGAGCCCGTCGGTTCCGTTTTGCCGGATCCAATGTTCAACGGATTTCCTTGTCTTCTCGCCAACTTGCGTGGTAAGGACGGGGCTTTTTCCAGAATCTATGACAGCAATTACATCATTGATAAGCTTTTCCCGATTGTCTGCTGAACCCTCCAGCAACTGCAGCGGATCAACCGGGACAAGTTGAAAATCGGCCTGTTCAGACAGTGCTTCAATTTGCCTTCTTGTAACGTCATTCACGCTGCCTGCCACGACAAACGCAGGAAAGTGATCGTCTGTTACTGTTTGTGGTCGCGAGATCCGACCGTGCCTTGTCTGTGGAATTGTCCCGGACATCGCGTGAGCCAATCCGGCTGATCCCACCCATAAAACCTTTAAAGGCAACTTTGACACCGCATCTGCAACTGCTTTCAAATCGGCTTCCGAGCAACTGTCAAACACCAAAACCTGTATGTTGGCAGCTACCTGATTTTTGATGTAATCCTGCAACTCGCTGACAGACTTCCGTATTTGTCTCAAGTCCACATGTCCCACCGATCTGTTTGTTTGTGTTCCCAACAAAGTCGGGATATGCGACTCGGTTACAGGGCATTTGGGATCCCGGGAAATCTCCGAATCTTCCAACAACAAATGGTTCACCAGGTGGTACCCGCCGACGGTCAACCGCTTATTTCTTGGATAAGCCGGGGCCACGACAGCAAGATCAAACGGCACATTGTCCATCAATGCGTCGATTTCCGCCCCGATATTCCCTCGCATGGTGGAATCGATCTTTTTGTAGACATAACGGACACGGTTCAGGTCAATTTTTTTACAGAACTGTTCGGTCTTCGAATAGGCCTCACGCACACCTAACGACCTGGTTTCCACATTGAAAACCCGTACATCCGCCTCATCCATCATGGTACAAAAATCTGCATCAAACAGAGTGATGGTGCGGAATCCTTGCTTTGCGAATTGAAGCCCCGCATCATTGGATCCTGTCAAATCATCCGCGATAATGACGAGTTGGGTCAAACGGCTTCATCACCTACTTTATGTAAATAGTAAACACATATGAATAGTCTTCATATTCAACGATACTTGATAACGATGCAAAATTCAACCACCACAAAACCGGACATTCGTTTCATTTTGCAACATTCATTCTGTTTCTTTGATTTTCCGCCAAAGCGTAGATCGGTTGATGCCTAGTCTTTTCGCGGCTTTTGACTGGTTGTAATCCTCTTCTGCCAGTACCCGGCTGATAATTTCCTTTTCGATTTGTTCCAGGGTTTTCCCCGCTATATCCAACGCAACATCGGAATGGACCCCTTCCTTTTCGAAAGACAGCTCATCCAATATGGACCTTACATCTTCCTCCCGAATGAAATGTTCTTTAGCCGCGATACACATTTTGCGTACGACATTTTTTAACTCCTGGACATTTCCCGGCCAGTTGGATTCCTTCAGGCGGCTCATGACCTCCGGCCGAATTCCCACGATCTGCTTGCCGAGGATAGGATTGAAAGAAGCGATAAACCAACGCGCCAACTCTTCCAAATCTTCTTTCCGGTCACGCAATGGCGGAATCGAAAGAGTCCCCTGATTCATAAGGTGATAGAGGTCTTCTCTGAATTCTCCCTTTACAACAGAATCCTGAAGGCTTTTCCCGTTCGCCGCGATCAATCTTACATCGAACTGGAAACTGCTTTTCCCCTTGACACGCATAAGCTTCTTTTCCTCAAGTACATGGATCAGTTTTGCCTGCAGTGTGATCGGCATCTTGCCAATTTCATCTATAAACAAGGTACCGCCGTCGGCCAATTCGAAAACACCCGGTTTTACACGGTTGCCTTCATAACCGAACAGTTCACATTCCAGCTGTTCCTCTTTGTAGGCTTCACAGTTCAGGAAAACAAAAGGAAATTCATGACGGTCTGAAGCATTATGAATCGCCTCGGCGATACTCGTTTTGCCGGTGCCCGGCTCGCCATAAATCAGGATCGGCAGATCATTTCTGCTGTATTGTTTTGCGATCTTTACAGTCTCTTGCATACGGGGAGATTTATGCACCAGATGGTTGAAATGCATGCGCGCTTTGTATCCGCTGTCGGCGAGCCTGTTCCGGATTCGGCTCTCCACCCTTTGCAGCTTGCGCAACGTTTGCAGAAATGCAACCGCTCCGTTTCCGCCGCGCAAGGAAATCGGCTGCTTGCTCACTACCACTTCTTCGCCGTTAAGCGTCACTACCTCTTCCTCTCTATGACCGAGAGTCAAAATCGATTCAAAGTTGAGATGAGGATCAACCTCTCCCGCTTTTCGCCCGCTTACTTCAGCCGCTTTCTGGCTGAAAAATTCTTCCGCTTTCCGGTTGAATGCATAAATTTTACCCTCACTGTCAACCGCCACAATGCCCTCTCTGCAGGAATCTACCAGCGCCGCAAACATTTCCCTTGATGCTTTCTCTTTCTTCACATAATAGGAAAGATGCTCCGCGTCACGGATTGATTCCAAAACCGCTTCCTTGCCGGAAGTGATCAGAATGGAATTGATGCCATGTTGGGCAGCGATCGAAGTGGAAATCACGTCTCCGATAATCACCTCAATCCCCTGTCCGATCGCCTCACGGATCCTGCTTTCCACTTCTCTCTCTTCCTGAATGGGAAAAAAGGTCAGGTTCATATCGAGTAAATCACCGATCACGTCCGCACCCTGGATGATATTGAGGTAGCTCATCAAGCCGATTTTGCCGGGATACCCCTTTACAAGCGTCAATGTTCGCATAATATCGTATCCCGATACCTTGACCTCAACCACCGGAAGCTTGCAGTGTTCCCGCAACAACAGAGCCGTAGCGCCCCGGCTGATGATTACCTCATACCCTTCGCTCTCCAATTTCTGAGCAAGCGCCAACCCCTTATAAAGATCTCCCACTTCGACATGGATGTCAGAATCCAATTCTTCACTCACTTCAAGGAACAGATCTTTAAACCCCTGGTAGGGTGCAATCACTAATATTTTAGCCATAGGAACCCCTTGCTTTTTTACGCAACAGTTAGATTGTTGCATTTTGATACACCCAGTATACAGAAAAAAGGGGACCGATTCAATCGGACTTGCTTGTCATGGGGACTGGACTTTATGCACTTCTCTGCAGATTTTTGGTTGCCGATTTTGCTTTCAGCAGGGCACTTACCGTAAAAACCCCCAAGGAACTGAAAGCGGTCAACAGCAGCGAAAACAAAGTTTCGCGCGCACCCACCACGAAAAACCCCAAAGGAAAAACGGATGAGTCGATAAGAAAAATCGATCTACTTAGTGACCAACCGTATCTTTGGTGTACCATTTTTCCCAGCAATGATCCTCCCCCCAGACTCGCATTGAAGTGGGCCAATACCCCCAACGCAGTTCCCATCCAGAACCCACCCACAATGCTTCCCACCCACACGTTGTGAACTCCAAAGCGCAGCAGCGGATTCTGCAGCACCCCGATAACGAGAGAGGAAACAGCCATACAAACAACCGAATTGTAAAACAGGTTTCTGTAGAACAGAAAGGCCAGTAAAAACAGCGGGAGATTCAAAAGAAAGATTCCCAAGCCGATATTGAGGCCAAACACATAATACGCCATCAGACTTAGACCTGTCATACCGCCGTTCATGATTTTGTTGGGTACGGCGAACAACAAATTGCCTACAGCGAAGAACACAATCGTTATGAATATATACAAGTAGTTTTTCATTCCGCTTCCTTCTGTCTGAATTTGAATGTTAATAGTTTCTACGCTCGTTTTTGAGATCTTTCTTGATCCATTCGATCAGTTCTCTTTCACGTTCTTCATTCATGCGGCGGGACAATTCCGGGGTCCATTGATAAAATCCGGCCCCGGTTTTCTGACCGAATTTCCCTTCTTCTGCGAGTCTGCGCATCGTTTCCAACGAGCCTTTCGCGGTGCTGAGGTCGGGGAACAAATAGCTGGAGATTGAATGAAAAACGTCGAGTCCTCCCATGTCAGCAGTCATAAACGGTCCGGTTACCGGAAGGCGTCGGCCGATGCCGTAGCGGACAGCCGCATCGATGTCTTCCATCTTGGCAACACCCTGCTCAAGCAAATATTGCGCTTCGCGAAACAACGCGTATTGCAGCCGGTTGCCGATCGATCCCAGAACGTCTTTTTGAACCAAAATCGGCTTTTTATTCATCGCGTTCAACAGCTTCAGAGAGCGGTCAATTGTATCCTGCGACGTCTTTTCTCCACGCACCACTTCGACCAGCGGGATCAGGTGGGCCGGATTCCAGAAATGGGTTACGATCGTACGCCCGGCATGAACGGTTTGCAGAGCGATCTCTGTCGGACTCAGACCGGATGTGTTGCTGGCCAGCACCACATGGGGCGGACACTGCCGATCCAGTTTTCTGAACAGATCCTGTTTGAGGGAGAGAATCTCGGGGACCGCCTCAATGATAAACGTAGCGTCCGCAATACACTCTTCCATCGATAGGGTAAACTGAACGCGAGCTTCCATCTGAACGCGTTCCTCGCTTCTGATGATATCATAATTCTGCAAAACATCCAGTCTTTCGGCTACTCCTTCACGTCCTCTCGTCAGATCTTCCTCACTGTTCCCCCAAACCTTGATATCCAATCCGGACCATACGGCGGCAACGGCAATCGAATGCCCCATCGTTCCCGCGCCCAGAATGGAAACTCTTTCTGCAGCAGGCATCACTGTTCTTTCCTCCTTTACAATCAATCAGATAGCCGTCCAGCCGCCGTCTACACGAATCGTGTCGCCTGTAACAAAATTGGCCAGATCGGAAGCAAGATACAAAACAGCGCCCGTTACGTCAGATGGAGCCGCCAGCTTGCCCAAAGGAATGCGACCAAGCACGTCCTTTCGAAAATCCTCGTCCGCGAGCATTTTGGAGGTCAGTTCTGTTTCAATGAAGGTAGGAGCAACCGCATTCACCTTAATGTTGTATGGGGCCCACTCAATGGCCAACGCTTTTGTCAGCTGCACAGCGCCGCCTTTGCTGGAACAATAAGCCGCTCTTTTTATGTAGCCTACAAACGCCATTTGCGACACAATGTTGATAATTTTGCCCCACTGCTGCGGGATCATATAGTTCCCTGCCCGCTGTGACGCGAAAAAAGTCCCTTTCAGATTGGTGTCAAGAATACGGTCCCAATCCCCTTCTGTTACTTCCAACGCAGGCTTTGCAATGTTGATTCCCGCGTTATTGACCAAAATATCGATGCCACCCAGGCGAGAAACCGCTTCATCCACCATGTGGTAAACGCTGGCAACATCCTGCATGTCTGCAGAGAGATAGGAGCAATCAGGCTGGAAAGCCTTGATCTCCTCCGTTGTCTTCGCCAACACCGACTCATCCCGGCCTGTTATCACAATCCGGGAACCAAGCTTGGCAAAAGCCAGTGCAATATCCCGGCCGATCCCTTTGCTGCCGCCCGTAATCAACACCCTTTTCCCTTTCAATTCCGAAAAATAAGACATTTCCATTCACCCCTTGTTCCGGTTTATCAACTTTCTGATAGGTTAGGCGTTCCAAACTTCGTCGGATTCGAACTCGTCTTCTTTCTACGTTTATGCGTACCAACCTGCCTCCATCTCTTTCACAAAGAAAAATGGGTACCCCATAGCACGGAGGTACCCTATTCAGTCGATAGGATTTATAAATTTTATCCTATCGACATAAGGGCAACTAGGGTTCGCCTGCGCTTAGGCTTGGCGAAGCCAAGTTTTCTTTATTTATACTCCTGCGTAAGCTTCACGATAGATTTGTTCAATCTCTCGGATGGTCAGCCAGCGCGGATTGTTGTTTAACAGACGGTCCACCTTGCTTGCTTCTTCCGCCAAAGCCGGAATGTCCGCCTCCGTCAAGCCTTTCACTTCTTTCATTTTCGGAATTCCGACGTCTTCCGAAAGTTTTGCCATCGCTTGAACCGCACGGTCTGCCGCTTCGCGCAGGGAAAGACCTTCTACATTCTCTCCCATCGCTTTTGCCACTTCCGCAAATTTTTCAATGTTCGAGACCACATTGTATTTCATCACATAAGGGAGCAGCATCGAATTGGATACGCCATGTGTGACATGAAACTTTCCGCCGAGCGGATATGCAAGTGCGTGGACGGCGCCTACCCCCGCATTGCCGAGTGAAATACCAGCCAGCAGACTGCCCATCGCCATATCTTCCCGCGCTTTGATGTCTTTTCCGTTATATACGGCCTTGCGAAGTGAGCGGGAGATCACCTTGATCGCTTGAAGTGCAATTCCGTCGGTCAGTTCGCTGGCCCGAATGGCGGTATACGATTCAACTGCGTGCACCAGCGCGTCCATGCCGGATGCCGCAGTCACACCCGGCGGGCAAGTCACAGTCATGCCCGCGTCAACAATCGCCACATCAGGTAAAAGAAACGGACTTACGATTCCCTTCTTCACATTGTCACGAATATCCGTAAAGATCGCGTTGTAAGTCACTTCGCTGCCGGTACCCGATGTGGTGGGAATCAATATAAAAGGAATTCCTTTGTTTTTAACCTTTTCGATGCCAATAAAATCGCGCACATCCTCGTTATTGGTCATCATAATCGAAAGGACTTTCGTGATATCGAGAGCGGACCCGCCTCCGACACCTACAAATAAATCGTAGCCCTTTCCTTTGATTTTCCCTGCCATTTCTTCGAGATTTTCAAACGGAGGCTCGGGTATCACTTCATCGATAATATCGAACGAGATGCCGCCAAAGTGTTCGGTTACTTTTGTGACAAGACCTGTTTGATTAATGATCTTATCGGTAATAACAAGAATTTTCGTTGCTCCGAGCTTTTTCGCTTCAATTCCGACTTGCGAAACCGATCCTACTCCTGTGATGAGAACGCCAGGCGCTCGAAAAAATGATAAACTCATGACCGCAGCCCCCTATTAAGAAAGTCGAATTCCGATAAATTTGGTTTCCATCATGTCGTCGATGGCGAATTTCACGCCCTCTTTGCCAATTCCGCTTTGTTTGACTCCGCCATATGGAATATGGTCATAGCGAACGGTTGAAATCTCGTTGATCCACACACCGCCCGTTTCAAGCTGATCCGCAAGACGGAATGCACGGTCGATATCTTTTGTGAACACACCTGCTTGCAGCCCATAATCGGAGTTATTCGCAGCTGCGATCACTTCCTCTTCTGTTTCGAATGGAATGACGCAAACAAGCGGAGCGAACACTTCTTGACAGACTACTTTCATAGCAGGTTCCACGTCGACCAGTACGGTTGGCAAATAGCTTTGCCCCTCACGTTTTCCTCCTGTGAGCACCCTTGCTCCCTGTTTTACCGCCTCATCAACCCACGCTTCGATGCGGTTTGCAGCGTCCTGAGTGATCATTGGACCGACATCGGTTGTCTCATCAAGGGGATTTCCTACCTTGAGCGTTTCGACAAGCGGAATGAATTTATCAAGAAAGGATTGATACACATCTGTTTGAACATAAATTCGTTGAACGGAAATGCAGGCTTGACCCGCAAAAGAAAATCCGCCTTTCACCATGCTCGTTGCCGCAAGATCCAGATTCGCATCTGCAAAGATGATATTCGGCGAGTTGGAGCCAAGTTCAAGTGTGACTTTCTTGTTTCCAGCCATTTCTTTAATTTTGAATCCAACAGGGCCGCTGCCGGTGAATGTTACTTTTTTCACCAGAGGATGCGTAACGAGCGGTTCTCCTAATGCAACCCCGGTTCCCATAACAATGTTAAGCGCACCCTTTGGAAGACCTGCCTTATCGAAAATCTCAGCCAGCAAAATTGAGCTGAGAGGAGTTTTTTCAGCCGGTTTTAACACAACAGTATTTCCAGCGGCAAATGCTGGCGCTAATTTATGCAGCACCAAATTAAGCGGGAAGTTAAACGGCGTGATCGCCAATACAACTCCAAGCGGGTATTTCTTTGACATGCCGATCCGGTTTTCGCCGCCAACCGCAGCGTCAAGCGGGATCAATTCTCCGACAATGTTTTTTGCTTCTTCACTGGCAAAACGCAGAACTTGCACGGCGCGCCCTACTTCTCCCCGCGCATCGCGGATCGGTTTTCCCGCTTCTTGCGACAATAAAGCAGCAAAGCGTTCCGAATCACTTTCGATCAGATCCGCCGCTTTCCGGAGGATTCTGGAACGTTCATGAGCGGGAAGTTGCTTCATAGTGTCATGAAATACACGATGAGCGACCTCTACCGCCTGATTGGCATCTTCCAACGTGGCAAAATCTATCGTTCCAATCAATTCCTGGTTATAGGGATTGTGTACTTCAAACGAAGTGCGTCCTCCCCCTACAAGCATTTCACCGTTAATGAATGAACCAAATCGATACATTCTGTTTGCCCCCTCTACATTCCCAAGAATGCTTTTTTGACGTGTTCATTGTTGAGCAGATCCGTTCCCGGCCCTTCCAGTGAGATCGATCCATTTTCCAATACATAGGAACGATCCACGATTTGCAGTGTCTGTTTCACGTTTTGCTCGACAAGCATAATGGTGATTCCGCGCTTGCTGATTTGCCGGATCAATTGAAAAAGCTGCTTCACCAGCAAAGGTGACAGGCCAAGCGAAGGTTCGTCAAACATCAACAGTTTCGGCCGGCTCATGAGGGCGCGTCCGATTGCGACCATCTGTTGTTCACCGCCGCTTAAAGTTTTAGCAATCTGGTTCTCTCTTTCTTTCAGGCGCGGAAGCAGTTGATAGATTTCCTCCAATGTTTCCCGGCGGTGCTTTTTCGCTTCCGGAATGGTAGATCCCAGCAGAAGATTATCCTTTACCGTCATCAGCGGGAACAAACGCCTTCCTTCCGGAACCTGGGCAATTCCAAGGCCCACTCGCTCATGCGCCGGAACAGCGGTAATATCCTTGCCCTGAAATTCAACGGTTCCACTCGTTAAATTCCGCATTCCGGAAATCGCGTTAATCAGCGTTGATTTTCCGGCGCCATTACTTCCGACGATGCTAACAATTTCTCCTTCGGCAACTTGCAAGCTGACTCCGCTCAATGCTTGCATGCCGCCGTAGTGCACAGATAAATGGTTGACTTTAAGCATGAACTTCACCCCCAAGATATGCTTCGATTACAACCGGATCCTGGGTTACTTCTTGCGGGGTTCCTTCCGCAATCTGTTCACCGTAAGAGATAACCAAAACACGTTCGCAAAGCTGCATAACGGCTCGCATGACATGCTCAATCATTAAAATGGTTACGCCGGATTGACGAATTTCCCGAATCAGTTTGACTGCATCATCGACCTCACTCGGAGTAAGTCCGGCAAGCACTTCATCCAATAACAGCAACTTTGGCCCGGTAGCGAGTGCTTTGGCAATCTCGAGACGCTTTCGATCCACAATCGTAAGATTTTTTGCAAGAACATCTTTATTTCTTCCAAGCCCTACTTTCTCTACGACCTCTTCCGCTTTCTCCAAAGCGGCTTTGCGGTTATTGGTTCTTGCGAACGCTCCGACAGCCACATTGTAAAGGACCGACTTGTTGCCAAACGGTTTTACAATCTGAAACGTTCTGCCGATCCCTTCATGACAAAGATCGTACGGCTGCTTGCCTGTGATTTCTTTTCCGTTGTATACGATCGAGCCGCTATCCGGCTTAATATAACCGGAAATTTGGTTAAAAAGCGTCGATTTGCCGGCGCCATTTGGACCGATAACTCCGTAAATCTGCCCCTCGTGAACGGAAAGAGTCAAATTTTTTGTTACGGTCAGTCCACCGAATTTTTTATTGAGATCTTTGATTTGTAAGAGTGCGCTCATCGAATCCCTTCCGCTCCTTCCCCTTTAACAGAAGATTTTGCAACGGTTCCGCAATTCCTTTCGGATAAAACAGAATTACAAATGCTACGATGATCCCGTAAATTACGAGATGAAGTCCTGGAATGGTGTCTCCTAGCGTCACACGCGTAATCTCTCCAATTGTGGTAAGGAAAATCGAACCCACGAACGGTCCAAAAACGGTGCCGATTCCGCCTACAATGCTTAAGAAAACCATTTGTGACGACAGGCCGGGGCCCGCTACCGTATCAGGCAGAAGATACATCGTGAGTTGACCGAAGAATGTGCCCCCGATACCTGTAAAAAAGCCGGAGATCGCCGCTGCATAAAGCTTTACACGAGCTGTGTTAATACCGAGGGCTTTTGCAGCTTCTTCGTCTTCGCGCAAGGCGGTCAGATAGAAACCGAGTTTGGAGCGGTCAATGTACCAGGCAACAAGCAGAATAACCGCCAAAAACACAAAAATAATATAGTAATAGGGTAATTTGTCTACAAATTGAAAATCAAGGAATGTGGCATCGCTTTTATATGGAATGACAATTCCCTCTGAGGCGCCCAGATCGATTTTTCCTATATGCTTTACAGTATTCAGGATGGTAAGCAATCCGCCCGAAAACGCAATGGTCGCAATTGCATAATAGGCTCCTTTTAGTTTAAAGGTAGGAATCCCGATCAGGACGGCAACAATCGCGCTGATGATTCCACCTATAAGCATTCCTATCCACGGAGTCAGTCCGGCATGAATAAAAAGGAGGGAAGAAACATATCCGCCTATTGCCATAAAGGCAGAGTGGCCAAAACTTAATTGTCCCGCGAAACCGCCGACAATGTTCCAAGCAGTCGCCAGATAGGCGAATAATAGAATGTTGATGCAAGCGAGTAAAATATAATCATCTGTAACAAAGGCTGGTAAAATAAGAAACACAATTGCGGCAACGAGCAGAGGTATCGATTTTTTCATCAGATTCACTCCTTTTTACCAGTCGTGCGGAGAGCCAAAAAGTCCGCTGGGACGAATAAACAAGAAAATCAGAAATCCGTAAAGAACGATCATAGGAGACAACGTGTAAGGCACAAATAAAGAGGACACGGATTCTACGATCCCGATAAGAAGTCCTCCAATAATAGCCCCCGGAATGCTGCCAAGACCTCCCAGAACAACTGTAACAAACGCCGTTGTTCCAAATAACGATCCGATAGCCGGGTACAACTGATTGAAAGGAAGTAACGCGACGCCCGCAGCGCCTAACAAAGCCATACCTGTTCCAAATGCAATGCTAAATGTTTTATCAACCGAAATTCCCATTAATTTGGCCGCGTTCCGGTCTTGCCCAACCGCACGGATTCTGCGCCCCATTTCGGTCCGATTCATGAAAAGATAGAACAATAAGGTGACGATGGCACACAGAAAAAAAGCATAGAGCTTTGGTGTGTTAATAATAATGGAACCAAGTTGAATCGTTTCACCCGAGAACGATGATTTCGCTACCCGGTAATCCGCCTTAAACACAGCAAGAAACCCATTTTCAATCACAATTGAAATAGCTGCGGTTAATAAAAGAGCGGAAATCGGTTCTCGAACATCCTGCTCTTTATTCAATACGGGTTGAATCAGCCACCTATTGGTTGCATATCCGATCACAAACATGGCCGGAACTACGATCAGCAATGTCAGATAGGGATGCAGACCCAGGTAAGTAATCCCGAAATACGAAATAAACATTGCCACCATTAAAAAAGTTCCATGTCCAAAGTTGATCACGCGCATAATTCCGAAAATGAGAGTCAAACCAAGCGCAATCAAACCGTAGACGCTGCCCATTAAGATTCCTTGTACAACAGCCTGAAGCAATGCGATGTCCTCCTCTCTTGGTTTAAAAAGGGCGGGTACACCCGCCCAATTGGTTCAACAATGAAGATGCCTCGAAAGAAGCTTTGATTATTCAGCTTTATACGGGAATACAAGAGTTGCACCTTGACGGGCGTCGGCTTCCGGATATACCGTTACACGCTCAATTTTGCCATTGATTTTCTGGAATTGCGCGATAACAAGTGACGGATCCGGTAAAGTTTGCGTGTCGTCAAAATGCATTGTCTTTGTATAGATCGTTGTTGGGCCGGATGTAATATTGGTTGCTTTCAACGCTTCCCTCAGTTTGTCGCTGTCTGTAGACTTGGCACGCTCCAAAGCGTCTGCGATCGTGTAAATACCCGCGTATTCCTTAATCTGTTCGCCGGATGGATGCACCCCAAACTTATCAACAAACTTCTTGTCCAGTTCTTTGCTGCCTGGACGGTTCACATCCGGTTCCCAAGCGGAAACGTCAAGCCAGTTTACAGCATCTTCCCCAGCGTTCTTCAGGAATTGTGGATCCGCTGTACCACCCGAAGTCGCAAGAAACACCTTCGGCTTTACTTGCTGTTGCTTAAAGCCCTTTGCTAAGAGAGTTCCGTCTTGCACATACGAAACCATCAATACCACGTCCGGATTTGCATTCTTCACTTTAGTTACAACCGGCGTCAAATCAGTCGCTTTCCGGTCGTACGCTTCATCCACCACGATGCTGTAACCGTTCTTAGGAAGTTCTTCTTTCCAGTACTTCGCCACACCTTGTCCCCAGGATGAGTTTTCGTATACGAGAGCAACCGATTTCAGATCTGACTTTTTCTTCATGTCGTTTAAAAATTGAATTTGAGTTTTTACACGCATCGACGATGTATCCGCAATCCGGAACACATATTTGAGTCCGCGTGCGGTGATCAAATCGTCAGATGGTACACTCGCAAACCAAATTTTCTTCTGCTTTTCCGCTTCTTGGCTGGCAGGGATGGTCATGCCCGATTGGTAAGCCCCGGTCAGCAATGCCACCTTTTCTTGCGTAATCAGACGGGAAGTTTCCGATTGCGCGACTTGCTGATTGCCTTGCGAGTCTCCCCACACGACCTGGAGTTTTGCCCCATTCATGCTTTTGATGCCGCCTTTTTCATTAATCTCGTCGACCGCAAGTTGTATTGCTTTTTTGGATTGGTCGCCGAGTGGTGCTGCGTCACCGGTTAGCGGGAGAATGGCACCGATTTTGATCGTGCTGGAATCGGTGGAGCTTGGGTTGCTCGCAGCTTGCTGCTTGCCGCAACCAAGCAAACTGATTGACAGCAGCGAACCTGCAGCCACCAAAGCCAGTGATTTTCTGAAAATCTCTTTCTTCACAGT
The DNA here is from genome assembly GCF_015097055.1 of Effusibacillus dendaii. Lineage (NCBI taxonomy): Bacteria > Bacillati > Bacillota > Bacilli > Caryophanales > Alicyclobacillaceae > Effusibacillus > Effusibacillus dendaii. Next base: position 1,217,894 of record NZ_AP023366.1, read on the forward strand.
TAAGAACCCCCTTGCATGATCTTGGAAATGTATGTTCAACGACTGAATTTGAATACATATCCTGAATACGTATTCAAATCCAGGCCGGAGAAACCAATGTATGCGCTTTCATAAGCGGCGTTAATCGTCTTTCGTTACCCTCATCTCTTTGGACCGGTAGTTTTACGAACGACCAGTTCAGGTTGAAGAATAATTTGTCTCGGATGGTCCGGGTCAACACCCTGCTCAATCATCTCAATGAGATTTTCGGCCGCGATTTCACCCATCCTGAATTTATGGTGACCGATACTTGTTAACTGGATGGCGTGATGGGAAGCCATCCGAATGTCATCGATTCCCGCAAGACTCACATCCTCCGGTATTCGCAATCCCAGTGAAAGCACTGCATCCATGCAGGAAAACGCCATTGCGTCCGTCGCGCAAAGAATTGCAGTAGGCGGGTTGCTCATATGCATGAGCTTCAACGTAATTTTTTCGACTTCGGATGAACTTGTATCACAAACGTGGAACAAATCCGGTTCCAGAGAAAGTCCCGCTTCGTTCAACGCTTTTTCAACCCCAATTTTACGTTCAAGAAAAGTTGAAATATTTGTTTCTCCCGAAATGAAGGCGATTCTCCGATGTCCTAACTGGAGAAGATGGTGGGTAATCAATTCTCCCGACATACAATTGTCAAACACTACATAGTTGCCACCGCTTCGAGGGCGTCTGTTAAACAGCATATAGGGGATTCCAGACCGCTCAATTTCCTCAAACACGGGGTCGTCCAGCTTAATCGACGACAGCAGAATGCCATCTACCTGATTCCCCCTGATGGAATCGAAAATATCCCGCAACGCCATTGCACCCTCAAAGTAAACCATTGTTTTATATCCGCGGTTTGTTGCCAACGCTACAATCGAATTGGTTGTTTCCACGAAGAAGCCGTTGCTAAGCGTACCGGATATAAGAGCGATCGTACGCGTACTATTGGTTACGAGACTGCGAGCAATCAGATTCGGTTGATAACCCAGTTCATCAATAGCACGCAATACTTTCTTTCGTGTATCCGGTTTAACGCTCTCCGGATTATTCAGCACTCGCGAAACTGTCGCTTGAGACACACCGGCCATTTTTGCAACGTCTCTGGAAGATACCATGGCCTTTTATCTACTCCCTGCTTATCTGTTTTTGAATACGTATTCATATTCTAATTTGAGTATATATTGATAAAAATTTTTTGTCTATATTTCGAACGAAACTTTTTAATAATATTGAATATAAAAACAGATAAAGTTGATTGAAGTTAATAACCATCACCCTAATTTTCTTTTTGCTTCCCACATTCGTTGAATGGCCGTAAAGATTTCCACGAAAACAAAAATCTTTGTGGTAATCAGCAGCCAGGCGGGGAACAGCATCATAATGGGGAAGAGGATAAAACCTTCCGTTCGTTCCGCCAAACCGGCCTGATAATAAAAGGATTTGACTCCTTTTTTCTCCGATAAAGCCCCTACCGTAAGAAACACGGTCATGGAAAACACAATTCCAGCAGTAAGCAGTAACAGCCAAAACTGCACTTGCGGATATTTTGCCGCCACTCCAATGATTACAGACAGTTCCACGATCCGGTCAAATGTAATGTCAAGCACCGTTCCCCACGCGGAAGGTTATTCTCGAGTATGTCTTCACTGCAATGTGGACAGATCATAAATGTTCTCCTGACGTTTATGAAAAAGAATGTAAATGCTAAAACAAGTTGCATTGTTCGACAAAAAACGGTATTCCCCTTCTAGTGAAAATCTCCAAATACCGAAGATGAATCGGTAACATCAAAACAGTTTCCCGTACCGCCTATATCGTGATACGGAATATTTTTCTATATTGTCGGAATGGCACACAGTGCCGCCCATTATCATATTATCTCTGTACTGGGTGATTATGCTGCTTAACGTCCTGTACCAACAAGTCAACACAGTAGACTTGTTTGAATTTTAAAACGATTATAGAACATTATGTACTGGAGGAATAGAAATGAGCAAACACAAACTGATTGTTATGGGAATCGACCATGGGAACGGATATTACAAGGGATATAGTAACGAAGCAATAGAATTGATCCTGCCGAGTGGATTTCTTACGAAAGAGAGTGTGAAAAGGGAAGATTCAACGGGAGTAGGTGATGTGAACTATAATGAGTTTGAGTCAAGTTTATACGCAAGAGAACTTTATGTGTGGGGAAACGAGGTGAATAAAGTGAAAGGGAAGTACCTTTCCACCTATACAAGCGAAGACAGATATACTCAGAAGTATTACAAGTTATTAAGTCAGTTTGGGTTGGCAAGCCTTATCAGAGAAAAAGAAGGGACGTTCGAGGTTCTTGTGGTCACCGGTTGCCCCTCATGGGAAAAAGGAACTAAGCGGGAAGAAAAACTTGCCCAAGTTTTCAAAGGTCAACACACGATCCAAATGAATGGCAGGGAAAAAATTATTAACGTCAAAGAATGCAAAGTTTTGCCTCAACCAATTGGAAGTATCCTGGATTTATATATGGATGAAGAGGGAAATGTCGACAGAGATGAAATCGGAACATCTTATATTGGCATTATAGATATCGGATATGGTACGACAGATTGTGATGGAATCGATTCTTTAAAAGCCATCCCCGACGATCGTATTACCATTCCTGTAGGCGTTTATGACATTTATCAGCGTCTTTCTGATTACATTAATTCCGTAAACCCTGATGCCTATGCAACCCCCCGAAGGGTAGAGATGCAATTTGAAAGTGATGTTTACTATTCTTCAAAACGTCTTTCTATACCTATCAAAGAAGTGAAGGAAAGAATTGTCCGCGAAACAGCAGAATACATCATCAATGAACTTCAAACACGTTGGAGAAATAGAAGCAAGTTTGACATGATCATATTAACAGGTGGCGGAGCAAAATTAATAAGACCTTGGGTCCAAAAATTCATAAGTGACATCCATCTAATTGAAGATTATCAAATATCAAACGTCAGGGGTTTCTATAAATTCGGATTATTGCTTTCAAATGACTATGAGGCAGAGGATTACCCCCAAAAGCAGGTTTTACAAGCTAGGAGATGACTGGCATGAAGAAAACCAAATCCATTATCCTCCAGGTGAATTTCAATGAATTCAAAACCAAAAGCAAAGCGGAATAAACCATTACGAAAAAGTCGCGATCTTCCACAATTCTCTGAGGAGGTTTTTATGCAAAAGGCTGACCGTTTTCTTAACGGAACAGATGAACAGAATCAACTTCTTGATAGCTATATAAAAACGAAAGGTATTCAGTATGTCCTGGATGCAATACGGGAAAAGGAAACACGACGTTTTATTGTTGATGAGGATGAGATCGCAGACAAAACTGCCAATCGAATCATTCAAGTCCTTCTCAAAGAGTTGCCAAACAGATTACAAGTTTCTGCCCCCGTGAATACCGTAAATACAAAAACCATGCCCAAAAACAGGCCAGATGTGGAAAGGCTAAAAGGTTTACTTTAATAAGGGAGGTTGCTTAACCTCCCTAAAATATGTAAATGGTGAACGTCGGATTTCAAATGGGACAACTTGTATCTCTCTTCCCATTTTCGTATTACCTGTTTTTGATCATAATGAAGATAAGATGAATTTCCTTGACTGGGTGGGATGACACGTGATGGACATTCTCATTTTTGGCGGATCCGGTTTTGTCGGTCAGCATTTGGCTAAGTATTTGGAAAAAATGGGGTACCAGGTTTGGGTTGCTTCGAGAAGGCAGCAGGAAGTTCGTTATGGAAAAAATGTGGTGTATACGCTTGGGCAGATTTTACCCCTTTTGGAAAATAGGGAGCAGGAGTATGGTGTGATTAACTTGGCAGGACAATCGATCAACTCAGGCAGCTGGACGGCGGCAAGAAAAAAAGAAATTCTGGAGTCACGCATACATGTAACGCAAGGCATAACAGAGGCGATCATGCAAGTGAACAGAAAACCCCAGGTTCTGATCAACGCCTCCGCCATCGGATTTTATGGCTATTCTGATGAAAAAACATTCACCGAAGAGGATGCAAAGGGAACAGGTTTTCTGGCCGAAGTCACACAGCAATGGGAAGAGACGGCCAAGCGGGCAAAGAGCCATACCCGCGTTGTCCTTGCCCGCTTGGGAGTGGTACTAGGGCGAGATGGCGGAGCCCTTCCTCGAATGGCGACACCTTATTCATTTTATTTAGGAGGGAGGGTAGGAACCGGGAAGCAGTGGATGTCATGGGTTCACATCGATGATGTATGCGGGATTTTCCATCACTGTATCGGTCGGGATACAATTGAGGGTCCAGTCAATGTTACAGCGCCTGTACCTGAGAGAATGGACCGGTTTGGAAAGGCGATTGGCGATGTATTGCATAAGCCGCACTGGATTCCGGTCCCTTCGTTTGCGTTGCAATTGTTGCTGGGGGAAATGTCGGAAATCGTTTTGCAGGGACAAAGGGTACTGCCAGAGAAAATGCTGGGCAGCGGCTATTCTTTTCAGTACGGGACAGTATCCTCGGCTTTACAGGATTTATTAAAATGAGGGGGAGAATTTTACAGCGACATACCTTCCTATACAATGTGTTCATTCCGTGCGAAAAAAATCAGTTTCACCACTCTTCGATCGCAATCGCCCGGATCGGCGAACCGGTCATTCCCCGCAAATTGAGCGGTGTACCGATAAAGTAAAACCGTTTTTTCGAAAGATTCTGCAGATTGGTAAGGTTTTCGATAATCAGGATATTGCGGCTCAGCAGCGCGAGATGAACGGACCGCTGCATGTTTTCGTTTATATCGGCATTCGGTAAATCCAAACCGATCGCCTTCAATTTCTTTTCCACGATCCAGTCTCCTACGGAAGCGTCAAGTGACTTGCAATCGTGAAATCCGGGACCATTCCACTCCCCCGGCCAGCAACGAAACAACACTATATCTCCTTCCCGCACTTCCAGTTGATTTTTCCGGACTGCTTCCTCTACCATATTTCGGGTTACAGGCTGCTCCGGTTCTTTATCCGACACGTCGATCAGCACCGCCTGTCCCATGCTGGCTTCCAGCGGAATCTGGTCAATCGTCAATCCTTCCTTAAAAAAATGGTAGGGAGCATCCATGTGTGTGCCGCCGTGGTCAGACATGATAAAAATTTTGCTGGCATACCCCTCGCAAGGCGGAATGTATCGCGGTTTTGAAAAATCGTGCGTGATATGATCCATCGCCACAAATTTGGGATGTGTGGGATAGGAAGTTAACCCATCGTATAACTGAACCGTCAAATCGACAACTTTCATATGTGTTCCTCCTTTTGGCAGGGCATTCGTGAAACTATCTTAAATCATAAAAAATTCCTAAAAATCGGTCAATAGCAACCTCCTCAGCGTCTGACAAAAATCGCAGGATCGATTTTTTTGACGAGGAATTGGCAACAAATGAAGCGAATATAGTGTAAGAAGAATTTTTTCTTTCTTTTTCGACAACTTCTGATAGAAAAATTGGTTTATATAGCATTTTGGTTGAACAGGAGCTGAACAAGGTGGATCTTGTACAAAACGATTTTTTTAAAATAACCGTTCAGGAACAGGACGAATTGTTCATAACTGTTTTTCGCAGCGGATTTGAGGCACAAAAACTCGGTGCCATCCTGGAGCAATATCCCCGCATGAAAATCACCGATTTCAAGTCGCTTGGCACTGCCCTCAAAGAAGCGACTGAAGCACCTGTGAAAATCGGCGTCCTTCGCGCCCCGATTGAAGTCACCTTGTCAAAAGATCAGATGGACGCCAGCATCAAACTCTATCTGTCGGAGGAAGAACTGCTTTCCCAATATGACTTTGTTCGCTCGGAGATTCTTGCAATTTTGGAAGCGCATCAAATTACGGAAGGAATTTTACCGGATGCGTTAGACCGCTTGCAGGCCAAGCAGGATTTGGTGATTGCCCGCGGCATCCCTCCCGTTCACGGGGAAGATGCACAAATCTCGTATGTGCAATTGTCTGAAAAAAGACCGACTCTCTTAAGCGATGGCAGGGCCAATTTTTATGAGTTGAATTTTATTGACCGGGTGGAAAAAGACGGCTGGCTGGGAGAGAAGATTCCGCCGACCGCAGGCACACCAGGGCGAACTGTAACCGGACAGCCGCTGCCTCCCAAACCGGGCAAGGATAAACCTCTCTTGTATGACAAAAACTCGGTGTACGAATCGCATGAAGACGGAAAAGTGGTTCTGCGCGCCGCCCGGGAAGGCGCTATTCATTTTGAGAACGGAAAAGTATCCGTCATCGAACACATTATCATCGATGGCGACGTGGGCCCTGCAACCGGCAACATTAAATACAGCGGTTGTGTAACTGTAAAGGGGACGGTGCATGACGGATACAGCGTTGTCGCCGACAAGGACATTTCGATTCTCGGCGAAATCGGGATCGGAGCGGTTGACAGAATTGTCTCCTTATCAGGCAGCGTCTTGATAAAAGGCGGTATTTTCGGTCGCAATAAAGCGTTTGTGCAAGCGAAAAAAGATGTCATCGTGAAGCATGCAAACGATTGCATCATAAAGGCAGACGAACATATCTATGTTGGCCTGTACACGATCGGCAGCCAGTTGTTTGCCAAGAGTATCATCCTGGATCAACAGCGTGGGAAAATCATCGGGGGCGAAACGCACGCCGAAGTGAAAGTAGTAACCGCATACCTCGGCAACGAGCTGGAACGGACAACTCCCGTTCGCATTGAAGGATTTAACCGGGCAGACATTCTTCGCCAGATAGATCAACTGTTAGAGGAATACAAATCCACATTGATACTGCAAGAAAAAATTCAGCGGGAGCTGGCTGTGTACGAGACCGTGTTAAACCGTTTAAGCGACGATCAGCTGCAGGAGGTTCATTTTTTCAAACAGAGGCAGGAAGAGTTGGCAGACAAACTGTACGCTATGGAGGAAACGCGGCAGGCTCTCCTGACATTTCTGCAATCAAAAGGGGAGGGTGAGGTCTCCATCCTGAAAAAAGCGTTCCCGAAAACGGTTCTGCAAATCAAACATACGCAGAAACGAATCGATAAGATTACTTCCGGGACATTTTACGTGCTTGATTATGAATTATTATATGAATAGAAAGAGGAATCGGCATGTCTAACATTGCCAGCAAGTTATTCCGCTATGAAGCGCTGCTGAATGCAATTGAAGTGTTCACACAGAAATTCAGCCTGGATCAGATTTGCAACTTTGCATTTGAGTTTACGAACGAAGTGCTGACCCTGCATGCTTCGATGTTGTTTGTCAAACAGGGAGATGATTTCGTTTCGGTACGGCAAAAACTGTATCCATTCGAAAATTACCGGATTGAAAATTCGGAGCGGTTGGAACGGATCGCCACTTTTCACGGAAAGAGCATTCGAAATCGCTTCGAGCTGTTTTTTGCCCCGAAAGATATTGACTATCTGACCATCCGATTTGTAATTCCCCTGATTATTCACGACACCCTCTACGGGTTTATCATTTCGGACGGTAAAATCTTAGGCGAGCTTGACGATGACGACTATGATGTTGCCAACAAATTGATGTCACTTGTCAACCATTCTCTTGAAAACAGTAAGCAATTTGCCGATTTGCAGGCGAAAAATCAGCTTCTCGACCAGACCAATTTTAATTTGTTCATGATTAACCAAAGTACAAAAGCGCTGCTGTCAGAAGTGACTTTGGACAAGCTGTATGCAAATGCGATCGATGTATTTAGCGAAGTGTCCCGCAGCGCGGTGACCTCTCTCGGTATTTATGATGAGTGGAGCGACACGATTAAAATCCGGGGCTACCGCGATGTGTTTTCACACAGCAAACAATATGCTGAACTGCAGCTTCACAAGCAAATCGATTCGGGTCACAAAATCGTGCTGTCGATGGAGCATGATCAAGACATCATTCAATCGATTTTTGTAAATTGGCAGCAATTTGCCGTTTTACGGGCCAAATATATCGTTCTGATCGTAAAAGACCGGGTGATTGGCTTTGTCACGTTAAGCGAGTCGGTCGATCATCATGATTATGACGAATCCTATTTTCAACTTATTGAATCGCTCGCTTCCGCCACCTATATTGCGGTCAATAACGCCTTACTGTTCGACGAAATTTCGGCGCAAAAAAAGACGCTTGAACAAAAATACAACACGCTGAACAATCTCAACAAACTGGTGAATACCATTAATCATTGCGACAATCAGGAGGAAATTTGCTATTTAACGCTGCGCACGCTGCATCTGTCATTTGGCATCAAAAAAGCGTTTATCTGTTTCAAGAAAAACGGATTTTATTTGATTGAGCATGCGATTGGCGCGGAGCTTCACCAGGAGAGGTTTGTTCTAAGCGACCCCTGGCAAAAAACGTTTGACGGAGATACGGTTTTTGAATATACAACGGCAAGCGCCCACGATTTTTTTAATGATGCGGAGCTTGTTGAGTCGTTCGGCAATACGAACTGTATCGTGATTTCACCGCTTCTGTTCCACAACCCATCCGCGTATCCCGGACAGGAGCCGGAAGGATTTCTCGTCATTCTGGAAACGAAAGACATCCTAAAGGAAGAAGAGGTTCTGCTGATTGACACGATCGCTAAAAACATCTCACCGATTTTGCGGCAGATCAAGCTGACAGACGCGGTAAAAGAGCGTTACGTGGAAGATGTCAGCAAAAAGTTTCTCGCTATACTGGCCGAAAAAATCAGGAACAGAGAACAATATCAGATCGAATTTTATCTGTATTATCGCAAAATAGAGCGAAACCCCTTTCAAGCAATCGATCCGAATACCTATCCTGGGCTGGAAACCTATTTCATCAATCCGTACCTGTTTGTGCTTACATATGAACCGCTTGCAGACCCACAGTTTAAAGAAATCCCCAGAATTCAAACCGCTTTGGATCTGCTTCAGTATCCTTTTATCTGAACCAGGAAATCAATTGCCGTAAAGGAAAAGGATGTGGAACGCTGAACTCCCACATCCTTTTTGCTATTTTTTCGTTGTTATTTTTATGTTGCTTATCTCTTTTGGTTGTGTTGCTTATCTCTTTTTGCGCGGCTTTGTTTTCCGTTTGCTCAGTCTTACACGGATGGACGTCTCTGTCTCCGTATGGCGGGAAATCATGTCGGGCGTCAGTTTCCCCTTTGCTGTCAGCATCGAAAAATCGAACGGCGTTTTGAGTTCGTCTTTCGCAATCAGCAGTTCATGCGCCAACGCTTCTTTGTCCAACACCTCACGAATGGTCGCTTTCTTGGAAAGAACCGCATATTCCCCGTTCGGCAGTTGAAAAATCAACTCGTCTTCCTGCATCTGTTCAAAAAAATGTTCAATTTCCTCGAACAGCATCTTGTTTTCTTCTTTGCGTTCATTCGCAATTTCCTTGTTCTGAAAATAGCGCAAAATCTTTTCTTCCACCAACTGTCCAAAAGCTTCCTGCGATTGCTCCGCCTGCTGCTCTGTCTGATTATCTACCGCTGCTGTTTCCGCTGTTATTTCCGTTGCCATTCCATTACGTCCTCCCCTGCAAAAGATCGCCACATCCACTATACAGGAGAAGGTTGCCGGAAAAAAGGAACGGAAGTCCTATGGACAAGCGATTTATGGCAGGGAATCAACAATTTGCCGTGTCACATTTTGCACCATTTGACTGCCGTTTTCCGTTTCCACATCTTTGGCCATTACGACAATGACATATTTCGGGTGGTCTGCCGGTGCGTAACCGGAGAACCAGTAATGATAGGCATTCTCCTTGCCGGTCTGGGCGGTGCCTGTTTTCCCCGCGACTGGCATTTTGGCGGAATTTAACAGGTGAGCCGTTCCTTTCGGTTCACTTACCACTTCCCGCATCCAGCGCTGCAGTTCACGCGCCGTTTCCGGTTTTATGACCTGGGTTGGCTTCGCGGGAGCAGGGAGAGTTTTGTACAATTCGTTATCCGGACTGGTCCGCCATTCTTTTAACAGGCGCGGTTCGCGTGACAGCCCACCTTGACTGACAACCGCCATCATATGCGCCACCTGTAAAGGCGACAGGCGAACATCCTCCTGTCCGATACCCGTATTGGCAAGCAGACGGTCGGACGTTTCCGGTTTGGCAAAAATCTGCCCGGCATCTTCCCGGTCAACCTGCGGTTTTCCATCGATTTTTTGCAGCGGCGGCTTTCCCAGTCCAAACTTGTCCGCATATTCTTCGATCGTCTGTCTGCCCAATTTCATCGCAAGCGTCGAAAACACCACATTGCACGATTCTGCAAATCCCTGTTCAGCCGTGATTTTGCCGTGCGTGGTCCAACAGTTAAGCCGTCCGTCGCCAATCTCGATATAACCGGGACAATTGAACACATCGTCTGCATGCACGATCCCTTTTTCCAACGCGGCGGCCGCAATCACTGTCTTGAACACGGAACCTGGAAAATCCGCTTCCAACGCTTTATTGACCGGATATTCATTTTGCTTGAGCGGTGCATCCTGATCAAACTGCGGTCGGCTGGCCATCGCCAAAATCTCTTCGCTTGCCGCATCCATTACAACGACCGACCCGTTTGTTAACCCATATTGATCCATGGCTGCTTCTGCCGTTTTCTGTACATTGTAATCCAATGTCGTCTTGACAGACAGCGCATGATTTTCTTCTTCTTTCATTTGAATGCCGAGTCCATTGATGGGCTGCTTGTCCGCGCCGATGAAGTAGGAGATTTCCTTACGTTTTCCGAGTCCCCGCAGTTCATTCTGGAACAGATACTCGAGGCCCATTTTTCCGATCTGTTCATTAGACGGGTATTTGCCGCCAAATGCGCTTTCCGCTAACTGCGGATCAAGGCCGACAAAACCAATCAAATGCCTGGCAAGCGAATTTTCGTCGTAGCGAATTTTGACTTCCTTCGGATAAATGCCGGGCAGATGCAGTTTTTCAATTGATGCCGCCTGACTGTCGGTCAGTTCGACCGGTTTTCGACTGCCTTTCTTGTCCGGCAATCTAAGCAATGCCGGACGGTCAATCATCGCCAGATTCTGCTGAAGCGTCTGCAGATCGGTCTGCAGAATATCAGCCAGTTGTTTTAATTTCTGCCTATCCGGGTCACCTGTCCAAAGCGGCATCACCAACACGCCGCGAATGCGGGAGCCTGTCAACGATTTGCCGTTCCGATCCAAAATATCGCCGCGTCCGGAATCGATCACCCATGTTTCTTTCCGCTGTTCGACAGAAGTGGCCACCAGATCATGCCCCTGCATGTCGTGCCGTGCCCAAATCTGAATATAAAAAAGCCGCCCCAGCAGGGCGACCAACCCGATTGAAAAAAGCGATAAAATCAGTAACAGCCGCTTTTGCACCGAGTGCTGCGTCGACATCCTGCCACCCCCGTCCACTTTTTGTATGCGTGAATGTCACGATACCCTCAGTGTTGACGGAAAAACAGCCGGATAAACGAATGGCTACTGTTTCTTCACCGACACAGCCAACCCGTCGCCAAGCGGTACAAATGCCGTTTCCAACAACGGATGATCGGCGATCAACCGATTGTACTCCCGCAGCCGCATGACGATCGTTCGCAGCTTATGTTTCACATGTTCCGGTCCAGCCACTAACCCCTGAAAAAACACGTTGTCACTGAACAGCGTGCCGCCTGAACGAAGCAGAGGCAGCACCAGTTCCAAAAAGTTAGGATACTGCCCTTTGGCTGCATCCAGAAACACAACATCAAACGGCCCTTGTACAGACGAAAGCAGCTCAAAAGCGTCTCCCTCCAACAGTTCAATCCGCGCCAGGAGTCCTGCTTTCGCAATATTTTGCCGCGCTTCTTCCGCCCGCTCCGCATCCCGTTCGATGGTAACAATCGATGCGGTGCAGGAGCGTGCCATCCAGATCCCCGAATAGCCGATAGCCGAACCGATCTCCAAAATCCGCTTCGGCTGCAGCTGTTGCAGCGTAACCCGTAAAAACTGGGCGGTTTCCAGATCGAGAATCGGAATATACAGTTCTTCCGCACGCTGTTCCATCGCACGCAAAAGTTGATCCCGGGGCGGGACCAATTCCCGTATGTAACTGGTCAACTGGTTGTCCATTGCAAACATCCTCTACTGGTGGCGTGCCTGATTTTGTTCGCTCAATGCAATATTGTGATTGTGCTCTTCCAGCGTTTTGCCAAAATAATGTTCCCCAGACCCGTCTTTCTTTGTGACGTAGTAAAGAAACTCATTATGATCCGGCTCTGCAACCGCCAGCAGACTGTCCTTGCCGGGGCATGCAATCGGTCCGGGCGGCAATCCTTCCCGTTTGTACGTGTTGTAGGGACTGTTTACCTGCAAATCCTGATACGTCAGCTCTGCTTTTTGTCCGACCGCATATTGGACAGCCGCATCAATCTGCAAAAGCATCGGAGGATTGTGACGGAGCCGGTTGTAAATGACACCGGCGATGATCGGCCGCTCCTTTGCCACGCGTGCTTCCCGCTCCACCAGCGAAGCAAGTGTAACCGCTTGGTGCAATGACAGGCCGTTTGCTTGAAACTGCTGTCTCATTTGTTCATCTACCACTTGATCGAACTGATTCAGCATCATGTTCAATATGTCATGCTCAGCAGTGCCTTTCTTGATTTCATACGTGTCCGGATACAGGTAGCCTTCCAGACGATGCCGAATGCCTGTATTCTGCGGTTCCGATTTCAAAAATTCCTGCGAAAACGTGCCGTTATCCGCTTCCTGCAGGAAGCGCTGCCGGTCCACCAGCCCATTTTTGCTTAACACGTCGGCAATCTGTTCCACCGTATACCCTTCCGGGATGGTAAATTTGACAATATCGCTTCTCGTTTTCCCTTTTCCGATGATGTCTGCGATTTCGGTCATCGAAGAGCCGCGTGAAATTTCATAGGTTCCAGCCTGCAGGGAGGCAGCTTGTCCATTCAGCAGCACAGCAAGGCGGAACAGGAAAGAACTTTTCACCAAACCTTTCTGTTCGAGCAAATTTGCAATCTCGGCGGTCGTCGACCCTTGCTTGATCTCCACAGATACCACCCGACCGTCAGATGCGGGAGGGGTCCATAAATACCATACAAATAATAAAATCAATAAGATCAAAAAAAGAGCAGAACGTCTGATTTGACGGGCTCTTTGCGGCGGAGTAAAACCCATCCCGCAGCCTCCTTTCTGCTCCCATTATAGCAAAAAACCGAACTGTTTTTGTCCGGTTTTGGTGTCGCTTTATTGATCCATTTCTTCAAAAAGCAGCGTGTCGTACATTTCCGCCACTTTATCCCATTCCTCATCACTTTCAATGTTCACCAACACATCTTCCCCGTTTTCGTCCTTTTCGACGCGCAAGATGATCGCCTCATCATCCTTCGTATCGGTAGGCTGCAGAACGGCGTATGTTTTTTGATCCACTTCGAGCACTTCCAACACTTCAAATTCGTGTTCATCCCCATCTTCATCGGTCAGAACAATAATGTTTTCGCTTACGATTTCGTCACTCATGAGAATCCTCCATCTCTATAAGGAATCAAGGTACCCCTGCAAAATAATGGCAGCAGCCATTTTATCGATTACCTGTTTCCGTTTTTCTCTCCGTACGTCTGCCGCAATCAGCATTCGCTCCGCCGCCGCCGTGGATAACCGCTCGTCCCAATAAACAACAGGCAAATCAAACGTCTCCTCAAGCAACTTGCCAAATTCCCGCGTGAATTCGCCGCGCGGCCCTACCGTCCCGTTCATGTTCCTGGGAAATCCGAGTACGATTTTTACAATCTCATACTTTTGGATGATTTCGCGAAGTGCATTCAAATCGTCCGTTTCTGACTTGCGGCGGAGGACATCCAATCCTTGCGCGGTCATGCCTAACGGATCACTCACAGCAAGCCCGATCCGAACATCGCCGAAATCAATCCCCAAAATTCGCCCGGTCATGCCCGATCCGCCAAGTACGCACGCACCAACTCTTCAATCAGGTCATCCCTCTCCACCTTGCGGATCGTGTTGCGGGCATCATCATGGCTCGTGATGTACGCCGGATCGCCGGAGATGAGATAGCCCACAATTTGGTGAATCGGATTATATCCTTTCACTTTCAGTGCCTGGTACGCTTTCAGCAGCGCTTTTTGCGCTTCGTTCGGCTCTTCTCGATTACCAGAGAACATCATTGTTTTGTCAAGATTTGATGTCATGGTTCGACACCTCTTTTTCGTAGTCTTACAGATTATTTGTCAACATATTCGACTTTTCACCTGCAATTCCCTCTTTTTTCGATCAAGAAAACTTGGCTTCGCCAAGACTCTGGCGCAGGTGGAGCCGCTAGCGTCTGACATAATGCTCTACCATATGCTCCAAAATCACCTTCATCACGGCCACAATGGGAACCGCCAAAATCAGCCCCATAATTCCTCCCACTTCGCCTCCCAGGAGCAGGGCGAGAATGATGACAAGCGGGTGAAGATTTAACGATTTGCTGACAATTTGGGGGGAAATCACGTTTCCTTCCAACTGTTGAACAATCAGATTGACGATTGTCACCTTCAACGCCATAAGAGGCGAAATCGTAAGCGCCAGGATGACTGCCGGCGCCGCTCCAATGAAAGGCCCTACATAGGGAATGATATTGGTAATGCCGACCAGTAAGGCAAGCATCAGGCTGTAAGGCATGCCGATGATCAAATATCCAACATAAACTAACGTTCCGACAGCAAGCATCACAATCAATTGCCCGCGAATATAATTGCCGAGCGCCTCGTCAATCGACTTGAACAGATCCACCAGTTCACGCCGCCGTTTGACAGGAAAAATGATAAAAACGGTCCTCTCCATGACCTTTAGATCTTTTAGCATATAAAAGACCAAAAATGGGATGATCATAGCCATCAGAAGCTGCCCGACGGTGCTTCCGAGCGATCCCATAAAGTTCGTTATGTACTCGGTAACCGCTTCTTCGAACCGAAGCAGGTTCGCATCAATTGCCTTGTGCACCGCATCGGGCATCGCACGCGCCCCGCTGTCCAAACTTTTGTTCCAACTTTCCACCTGTTCGACAATCGCCGGCAGCGATTCGACAAATTCCTTTAACTGTTTGATAAAAACCGGTATGGAATTGACAAGAACAACACCAAGTAAGGTGAAAAAGACAACGTAAATGATAAGGACGCTGACTCCCCGTGGGACGCCGCGTTCCACCAAACGGGATACGATCGGGTTTAACAGGTAGGAAATCATGACCGCAATCAGAAACGGAGTGAGAACTGCACGCAAAACAATCCAGATCCCTAACAAAAGACCGCTCATTTGTGTCAATAAGTAGACGCAGCCCAAAACAATCAAAACAAGCAACGCAATGTCAATCGATCGATTGCGCGGGGATCTTTCCATCACAGGCATACACCCCCTGAATACGGATCAGGCGGACCCTTTGGACATGTATCAAGTATATGCCAGTTGTCCCATATGTATAAACACAAAAAATCCCCCTGTCCGCAAAAGAGATTCGCGGCAAGGGAGATGCATCGACTAGACACGAGAAACTTCCCCCAAAAACGAACGAAATGCACTTTCCATTTCCGGCAGGTCAATGTTTGTGTTTCGACAAGGACCTTCCGGTCGCTTGTTGGCAATCGCAATCACCGGAATCGCCGCTCCCACATCCTGTACGCCAGCCATCAGATCCCGTTCGCAGGCAACTGCTATCACTCCTTTTGGCTTTCGTTCCGCCAAAATTTGCCGCGCCTGCTGCCCCCCGCCGCAAACATGCGCCGTAACTCCATAACGTTTTGCAATTTCATCGACTGATTCCCGCATCACTTTTGTCAAGCAGCGAGGCAGCAAAACTACCAATTCGGTCGATTTGATCCGCTTTGTATTGGCAATTGTGATTCGGTTTCCAACCTGCAGCAGTGAGTTGGAAATGCGGTCTTTCGACAGTCCAAATTTCGTTCCGATTTTTATAATTCCAGGCAGTAGCGGGGACAACGCAATATGTTTCCCCTTATAATGAGGCACGAAGTTTTTTCCTGTTAAAACGGTTGCAACCACTAACCCAAAACCTACATCCATGGTTGCCAGGCTGGCGATTCCGGCAATCTCCACCAAATTTTTAAAAATGGGTCCGATCTCGGCCAACCGTGGCTCTGTCAAAAACCATAATCCGAATGCGAGGGTGTGCAGAAGGAGCAGCATCACTGCGTAATAACCCAAAAAATACCAGGGGGATGTAGCCAGATCTCCGTTATTTTCTTCTAATTCCCCACTCCAGCCTTCCCAAGTATCGCCAAGTTTCCTGGCAGAGACCGATTCAACCGAACTTGTTGCAGAATCTGCGTTAGCCATTGTAGTGCCTCCCTCTGTCGTTCAAATCTCGTGTCGTAGCTGTTATACTGTCCCGACTTGCGGAATTTCGGAAAACAAATCATCAAACGAACTTAACGACCCATCTTCTTCTACCTGAAAGAGTTTCACCTGATCCCCGACTACATTAAATTCCACGAAACATTCCCAACAATAAAACTGGTTGCTGCCAATCTTGCCTATGTCTCGGCTGTTGCAATTGGGACAGCGCATCAACATCCTCACACTCCTAGCGGTTCGATTGGAGATCGGAAAGCTTTGCATCAGCTGTGACGATGATCGTTTCTCCGACATGCAGGGTTTCCGAAAAAGAGATCCATTTTCGACCTGAGACCAGATCAGCTAGTAAGCCATCCGACACTTCATACCCTACTATCTTGTCCGATTCCTCGCTGATGTAAACATCTGCCACCGTTCCCAAAATTGCCCCCTCTTCCGTTACGATTTCTTTGTCGATAAAAGATTTGTTGCAACAAACAAATGTGGGTCTCTGGTTGTCGGGCGATTGAGGCAGAAGATCATCCGCCCGTTCGATCATCACCGCATCCGTCCCGACGGAACGTACGGAATCGATCGGGAGTTTGTCCATCCCACCCAGAAATCCGTCCTTTTGTACGATCAATGCGCAGATTTGATTCGCTTCGTCAACCATGACATCCGACACTTCACCAATCCGGCTGCCTTCCAGGATGGTGACAACGGGCAGCCCGATCCAATCGCCGATTCGTCTCATGTTTTCACCTTCCGATATCGAGTAGGCCCATGAATTAATTCATGGGCCTCTCACAGAACCGTACGTGCGGGTCATCGCATACGGCTCTTCCGCGATTATCCCCACTGGGATGAAGTTCATTGTAAATGTCGATCAGACTGCATAGACCGATATCCTTGAACCAAGTGTTCGGCAAAGCAAAATTTACATGTGCTTCCCGAGAACTTCTCCATGCTGTCATTCTCAGCCGGGGAAGTTCATTTCCTTTCCACCCTCTGCGCCTCATCTCCCGGTGCAGTTTCCGTGTATTCTTCCAGCTGCGGAGCTGCACCATACGTAGTCTTCTCCGAATCCATGCATCATATCAAGTGAATATCTTCTTCGCATCGCTGCGCCCGAAGTAGTTCCCCCAACCTCTGATGTATGGATTCAGTTTCTTCTTGACCAACTGCTCTTCGTTGACCGTTTGGTTCTGACGTGTGATCTCCCGACCTCTTTGTCGATGTACTCGCGGCGCACCGGTTTCGGGCGGTACGTTTTCGTTTGCAGGGCCTGCTGAAGCATTTTTAAGTTATGCGCCCACTCGGACTCAAATACTTTAATGGTTACTCTGTCCACGCCCGCCGCCCCTCGGTTACGCTTGACCTCCTTGAAGGTTTCCTCCAGGTTCGTGTTTCTTCCCGGTAGTTCGGGTTGTGAGTTAGCCGTTCCGCGGCATTCGCTCCCTTTCTCTCCGGTACTCCGCCTCAGACGGTCTACCCGTTTGTTCGACCCCGGTTCTTCGCGCTTCTTGGCTCCCCGGCTCCTGTCTGACACATGGCGGTTCGTTCTCCGATTCCGTTGCTTCTCTTCCACGGGCAGTCAGGCTTCGCATCAAGTCCTTGCCTTTTGGGTCAAGGCTTGCCCCAATGACGTGGCACTGGGTCACTCGCCATTGCGGCTTTTCCGGCGACCTTATTCACTACTATCCCCTGCTCTGACTTCTCACCACCCATAACCCACCCCTTGACCTTCGCGATCTTGGTCTGGATTACCGCTTTGCGGAAGCGATGAGATCTCCTTGGGTCACGTGATCGTCTTTCCTCCGAACCCAGTCCTCCTAACTTGCAGAGCCATTCGTGGTAGGGGACTTCCCCTTTTCTTGCAGGGTTATCCGACTCTGCCAGCCAACATGGTTTGATGCCGCCTGTTCCGGATTTGGCCTTCACATCCTCCGCACCTATCCTTACGGACTAAGCACTATGTGTCAGCTATGCACTTCCGCCACGTCGCGGCGTGCTCGGGACTTTCACCCGCAAGTACGATGCGCTGCCAAGCGCACAAGAAAAAGATGCCCGTCACCGGACATCTTCATTCTTACATCTTTATTCTCTATTTTCGCCGCAAACGATTTACAATTGCTGCCGTTTTGCGGGCGGCCGTTTCCACTTCGGCGACCGTATTTTGATTTGAGAAACTGAACCGGATCACCGATTTCACGCAATTCTCGTCCCGCTTCATTGCCATTAACACATGGGAGGGCTGCAGGGAGCCCGATGTGCAGGCAGACCCGCTCGATGCGGCAATTCCTTCCATATCCAGATTCATCAGCAGCGTCTCAGCCGAAACATTCGGAAAGGACAGGGAAAGAATCGAAGGAACCGACTCCTCGGGCGAGTTGATTTGCAGATCATCCAACTCTTCCGTAAGGACGGCGAGCATCCGGTTCCGCAATGTGACGATTTGCTTGTAATGCTCCGTTTGCTGCTGCATAGTTCGTTCCATCGCAGCGCCCAATCCAACGATTCCGGATACATTTTCCGTACCGGCCCGTTTTTTTCGTTCCTGTGATCCACCATGCAAGATCGGGGTCCAGGCGATTCCGCGCCGGACGTAAAGCACACCCACTCCTTTTGGCCCATGCAGTTTATGGGCGGACAACGAGAGCAGGTCGATCTTCGTTTGTTTTAAACGGATCGGCAGCAGGCCTACTGCCTGTACAGCATCCGTATGAAACAGAATTTCCTGTTCCCGGCAGATGTCGGCAATTTCTTCGATTGGCTGGATGGCGCCCGTTTCGTTGTTCACATGCATCACCGACACAACCGTCGTATCCGGTCGGATCGCTTTACGCACCTCCTCCGAACTGACGATTCCGTTTTCGCCAGGAGGCACGTACGTGACCGAAAAGCCGATTTTTTCAAGAAATTCACACGTATGTAAAACAGCATGATGCTCGATGGAAGTCGTGACAATATGTCTACCTTTTTTCCGGTTTGCGACCGCTGCGCCCATAATGGCGGCGTTATCTGACTCCGTGCCGCCGCTGGTGAAAACAATCTCTGCCGGATCGGCGTCGATTGCTTCCCCCACCTGTTCACGGGCCCGCTCAATCGCACGGCGGGCAGCTCGCCCCATTTGGTGGGTGCTGGAAGGATTTCCGTACTGATCGGTCAAATAGGGTTCCATCGCTTCTCTTACGGCAGGATCCAGTGGCGTGGTTGCTGCATTGTCAAGATAAATGACCGGCATTAAGCCTTACCTCCTTGCTTCTCCTGCCAAAGCCGAAATCTGCTGAATACCGTTTCGGATGGCAGTTGGTCAAATATAAAACATAAAATTATCATCACCTGTTTTTCTTCGTTCAACCACATCGGCCAGTGTAAACGAATCCAGCGCCCCGTTAATTGCTTTTCGGACTTCTTCCCACAGGTAATCCAGTTCATCGTTTGGATCCTCGACGACGGTGATCGGCCCCTCCAGGACGCGAATAATATCACCCACCGTGATTTCCTGAGGAGTTCTGGACAATACATACCCTCCGTAAGCTCCCCGAATGGAACGCACCAAGCCTGCATTTCGAAGCGGGGCAATCAACTGTTCCAAATAGTGTTCCGACAGTTCTTCCCGCTCCGCCACTGATTTTAGAGAAATCGGCCCTTCCCCTTGATGCAGCGCCAGATCCATCATCAACGTGATTCCATAGCGCCCTTTAGTGGACAGTTTCATATGTTTCTCCTCCCTTCACAAATCGATTGCACAGTTTGGCGGCTACCCGCAATCCATATTCAGTGGAATGCCCGATTGATAACGAAAACACGATTGTGCCTGCAGAAAACGGCCCCCCTAATGCGAAACCGACCGCCACGGCAAATATTTCCAAGAACGTGCGCACCCAGCGGATGGCCCAACCCGTTGTTTGATGCAAGGCCAGCATCAGCCAATCACGCGGCCCGGCGCCCAAACGGGACTCAATATAAATCCCTGTGCCAAATCCCCAAACCGCTATTCCGACGACAAACAATCCAATCCGGGCCGCCAGGTGCTGCCATTCCGGGACAAGCTGCCAACGAATGATCCAATCGCAAAATTCGCCCACCAACACCATATTGGCAATGGAACCGAAGCTGGGCCATTTTTTCAGAATGAGGCAGGCCGTTAACAAAATCACCAGCCCTGCCATCTGCTGCACCCGACCGAAAGAGAGTCCGGTATGAAGGGCAATTCCCAAATGCAACACATCCCATGGCGCGGCCCCCAAGTGGGCTTTCACCACACACACAATCCCATACGACATAATCCAAATGCCGACCAGGAAAACGGCCAGACGTCTGACTGTCAGCCAAACACGATATGCCAATTGGCTGTCTGCTGCTTTTTTGCGACCGTCCAACGACCGCAGGATGATTGTTTTCCTTGCTCCTTCCACAGCCCCAGTATACGTATCCGATTCCATCCATATCCTCCGTCCGTTGCGCGGTTACTCGTCTTTAGTCGAATGAAATTATATATTTTAACCTATCGGCATAAGGGCGATGGGGCCCTTCCCCAAAGGAACGGCTAAGCGCCTTGGGTGCCCCGGCGGTCGGCTATAAGCGGCGCGTCCTGCGATATGGCCGACACTAGACCGTCCATGGTCGTCGGTCGACGAAAACGCAACGTCCATGTTGCATCGTCGACACTGGACCGTCCATGGTCGTCGTGACAAATGCTCAATGAGCATTCGTACTCGTGAGTGAAAGTGCTTGCCACTTTGGTGGGTGTAACTTTGGTTCGCCTGCGCTTTAACTTGGCGAAGCCTAGTTTTCCTAATCCGTAAGCTTGCGGATTGCCAAAAGGTGCTCGCGAATCCGCTTTTCATAACCGTTAGCCGTCGGCCGATAAAAAATTGTGCCGCTTAGTTCCTGTGGCAGATACTCCTGTTCGACAAAATTCCCCGGGAAATTATGGGGATACAAATATCCTTTGCCGTGCCCCAACTGTTCCGCCCCTTTGTAATGAGCATCCCGCAGGTGAACCGGAATCTCGATCGACTGTCCGCTGCGGATCGCACTCAACGCTTCATTGATCCCCATATAAGACGCGTTGCTTTTCGGTGCAGAAGCCAGATAGGTGACCGCCTGCGCCAATACGATTCGCCCTTCCGGCATACCAATTAGTTCTATCGCCTGGAAAGCGGCAACCGCAACCTGCAGCGCCTGTGGATCGGCGTTTCCGATATCCTCAGAGGCGGATATCACCAAGCGTCGGGCGATAAAACGAGGATCTTCCCCCGCATCGATCATCCGTGCCAGCCAGAACAGCGCGGCATGCGGGTCAGAACCGCGAATTGATTTAATAAAGGCGGAAATCGTATCATAATGCTGATCCCCCGATTTGTCATAGCGAACCGCCCTTCTCTGGATCGATTCCACGGCTGTCTCCAACGTAATCCGAATCATTCCGTCTTCTCCCGGGTCTGTCGATAAAACGGCAAGTTCCAGCGCATTCAGCAGCCTCCGTGCGTCGCCGTCCGCATAGCGCACCAGATGATCGAGCGCCGCCTCGTCTATTTTTACCGGAAAATGCCCCAATCCCCGCTCACGGTCTGCGAGTGCTCTTTCCGCCACCCGCTTCAAATCCGTTTCTGTCAATGGGGACAGGGAAAACACCTGGGAGCGCGACAACAGCGCCGCATTTACTTCAAAAAAGGGATTTTCAGTTGTGGCTCCAATCAAGATCATCAATCCGCTTTCCACATGCGGCAGCAGCGCATCCTGCTGCGCTTTGTTAAAGCGGTGAATCTCGTCAATGAACAGAACGGTCCGTTGATTGTACATTGTTTGGCGGTTTTTCGCCTCTTCTACAACCTGCCGGATATCGACTACACCGGCCGTCACGGCGTTCAGCGTGCGAAAATACGATTGGGTGTGCCCCGCCACGATTTGAGCGATCGTCGTTTTGCCCGTTCCCGGCGGACCATACAAAATGATCGAAGACAGTTGATCGCTTTCAATTGCGCGCCGCAGCAATTTGCCCTTGCCGACGATCTCCTCTTGTCCAAACAGTTCGTCAAGACTTTGCGGACGCATGCGGGCTGCCAGAGGCGCCATCTTTTGCTGCGATTCTCTTGCTTGATAGGAGAACAAATCCATTTGCCATCCATCCTTGCTGCCTAAAGATTCAGGTGCTATTCCTTTTAACGGAAATGCTTTTCCTCTACGAATACTTTCCTTTACCAAACCGTTTGCAGCGCTTTATGCACCCGCCTGGCCGCTTCTTCCACATCCGATTGGTTCACATCTTTATGGGTCACAAATCGGATTAACGACTTGCCGAAATCGGCCGCCAAAACGCCTTCCCGCTTCATTTTTTCCAGCAGTTGGACAGCGCTCAGGCCCGTTTGTGACACATCCGCAATTACAATATTAGTCTCCACCAAAGCGGGATCCAACTGCAATCCCTTCATTTCCGCCAGTGAATGTGCAAGCCGTTTGGCATTCGCATGATCTTCCGCCAATCGATCCACCATCTCGGTTAACGCCAGAATAGCGGGAGCGGCAATCACGCCGGCCTGACGCATACCGCCGCCAAGCCGTTTTCTCCATCGGCGGGCCTGCTCGATAAACTCGCGTGAACCGGCAAGCAGGGAACCAACGGGCGCCGAGAGTCCTTTTGAGAAGCAAATTTGCACCGTATCGACATAGGCGGTGAATTCGCGCACATCTACACCGAGCGCAACCGCCGCATTAAAAATACGCGCTCCATCCAAGTGCACGGGCACATTTTTTTGGCGGGCCATTTCGTAAATCGAGCGCATGTTGGCAAGCGGCACAATCGCTCCGCCGGCACGGTTATGCGTATTTTCCAAACAAATCAGAGCGGTGCGCGGAACATGGATGTCGTTGCCGCGAATCGCCCGCTCCACTTCTTGCGGATGCATGGCGCCCCGTACGCCCACGATCGGGCGCGTCTGAACTCCCGCCAGAGCGGAAGCAGCAGCCGCTTCATAATAAAAAAGGTGGGATTCAGCCTCCAAAATCACTTCTTCGCCTGCACGGGCATGCGATAAAACAGCCAGCTGATTTCCCTGTGTTCCGCTTGTTACAAACAGAGCCGCTTCTTTCCCCAGCTTTTCTGCCGCCAATGTTTCCAGCCGATTGACGGTAGGATCTTCTCCGTATACATCATCGCCCACTTCCGCAGCAGCCATCGCCTGGCGCATGGCATCTGTCGGGTGAGTTACCGTATCGCTTCGCAAATCGATGATTCTCAAAGATACATTCACTCCCTGCAAGATGAAACCTGCGTCTTGTCAGACCGATATTTCCGACTGATTTGCTATGCTTTCATTGTAACAAATAATTTAAGTAATGGTAAGAAAAATGGCAACAGCAGAAAATCCTCATTCTTGACCCTTCCGAAAGAAAGATTTATTCTGGTTTTGAATGTCAATCTCTGCTTGTCAGGAATTCTTCGGACAAGTTGGTGATAAAGGGACGATTGATTATGGTAATTTCGAATCTGATGCTGACAAATCAACAGCAATTGCAGCAGTTTTTGGCGCGAGGCATCAAACGGGCAACCGCCCTCCAGCGTCAAATTCTTTGCAGTTTTACAACGGAAGCTCCCGTTTTTGATGCGGTGGAAATATTTCGCTCCGGAATGACACTTGTAAACGAGTGCATGTATTGGTCGACACCGGACAGGTCGCTCCGTTTGACAGGAATCGGTTCAGCGGTCACAGCAGAAGCAAACGGCACTCAACGCTGGCGGCAAATCACTCAGCAACTGAAACAGATTAAACAGGTTACACTCCAGTCTGCACCGGCCGAGATTCCCGGCACCGGTCCATTGTGGCTGGGGGGATTCTCATTTGATCCTTTGCAGCCAAACAAAGACGAAATTTGGCGGGCCTACCCCGATGCACAGCTTATGATACCCGGTTTTCTGTTTACCGTCTCAAATAACAGGTACTGGATAACTGTCAACGTGATGGTGGGAGCATCCGATGATGCCTGCAAACTGGCTGATGAACTGATCAAGAAACAGTATGCTCTGTTAAACGGCAGCAGCGAAAGCAACCCTACGCGGGAACCGCAATCACCTGCCGCGCTGAAAGTGGACCAGGGAGATGCGGCTTACTGGAAACAGGCCGTTTCCCAAGCGGTGGACAAGATTTTGCAAAACCAACTGCAAAAAACAGTGCTGGCCAGAAAAGTACTTGTCCGGTCCGAGCAGCCGTTCCGTCCTGCCGATGTGCTTCGCAATCTGCTGGAAATGCAGCCGGACTGCTATCATTTTGCCATTTCCAGAGGAAGCTGCTGTTTCCTGGGAGCCACACCGGAAAGGTTGACTGCCGTCCAAGGCAGTCGGGTCGACGCCGCATGCTTGGCCGGGTCGATTGCCCGTGGCAACAATGAAACGGAAGACCGGGAACTGGCCGAGTATTTGCGCAACGATATGAAAAATCGGGCGGAACACGCTTTTGTTGTCGATATGCTGCAGCATACACTGGAGCCATTTTGTGAAACCGTACAGGCGAAAAATCAGCCTGAACTGATGAAACTTCAATACATTCAACACCTGTATACGCCCGTAACCGGAACATTGAAGCCAAATGAAACGATTCTGTCCCTGTTGCCCGAGCTGCATCCGACACCGGCAGTGGGAGGATTCCCCCGTGAGGAGGCCATCCAGCAGATTCGTATTTTGGAAAATATGGACCGCGGCTGGTATGCATCTCCCATCGGCTGGGTCGATTCGCAAGGCAACGGGGAATATGCTGTCGCGCTGCGTTCGGCGCTGATTGACAACAGAGACGCATGGTTGTTTGCCGGATGCGGGATTGTAGCCGACTCCAACCCGGAGGACGAATATGCGGAAACCTGTTTAAAACTGCGGCCGATGCTTTCCGCTTTGGGGGGACACCACAATGAAAAATGAGGAATTGCTCCACCACTACCTGGGTGCCTTGATTGACGAACTGGCGCGCAGCGGCGTCAGACATGTCTGCATCTGCCCAGGGTCACGCTCCACGCCATTGGCGATGCGATTTGCCGATCATCCCGGTTTTCGAATATGGATTCATATCGACGAGCGCTCAGCCGCTTTTTTTGCTTTAGGGATGGCCAAAACGCTGCGGGAACCAGTGGCGCTTGTCTGTACGTCAGGAACGGCTTCCGCCAATTTTTTTCCGGCAGTGGTAGAAGCGTTTCACGGTCGGGTGCCGCTGATTGTATTGACAGCTGACCGTCCGCATGAATTGAGGGATATTGGGGCGCCTCAGACGATCGATCAACTGCGCTTGTACGGTACGCATGTCAAATGGTTTACGGAAATGGCGCTGCCGGAAACGACCCCGGATATGTTCCGCTATGTACGTACCGTCGCCTCCAGAGCTGCAGCAGTTGCCGCCACAGCCCCCTCCGGCCCTGTTCATTTGAATTTTCCGCTGCGGGAACCGCTGGTTCCTTCTGCTGCGGAAGAGGCAAACAGTTTTGCCAGAACGGCGGAGCAGCCCTATGTGTCTGCCATCAGGGGCGAACATCATTTGTCAGGGCCACAGATGCAGCAATTGGCCGACCAGCTGCGCCGGACTGCAAACGGATTGATCGTTTGCGGTCCGCTTGACCAGCCCGATTTTGCAAAATCGGTGGTGGCGTTGGCGGAAACACTGGGTTATCCCGTGTTGGCCGATCCTTTGTCGCAGGTTCGTTGCGGCTCCCATCGAAAAGATGTGGTGATCAACAGCTATGACGCGTTTTTGCGGGATTCCCGTTTTGTCGAGGATACAGTTCCCGAAGTGGTGATCCGGCTTGGCGCCATGCCCGTTTCCAAACCGCTTCTGCTTTATTTGAAGCGTCACTCCGCCTGCAGACAAATCGTTGTCGATACGATCGAGCGATGGAATGAACCGACCTTACTGGCAACCGAGTTGGTGCATGCCTCTCCCGTTTTATTCTGTCAGGAGCTTAACGCACAGCTTGCGTCACAGAGCGGTTTATCGGGCGTCCCTGCGGTATCGGTTCGCGGCGACGCAAGCTGGCTGAAAATCTGGCAGACGGCAAATGAACAAACGGAACTGGCGATGCAGGACACTGTACTTTCCATGCAGGAACCGTTTGAAGGGCGCGTGTTTACCGAATTGGCCGATTTATTGCCGGATGGCTCCGTCTTATATGTCGGAAACAGTATGCCGGTACGGGATCAGGACACATTTTTCCCGCGTAAAGATCAGGACATCCGCTTTCTGGCCAACCGGGGAGCGAACGGTATAGACGGCATTGTTTCCAGTTCGCTGGGGGCGGCGGCTGCCTCGGAGGGTCCGGTTGTGCTGGTGATTGGCGACCTGTCCTTCTACCATGACCTGAACGGTTTACTGGCTGCCAAACGACACGGTCTTCATCTGACGATCATTCTGTTGAACAATGACGGGGGCGGCATTTTCTCCTTTTTGCCGCAGGCGGAACACCCGCGCCATTTTGAAACGTTGTTCGGCACCCCGATCGGCCTGGACTTCGAAAAGGCGGTCGAAATGTACGGCGGATCGTTTACCCGCCCGGAAAATTGGGACACCTTCAGACGCAGCGTCACCTCTGCTCTCGAGGGAGACGGGTTGCATGTGATCGAGCTGCGAACAGACCGCCAATTGAATGTCAGGCAGCATCGCCAGATCTGGAAAGCGGTATCCGATATGTTGGACAACGGGCGAAAGCGGGAAACCCTATGACCCGCTATGCCATAAACGGAATTTCGCTGAATGCGGATATTCAAGGCAACGGATTCCCGCTCCTTCTTTTGCACGGTTTTACAGGCAGCAGCCGGACTTGGCAGCCGCATGTCTCCTGTTGGAACCCTTTTTTTCGTACGATCACAGTCGATTTGATCGGGCACGGTGATTCTGATTCTCCGCACGATGCGGACAGATACCGGATGGAAGCCTGTGTGGCGGACCTTTTGGAACTGATGAACCAGTTACAGATTGATCGATTTGGATTGCTGGGTTATTCTATGGGAGGACGGGTTGCCTTACAGCTTGCCAATGCTGCGCCGGAACGTGTGGCGGCGTTAGTGTTGGAAAGCGCCTCGCCCGGCATCGCCGATGCAGCCGAACGGAAGGCGCGAATCGCAAATGACAACGCACTGGCTGACCGAATCGAACGGGATGGGATTTTGCCGTTTATCGATTATTGGCAGTCGATCCCGCTTTTTCAGAGCCAGCAAAAGCTGCCGGAAGATATTCGCAAAGGGCTTCGGGAACAGCGGCTCCGCAATTCACCTGCTGGCCTCGCAAACAGCCTGCGCGGCATGGGAACCGGCATGCAATCCCCGCTGCACGACAGACTGCAGGAACTGGACATGCCTGTGCTGTTGATCGCCGGTGAATGGGACGACAAATATGTCTCGATCGGCCATAAGATGAACAACCGGTTGCCTCGCTCCCGGCTGGAGGTGGTCCCCAATGCCGGTCATACGGTGCATTTGGAGCAGCCTGATGTTTTTGACGAGCTTGTGTTGGAGTTTTTCCAGTCAAATATACAAGGGAAAAGGAAGGGTTCATAAATGGCCGTAGAATGGAAACAAACCAGGCAATATGAAGACATTCTGTATGAAACCTATGAAGGAATTGCCAAAATCTCAATCAATCGACCGGAGGTACATAATGCATTCCGTCCCAAGACGGTGATGGAAATGCTCGACGCTTTTGCGGCAGCCAGAGAAGATAACAGCGTTGGCGTCATCTGGCTGACAGGTGTCGGCGGCAAAGCATTTTGCTCCGGCGGCGACCAGCGTGTTCGCGGTGAAGGCGGTTATGTAGGGGAAGACCAAGTACCCCGTTTGAACGTGCTCGATCTGCAACGGCTGATCCGCACCATCCCAAAACCGGTGATTGCGGTCGTAGCAGGTTACGCAATCGGTGGCGGACACGTACTGCATCTTGTCTGCGACCTGACCATTGCAGCGGAAAATGCGGTGTTCGGCCAAACGGGACCGAAAGTCGGCAGCTTTGACGCCGGCTACGGGGCCACCTACTTGGCTCGTGTGGTAGGACATAAAAAAGCACGCGAAATTTGGTATTTGTGCCGCCAATACAACGCACAGCAAGCACTCGACATGGGACTGGTCAACACCGTGGTGCCGCTCGATCAATTGGAAGCGGAAGCGCTTCAATGGTCGAAAGAAATTTTGGAGAAAAGCCCGATGGCGATTCGCTTCCTGAAAGCATCGTTCAATGCGGACACCGATGGCCTGGCTGGCATTCAGCAGTTGGCCGGCGATGCGACACTGCTCTATTACCTCAGCGATGAAGCGAAAGAGGGCAAAAACGCGTTTCTCGAAAAACGGCCGCCTGACTTCTCCAAGTTCCCGCGCTTCCCGTGATCAAAACGGACTCCGGATTTGATTCGATTGACTTCGAGGTGACAGACATGTCTGGAGATTGGTTGCCCGATTGGCTTTCCCGACGGGCTTCAGGAATGCCGAATCAGATTGCGGTTAAAGGAAAAACAGAAAGCTTGACATTCGCCGATTTGTACAGGCAGGCGGAGGAAATCGCCAAACGATTGGCATCACTTGGCATTCAGGCAGGGGATAAAGTAGCCTGGCTGATGCGCAACAGTGTGCAAACGGCGGTGTGGATTCACGCGTTAAGCCGTTTGGGAGTGGTTCAGGTCCCCTTGAACATTCGTCTGACCGCCTCCGAGATTGTCTGGCAGTTGACCGACGTAGAAGCCAAACTGCTTGTTTTTGACGACATTCACACGGAGAAGGCGGCTGAAATCGGCGAGTTGCTCCCTTCGTTGACGCAGTTGAATCGCAATTCGATCGGTGAACTTCCGTTCGGTAACGCCGTTCTGCGGGATCGAATCCGCCTGTCTGATACATATTGTATCATTTATACATCCGGTACGACCGGTCGGCCAAAAGGGGCGATGCTCACATACGGCAACCATTGGTGGAACGCGATCGGATCTTCGCTTAACCTGGGACTTGAAAAAACAGACCGTTGGTTGGCCTGTGTCCCGTTTTTTCACGTAAGCGGTCTGTCGATTCTGATGCGCAGCGTAATTTACGGAATGCCCGTGATTGTGCATGAATCGTTTGATCCGGCAACCGTCAACCGCTCGATTGAAGAAGACGGTGTCACCATCATTTCGGTTGTCAGCCATATGTTATTCCGCATGTTGGAGGAACAGGGAGACCGCCCTTATCCGGACACCCTGCGCTGTGTTCTGCTTGGCGGCGGGCCCGCCCCCCTGCCGCTGCTGGAAGATTGTGAACGGAGAAATATTCCGGTCGTACAAACCTATGGGATGACGGAGACCGGATCGCAAATCGTCACGCTGTCGCCGGAGGACGCCATCCGCAAACTGGGCTCGGCAGGCAAGCCGCTGCTGCCGGCAGAATTGCGGATCGAGCTGGACGGGCAGATTTTGCCAGCCGGTGAAGTGGGTGAAATCGCGGTACGCGGACCGAGTGTGACAATTGGCTACTACAATCGTCCGGAGACAACAAAGGAAGCGCTGCGTGACGGCTGGTTGCATACGGGCGATCTTGGCTACCTGGATGAAGAAGGATATTTGTACGTATTGGATCGCCGCAAGGACCTGATCATCTCCGGCGGTGAAAACGTATACCCGGCAGAGGTGGAGTCGGTCTTGCTGGCGCATGATGCGATCAAAGAGGCGGGCGTTACCGGCATCCCTGATGAAAAATGGGGACAAGTGCCGGTCGCGGCAGTCAAACTGACGGAAAATCAGACGGTGACCGAGGCGGAACTGATCGAATTTTGTCGGAAACAGCTTGCTTCTTACAAAGTACCGAAGCGCATCCAGTTTGTCGACCAGTTGCCGCGCAACGCGTCTGACAAACTGCTGCGCCGCTTATTGGCCGATCTGTTCCGGGAAGAAGCCGGGGCTCGCTAGTGTCACTCCCAAAACAATCGCCGGACAATTCTCTGTCCGGCTTTCTTTACGCTTTCTATTTGGCAATATCTTTTATCTGGCAGTTGTAGAATAATTCGGTTACGTTAATTTGCGAATAAACTCCACTGCATCCGGATTCTCCAGTGAGGACAGATCGCCTGCGTCACGATCCAGATAGGCGGCACGCATTGCGCGGCGCAGGATTTTACCGTTACGGGTTCTCGGCAGTTCCGTTACAAAATAGAGAGCCTTCGGACGGAGCGCCTTGCTCATGTTGTCAGCGACAAGATCAAGAAGTTCCTTTTCCAATTCGGGCGTTGCTTCCACTCCCTGTTTTACAACCACGAAGCAGACTGCCGTCTCACCTTTAATCGGATCCGGAACACCAATCACACCCGCTTCCACCACCGCTTCATGCCTTACCAGAACAGACTCGACTTCGGCAGGACCTACACGTTTACCCGCAATATTTAGCGTATCATCCGACCGTCCCGTAATCGTCCAAAACCCCTCGTCATCCAATATCACCCAGTCACCGTGCACCCAAGTGTCGGGCCAACGGCTCCAGTACGCTTCTTCATATCTTTCCGGTTCCTGCCAGAAACCGTTTGTCATGCCCACCCAAGGCTGTTTGATTACCAATTCGCCAACCGCATTGCGAACCGGGTGCCCGTTCTCATCATATACGTCAACATCCATCCCCGGAAGCGGCGAATTAAATGTAATCGGAGCAATCGGTTTCAGCAGTACATTGCCCAGAATCCCTCCGGAGATTTCCGTTCCGCCGGAATAATTGATAATAGGGATTCGGCTGTTTCCCACTTTTTCAAATAGCCACATCCACGGTTCCGGATTCCAAGGTTCGCCGGTTGAACCGATCGCACGCAAGCTGCTGATGTCATGTTTCTTCGCCCACGATTCGCCATGCTTCATCAAAGAACGAATCAGTGTGGGCGAAATTCCCAGATGTGTGACGCGGTGATCCGCTACCAATTTCCATAGGCGATCCGGTTCCGGATAATCGGGCGAGCCTTCATAAAGGACGGTAGCGGCTCCGTTCAAAAGTGCCCCGAATACCAAAAACGGCCCCATCATCCAGCCCATGTCCGTTACCCAGAAAAGGGTTTCTCCTTGCTTTACATCCATTCCGAATCCCGCATCAAATGCAGCCTTGATCGGGAACCCTGCGTGCGTGTGCACAGCTCCTTTCGGTTTGCCTGTGGTACCGGATGTATAAAGCAGCATTAAAGGATCCGAACTGTTCATCGCTTCCGTACGGAATAATGCGTCATCTTTGGCGGAACCGCCTGATTGCGAAGCCCCGGCTTCCAATACGGTCCAATCCACATCCCGACCTTCCATCCATGAAATGTCGCGCCCCAAGCGGCGGACAACAACCACTTTCTCAAGCGCCGGTGACAGGGCAGCTGCCCGATCCGCCTCTTCTTTCATGGCAACTACCTTCCCCCGGCGTAGAAAACCGTCTGCCGTTACCAACATTTTTGCTGAAGATGCACCTGTCCGTTTGGCCACTGCATCGGCTCCATAACCGGAGAAAGACGGCGAGAAGACGGCGCCGATTTTGGCAGCGGCCAACATGATTACGACAGTCTCCGGAATCATCGGCATATAAATGGAGATACGATCCCCTTTTTGAATCCCCTGTATTCGTAATCCCGCCGCAACCCGGGAGACCCAGTCACTTAACTCCGCAAAGGTGTAGCGCCTAACCGCCCCATCTTCCCCTTCCCAAATCAGAGCGACCTGCTCGGATGTCTCAGGGTTGTTCGCCCACTTTACAACCGTATTGTGGAACACATTCAGTTGACCGTCCACAAACCAATTCGGCCATTTGATGCCACGTGATAAATCCAGGGATTGGCTGTAGGGGCGGAACCACTCGATACCGAGCGCTTTCTCCGCTTCCCTCGAGAACCATGCAATATCATTTACTGTGGCTTGCAAGAAACTGTCATAGTTCTTGAATCCCAATTGTTGCAACCACTGATAAAGGCGTGTCGATTCGATCAGGGATTGATCGGGAAACCATACTGCTTTACTCATTTTTCCACTCCCCAATTCAATATGTTATTCTGTCTTTTTCCCTTACATTTTACGGGATACACAGCTCACTGAGCCGTGTATCCCCCATCTATTACAACGGGCACGCCCGTAATCCCCCTGCCTTTCTCGCTTGCCAAAAACGCTGCGTAATCGGCAATTTCTTCCACCGAAAGCAGGCGTTTCTGTGGCACCAATGGGTAAATCACTTCTTCCAAAACCTTTTCCAACGGAACATTCCGGGTTCTCGCCAAATCCTCCAATTGGTTGCGCACCAAGGGGGTATCCACATAACCTGGACACAATGCATTGACCGTGATCC
The DNA here is from genome assembly GCF_015097055.1 of Effusibacillus dendaii. Classification (NCBI taxonomy): domain Bacteria; kingdom Bacillati; phylum Bacillota; class Bacilli; order Caryophanales; family Alicyclobacillaceae; genus Effusibacillus; species Effusibacillus dendaii. The sequence goes on from NZ_AP023366.1 coordinate 1,250,493, forward strand.
CGTGTGCCGCTCCTTCCAAAGCAGCCACTTTTGTCAAACCGATTACACCGTGCTTTGCACTGTTATAGGCGGCTTTACCGGCAAACCCGACCAATCCGTTGATCGAAGCGATGTTGATGATTCGACCATAGCCTTGCCGTTTCATGATGGGGAATACATGCTTAATTCCTATAAACGGGGCAGTCAACATAATCTTAACCATCCGTTCAAACTTTTCGGTCGGGAAATCCTCAATTGAGGATACATATTGCATCCCGGCGTTGTTGACCAATATGTCAATCCTTCCGTAGGAGCGAGCCGCTGTCTCGATGCATGTTTGAAATTGATCTTCATTTGTTACATCACATGTTACCCCCAGCGCTTTATAACCATCACTTTGCAACTGAAGCGCCGCTCTAAAGGCCGCTTCTTCATTCACGTCGGAGATGACCACAGTCGCCCCTTCCCTTGCAAATGTGCGGGAAATTTCCAGTCCGATTCCGCTGGCGGCTCCGGTGACCAAGGCGATTTTTTGCGATAACATTTTCTCCACCAAACCCACCCCTTTGTGAAAAATTATTTTGCCAACTCATTCAACATACAAGCCAGGCGTTGAATTCCGATAAAAAATATGAACCTGCTCCACAGTCGAGTGCAGTTTCATATGTTACACCCCGACCTGCACCACCTAAAAAATCGAAACCGCGAATGCCAGGATAAAGACTGTCAATGTTTTAACTACTGTGACAGCAAAAATGTCTTTGTAGGATTGACGGTGTGTAAGACCCGTAATCGCGAGAAGCGTAATAACTGCGCCGTTATGCGGCAGTGTATCCATACCGCCTGATGCCATAGAAGCGATCCGATGCAAAAGTTCAGGACTGATCCCTGCTGATTGAGCCAATTGAAGATATTGCTTTCCCATCACTTCCAGTGCAATCGACATTCCGCCTGACGCAGATCCGGTAATTCCGGCCAGCACGTTTACCGCCACTGCCTCGGAAACCAACGGATGATTGCTTGCCCCTAGAATCCAACCTGAAATCGCCTTAAAACCGGGTAACGTTTTTACTACATTTCCAAAACCCACCTCGGATGCGGTATTAAAAATCGCCAATAACGCACCCATTGCAGCCGTTGTCAGTCCCGCAGCCAGTTTGTTTTGCACACGCTTCACGTTAATCAGCAAAGCGGCCACAACACCGATCGTGAGGGCAATAATCAATGCCCAAGAAGATGAAACCGTTTTCACGTCAGCAATATTAAAGTTCTTTTTCAGCATGGCAGGATCATACCAAGTGTTCACCGTCAGGAAGCCTCTGCTTAAAAGATAGTTGAACAACAGCACCAGAACCAGCGGTAAAATGGACAACCAAATATTTGGATACTTCTCTTCATGATTCAGCACAGGTTCGTTAATATGCCCCTCGCCATATCCCTCGCCGACCGCCTCAGCCTGCTTGCGCCGCCGCTCCAACCAGAGCATTCCGCCGGAAAATACCATAATGGCTCCAATAATCCCTACTATCGGAGCTGCATAAGCATCCGTGCCAAAATAGGCGGTCGGTATAATATTTTGAATTTGCGGTGTACCGGGAAGCGCATCCATGGTAAATGTAAAGGCGCCAAGCGCAATGGTTCCGGGAATTAAGCGTTTCGGAATATTCGCCTCTCGAAAAATCGCTGCCGCAAACGGATAAACCGCAAACGCCACCACGAAAAGCGACACGCCTCCATAAGTCAAAATAGCACCCGCCAACACCACTGATAAGATAGCCCGTTTTGAACCAAGCGCTCTTACTATGGTTTGCGCAATCGAAGCGGCTGCTCCATTCATCTCCATTACCTTTCCGAAGATCGCACCTAACAGAAATATCGGAAAAAACGATTTCACATAGTTGGCTGCGTTTGTCATAAACGTTTCTGTATAACTGGGCATTAAGGCAAGACCGGATAAAATGACTGCCAGCAAAGTGAAGATCGGTGCAAATACGATGACCGGGAACCCCCGATAAGCAAAATACATCAGCAACCCAAGTGAGACAAGAATTGCTAACACTTCGATAAACATGTAACCCCATCCTCTCCTGTTCAAACTGTGACAATTTATTGTCTGTTGTTTGAAAATAAGCAAGATTCATGCCACCTTTGCTCTGAAAGGATTTTAGCAGTTACCCCCCAAAAAAACAGTCCAGAATTCTGGAAACAGGCAACTTGTCCTTTTTTCGACAAACCCTGACATATTCATTTCACAGCATAAAGAAAGAAGTCCAAAAATCTGGACTCGACTCCAAATTTCTGGACCTCTTATTTATCTGCAGAAAATCCGTATTTCTCAAGCTTCTGATAAAATCCTGATTTGCTGATTCCCAGCAATTTTGCCGCTTTCAGTTTGTTTCCTCCCGTTTCGGCAAGAGCTTTCGCGATTGCCTCTCGCTCTGCAAATTCCAGGCTTTCTTTTAGAGTGGGCACCCTGGAAGAAGCAGGCAACCCTTTTTCAGACGTCTGGATCATCAAACATTTTGCCGTCAGACGGTTCCCTTCCATCACATGCAGCGCTCTTTCCAACACATTCCTCAGTTCACGAACATTTCCAGGCCAAGTGTATTGCCTGAGCACATCATAAACATCTTCTTGAATTTCTCTTACAATGATGCCAGTTGACTCCATTAACGAATCCAACAGAACACTGACCAGTTCGGGGATATCTTCCAGCCGCTCCCGTAATGGCGGGATGGTTAGCGTCACGACATTCAGCCGATAAAACAAATCTTCCCGGAACCTCCCTTCCGAGATGCTCTTCTGCAAATCCCGGTTCGTGGAAGCAATCACCCGGACATCGACCGGGATGGGGCGTATCCCCCCCACCCGTTCCACCTCTTTTTCCTGCAGCACCCGCAAGAGTTTTGCTTGTAGCGGCAAGGGCATATCGCCTATTTCATCAAGCAGGATCGTACCATGGTCAGCAAGCTCGAACTTCCCTTTTTTCCCTTTTTGCAGAGCCCCAGTAAAAGCTCCCTGCTCATATCCGAACAGTTCTGACTCCAACAATGTGTCCGGAATGGCCGCACAATTCACACGGATAAAAGGTCCCATTTCCCGTCTGCTCTTTGCATGAATGGCGTGGGCAAACAACTCTTTTCCCGTACCGCTTTCCCCTGTAATTAATATAGTCGTGTCACTTTTCGCTACTTTTTGAGCAAAATTCTTTACCTCAAGCATCTTGGGACTGGTACCGACAATTTGGTCAAAATGGTAGACGGCGCCCAATTTGAGGCGAAATTCCCTTTTGTAATAGGCCAGTTCTTGTTTTAGATGGTCCACGGTAGCCGCCAATGCGTGCAGTTGGCGTACGTCCTGAAAAGTCACCGTTCCCAGAACGGCAACCAACTTACCATTTTGAAAAATTGGAATCCGGTTGGCAATCATATCTTGCCCCTGGATCCGCTGAATCTGTGCAATTTCGGGCTTTCCGGTTTCGGCGACCACATGCATGCGCGTATTCTCAATTACTTCCGTTACATTCCGACCGATTACATCTTTCACTCCGAGAAAATCACAATAGGATCGGTTCATCAGAAGTATTTTACCGTCAGGATCGGTCACCACAATCGCTTCATACGCGTTTTCCAAGACCGCTTCAAGCAATTGGTGATAGTTTGGGGAGTCACGGTCTATCATGCGAATCCTCCTTTTTCTCTCTGTACATGATGACCCCAATTCTATGCGTTGTTATCTTTCATATTCTTTCTTTTCAATCGTAAGACGGTCAAGCAGTTCCCGTTTTACCGCAAATCCCATCCCTGCGACAGCAGGCACCCCAATTGTTCCGTCTGTTTCCATTACGATTTCCGGCTCGATGATGTCTTCCTGCCAATAGCGATTCGATGCAGAAATGTCCCCCGGCAGGCAAAAATTCGGCAATGCGGCCAACGCGATATTAAACGCACGGCCGATGCCTGATTCAAACATGCCGCCGCACCAGACAGGGATTCCATTTGCACGGCAAATGTCATGCAGCCGGACAGCCTCCGTCGGTCCTCCCACACGGCTGGGCTTGATATTGATGATTTTGCAGCTGCAAAGCTCAGCGGCCCGTCTGCCATCTTCCGCCGAAACGATGCTTTCATCGAGACAGATCGGTGTATCGATCACCCGCTGCAGTTTCGCGTGATCGATGATATCGTCATGGGCAAGCGGCTGCTCGATCATCATCAGTCCAAATTCATCCAATCTGCGAAGACGATCCACATCCGCCAGTGTATAGGCCGAATTCGCGTCTGCCATCAGCGGGACCGGGCCAAACGCTTGACGGATCGCCCGCAGTGGAATTTCATCCCAATCGGGCTGGATTTTGATTTTGATTCGTCTGTAGCCTTCTGACAGATAACCTTCGATCAGCTTTAGCAGCGTTTTCGTATCCGGCTGAATGCCAATGCTGACACCCGCTTCCACCCGTGTCCGTAAACCACCCGGCGTTTCCTGTGGACCTACTGTTTCCTGTTGCCCCCCTGTTTCCTGTTGCGCCATGCCCTCTTGCCGCTTCCCGCCCGGCCCACTCGGCGTCTGAATCTGCCGCACACCGTTCAGCGCTTCCGCCATGGAAACCCCATATAGCTGCGCGTAGAGATCCCAGACGGCTGCCTCCAAACCTGATTTTGCCATGTAATTCCGCCTCACATGACGAAAGGCGTCCGCTACATCTATAGGCGTTTGCCAATCGGTTTGAAACAGAACAGGCACTAAAAACGATTCTGCCACATGCCAGACCGTACCCACCGTCTCTTCGTTATAGTACGGAGCTGACAAAACAGGAATTTCACCGTATCCGATCCGATCGCCCAAATAGGCTTCCACAATCAGCACAGTGCGCTGATGTTCCGCTCCTTGACTTGAGACGAAAGGGGTTTTCAATTGCATGCGAACTTTGCGCAGTACGATCCGATCCACCAACATACAGCTTGTTTCACCTTTCTTTTATGGCCATTACGCGGATCCGCTTATAATCGGCCATCCATTTCCCCGCCTGATACAAAATCGGCCGCAGCCGCGCCACAATTTGTTTCTGCGCCTCGGTTCTCTCCCGTTCCGTAAATCCTTGCAAAAAATCATCTGCAAACATATTGAGCCAATCCATCATACCCTCGTCGTCCTGCAACACGGTTGGCCGGTCAAAATGCACCGCGTAGATCACGCGAAATCCTTGCGCTTCCAACAGACTTCCATATTCGCCGACGCTTGGAAAATACCACGGATTGCGCTCATCCGCGTTGATTCCATACGATTCGGCCAACACTTCACCAATCCCCCGTATAATCGTCTCCACATTTCCCTTTCCGCCAAATTCGGCGACAAAACGACCGCCAGGGCGCAAGGCAAGCCAAATTGACTCTGCCACTTGTTCAGGATGCCTCATCCAGTGCAGGGCCGCATTGGAGAATACGGCGTCAAACGTCGATTCAATCCGAAACGTTTCCGCATTTGCCACCTCAAACCGGATGGACGGATATTTGGACCGGGCTTGTTCGATCATCTTCTCGGACAGGTCAATTCCAACCGGGACTGCACCACGTTTTTTCACTTCCGCACTTAAATCTCCCGTCCCGCATCCCACATCCAGAATCTGTTCGCCGGGCTGTGGATCGAGCAGATCGACCACCCCTTTGCCCAGTTCAGAGACAAAGCCGATTTTTTTATCGTACAAACAGGCGTTCCAATCGTTTTGTGAGGATGCGTTCATACGGAGTCCCCCTCTTCCAAATGGTTACCGATATTCTTCTATCAAAATAACATACATTCCGGGAATTTTGGGTCCTCCAATAACAAACAAAAAACTCACTGCCCCTGCAGTGAGCTTACCCTATATGAATCCAGTTGTATGAATCCGATCATGCTTATTCTGTCGGCAATGAGAAAAACAACTGCCATAAATCCATCGCCCTCATCTGCTGCCGCTTTTGCAAACGTTGTATCATCCGGTCGTAAACGGACCGGTCAGGCAGTTCGGCAAACAGTTGATGGCTCGGTCCCCCTAACGCATCATCCGTATTGACTTCAATCAGCCAAAGCGTCCCTGTCGGATCAACGCCCACATCAATCCCAATTTCGTAAAACAACCTATATTCCTCTAAAATCAGACTGATACTGTACCCGATCTCGATAAGCTGGTGCTCAATTTGCTCCCACTCGGCAGTTGGATAAACAGAAGCAAGCACCTGCGCCGTTGGCTCAACCGCCCCCCTGCTGATCAAAACGTTTGAAACAATCGAACCTCGCCCGCCAATGCGCGCCAAGCTTCCGGCAAACACCCAATTCCAATCCGCTTCCCGCTGCATATGAATGCGGACATCAAACGGCCGATTTTGATAGGGCAAAAAGTCAATCGCTTGCTGTACGATGGTGCATCCTTGGTAAAATCTTGTCAGGCGTTCGGCAAGCGGCTGTATGGAAACATAAGTCTGTTCGGATTCCCCCTGCAACTGCCAGGAATAGCCATCTTTCAGTCGCTTTACGACGCTGATGCCGTTTCCACCCCAACTGCCTGCCGGCTTCACATATACGGCTGTAAACCGTTTCAGCATCTGGCGCAACGTTTCTCCCGTCAGCAGATGTGTGACAGGGAGCTGGCAGGGGCCGATTGGCTCGCCTTGCAGCGCCTTGTACATTTCCCATTTGTTCAGCGATCCCCGTTCCGGATCCACGATTCCCCTTCCCAGTGAAAAACCGCCTCCTTCTCTTCCGGCGCACTTCATCTGTTACAGGGTATACAACACCCGACCGGTTCGACACAAGAAAAAGAACCCTATGCCATTCTCCCTGCGAAGAATCACATCGGGTTCTGTAATATCACAATAGTTCCGGCAGAGAACTAAATCCTCCGATTACCAAACATAAGGATATTCAAACAAGTTGTTCGTCGTATCTATTGTCGCATTTGGAGCCAGGGTAGTAGAACTTAAAGATTGAGTACCTTGTGTCACGTGCGAATCAGGTGCTTGTTTTGTTTCCGTAGTAGATGCATTCTGGTTGTCTTGTGCTTTGGAAGCGTCTGCTGCTTGTTGCGGTTCAGCAGAGGTTGCAGCTTGATTGTCTGGCGCTTGATCCTGTTTCGGTGCAACTGTCGGAAGTCCTTTGTCAACAAGAGCCTTGATGGCTTCCGCATATTTTTGGACATCTGCCCGGTTCGTTCCAACCGTGTTCTGGATTTCAGCCAGAAGGCCTGCATTTGTAGCCCATTGTACAGCATCTTCTGCTTGCACAGCGGTTGTTGCTTGCGCAGTGGTTGCTGCCTGTGCAGCGGCTGCGGTGGTATCGTTTTCTGCTGCAGAAACAATACCGCTTCCTGCTGCCTACATACTTGAAACTGCAAAACCTCCAACGATCAACTTGAGTCTGGTCATTCTCCGTCTCCCCTTTAAGAAACATCTTTTTAAGATTCTTTTTCTGTTTGTACCATCCGGAGAATCGTCTTTTCCAATAAATTGTACGCCAATGCGATCTCCCCTTCCGGGACACCTTGCAGATACTGCATTGCGAGTCCGTCCAGCGACGCCAACACTAAGCGGGCCAATTCTTTCTTTTGAACCCCCCATACATTATGCGCCGTCAAAATCACTTCCAACAGCTCCTCCTGCAACGCTTTCGTTTCACTTGCCATCTTCGGCATCCACATCGCCCTTGCCAACAGGTCCAAGTAGATTCTTTTCCAATCAGACAACCTCTCTGATCGCAAGTAGTCGATCGCTTTCGTGACCCGTTCCTCGACTGAGTGAGTGGTTTCCAACTCTTTCCTCATGTCGTCCAATTGCTGCCGTTTAATCTTTATATACCTTGTCAATCGTGCCGCCTCCCAGGCACACTTCCCCCTCGTAAAAAACGACTGCTTGTCCCGGCGTGACCGCAATTTGCGGCGTGTCAAACCATACATCGCAGGTTTGGTCCTTTTTAAATTCAATGGTCACACCCTGATCCGGCTGACGGTAACGGAATTTGGCCGTACATTTGACAGGTTGCGCCGGAATATCGCCGCTGATCCAATTTAAATCGGTGGCAAACAGCCCTTTTGAATACATACGCGGATGTTCCGTCCCCCGCTCTACGTAGAGAATATTGTGTTCCACATCTTTCTCCACCACAAACCACGGCTCCCCCTGGCCGCCGAGGCCAAGTCCATGCCGCTGCCCCAGCGTATAATACATCAGGCCCTGATGCTGCCCCACTTTTTCTCCCGAAAGGGTTCTCATTTCCCCCGGCTGCGCAGGCAGATAGTGGCTTAAAAACTCCCGAAAATCCCGCTCGCCAATAAAGCAAATCCCGGTGCTGTCCTTTTTCTTCGCAGTCGGCAGCCCCGCCTCCAGCGCGATTTCCCGCACCTGCGGCTTCGTCAAATGGCCAATCGGAAACATCGCTTTCGAAAGTTGATACTGGCTCAACGCATTCAAAAAATAGGTCTGATCCTTGTTCGAATCAGCCCCGCGCAACAGGCGGTATTTTCCGTCCACCTCATCAACTTGGGCATAGTGTCCGGTTGCGATATAGTCCGCGCCGAGATCAAGCGCCTTTTCGAGAAATTCGCCGAACTTGATTTCCCGGTTGCACATTACATCCGGGTTGGGGGTGCGTCCCTTGCGATACTCGTCCAGAAAGTATTGGAACACTTTGTCCATATATTCTTTCTCAAAATTAACGGTGTAATAAGGAATGCCAATATGTTCACAGACGCGCCGCACATCGTGAAAATCGTCCTCTGCCGTGCAGTGTCCGAACTCATCCGTATCGTCCCAATTTTTCATAAAGACGCCGATCACGTCATATCCCTGCTGTTTCAACAAAAGCGCCGTGACGGACGAATCGACGCCGCCCGACATGCCGCAGATCACCCTTGTCTCTTCCGGTCGTTTGTTCATCTCTTGCCCACCCCATCCATTCAAACTGTCGACAGATGACTGCCTATCCTACGTTATAACATATTGCGAACGAAATTTCGAATGAGGGGCGACTGTTCTTGATCATGCCGCAGCGTTCCTGTTTCATATACCCTTTCCCGAATAAGACGCCTGACTTAAAACCCACTTGACAGCCTCTTTTATTTCTTCGTATCCGGTGCAGCGGCAGATGTTTGACTGCAGCCATTCTTCGATAACCGCATCGTCGGCGTCCGGATGAAGAGTGACCAGTCCGAAGCAGTTCATAATAAATCCGGGCGTGCAATAGCCGCATTGAAAGGCGTTTTTTTCGACAAACGCTTGCTGAATGGATGTATTCTTGAGGCCTTCAACGGTGGTAATTCGATGTCCCGGTGCTTCAACCGCCAGCATGATGCAGGATTTTAGAGGCCATCCGTCCACCAGCACGGTACAGGCTCCACAATCCCCATTCAGACAACCGGGTTTTGCGCCGGTCAGCCCAAGCTGTTCCCGCAAAACATATAAAAGGGTATCGGCGGACCTGGCGACCACATTTCTTTTTTCACCATTAACATCCATCTCCACGGATAATTTTGGGGTCATTCTCTCACCTCTTCCAGCCGTTTCAAAATACTCGTTAACGTATTCTTTAATACAAACTTTCGGTATTCGGCTGACCCCCGTATATCGTCGATTATCGGGCCCGGCAAATGCCTGACCGCTTCCTCCACTCTTGTCTCAAGCGGAAGATGTCGATTGTTTAATATGTCTTCCATCTCCAATGAACGGAAGGGGAAAGGAACTAGCCCGCTAAAAGCTGTCCGGATCCGGTTCTCCTTTTTCAGTGCGGCAACTGTAACGAGGGGATAGTCAATGGTTTCCAACTTTCGCTTTTTTACGCTAACATACGGTGCATCGACATAACTCCGGTCTGTGATCAGTTGAACGGCAAATTCCCCTTCTTCCAACCACAATTGCGGAACGAATACATAAGGAATCGGAACCACCCGGATTCCCTTTTTTCCGGCTATCATCACTTGGCTGTCCGCCAACAAAAACGGCAGCACCGCCTCCCTGTAAATAATCGAACCGCAGATGTTTCCTCCGAGCGTGATCTTGCTTCTCGCCGTGTGATCGGCCGCTCTTCCGGCGGTCTCTGTGAGCAGGGGAAACACATTGGCTTCTGCCAGTTGCGTGAGGGTTAACGCAGTTCCCAAAACCAGTTTGTCATGCCGGAACTCAAGCACGTTGCACTCAGGAATTCGTTTAATGTCAATGACTGCTTTCGTATAAAGCTGATTCATCCGGGCCAGGGTGATAATCTCTGTTCCTCCGGCATAGTACACGGGCTGTTTCTCCTGCAAAGTCAGGTACTGGTGCAGTTGCACCGCCTCAGGGAGGGTAAGCGGTCTGTGGTAAGCGAAATCAAACGAGATCATCGCTGTCTCCCTTTTTTACTCTCCAGATGTACTCGGGCAGCAACGGCAATTGATTGAGTTCCGCTTGGACTGCCACGGATAAAGCGTTCGCCAGTGCCGCCGGCATCCCTATAACACCGTGTTCTCCGATTCCACGGGCACCATAAGGCCCATCCACATGAGGAGTTTCCACAAAGTCGACCTTATACTCCGGATTCTCCCCGTAATGGATCACTTTATAGGTTCGAAACTGAGGGTTTTGAACTATACCCATCGAATCAAACAAAAAAGACTCCCGGCTGGCAAAGCTTAGTCCCATGCTCATTCCCCCCATGATCTGCCCTTCCGCAAGTTTGGGATTTACTACTTTCCCCGCATCGATTACGGAGACCGCTTTGAGAATCCTGTACGTATACTCTTTCAAATCCAACTCGACTTCCACGGCCTGGGCGCCCACTGTCCATTCCGGTCCGGGCACTCCGCTTCCGGTTTCTCGGTCAAGATGCGTCAAATGCCTTAAAATATAGCTCCCGCGTCCGATGATTTCTCCGCCGACCGCATTCCCGTTCGGATACTTGTACCCGTGAGCGATGTCTTTTATTGCAATCCCCCTAGCGGGGTTCGCTTTCAAAAAGACTCTCCCCTCCCCAATCTCCAAATCTTCCGGTGGGCACCTTAAGACAATAGCGGCAACGCTTCGCAGTTGTTTGATAGCGTCCTCAGCCGCCTGCAGAACGGCCCTTCCCGCCATAAACGTCCCCCTGCTTGCCACCGTTTTCCAGTGTTCCGGCGAGACCTCCGTGTCAACATCCATCTTGACATGAACTTGCCCCACATCCATCTTCATTCTTTCGGCAACTATTTGGGCGAGCACCGTTCGGGTCCCGGTTCCGATCTCGACTACCCCGCAGTTCAGGTTGATGCTGCCGTCGCGATTAAAGGTGAGAATCGCTCCCGATCCGGCATCCGTATCGATCGTCGATGTTTTCCACAAGCAAGAAACCCCTTTTGCCCTTACTTTATGGTCGCCAATTTCGACTCTTTCCCCTTCGTACCAGTGAATGAGTTCTCGCAAACGGTTTATGCACTTGGGAAGGTTCCCCACGTTGCTGTAGTCCAGAAGCGCTTGTGTAGGGGTGGTATCGCCCGGACCAATCGCATTCTTCAGCCGGAACTCCAACCGATCCATCCCTATTTTTCGGGCCAGCATATCAATGGTTCTTTCCACGGGAAACGTCATCTCCGGATGGCCAAATCCCCGGAACGGCGTTGCGTACGGATGGTTCGTGTACATGCACAACGAATCGCACCATACGTTTTCAACCCGGTAGGGTCCTGTACAATCCACTGCCGCAGCCCTGCTTACATCAATTGATTTGTCACCATAAGCTCCGCCGTCGAACAAGAAGAGGATCTCAGCCGCTTTTAATTCGCCGCTGTTTGTGCATCCAAGCCTGACTTTCGCATCCAGACCGATATGAACGGGGGAAGTAACAAAATCCTCTTCCCTGGAATTCACGATTTTGACAGCCCTACCGCCAACGGCTGCAGAAGCCAGATACGCAAGAAGTTCAAGCTGTACGGCCGCTTTTCCGCCGTATGCGCCGCCTACTAAAGGCGTAATGACGTTGATTTTTCCCTGTTCAATATTGAAGTAAGTACTCAATAATCGTTTCACCATAAACGGCCCTTGTGTGGAAGAAACGATTTGTATTTGTCCGTCGGGCAAAATTTCGGCAATCGCACAGCGCGTTTCCATCGCCGCATGATCGGACGGGGGAAACGAAAAAAAACGATTCGACAACGACCTCGCTTTCACTCCATCCCTTCTCCATGTTCCCTTTTCGTATTCGGGTACGGTGCGCTATATTGGTGCCGGGCTCCGGGTAAACTTCTGCGGTTCGTTCATAATCCGCCAGATTTGCATGCAGCAGAGGGGCATCGCTTTGAACGGCTTCACTCGGCGAGTTGACTACCGGCAACGGATCATATTCCACCCGAACCGATTCGGCGCCTCTCTTGGCTTCATATTCGGTATCGGCAACGACTACGGCGACCACTTCACCGTAGTACCTGACCTTTTCCACCGCGATCGGAGGTCTGTCTCGGATTTCCTCACCGGTAAGAACCGGGCAAAACCGGCCCGTTATCACCGCCCGAATCTCTGGGTTTTCCCAGGCGGCTGATGTGTCAATCGATTTGATCCTGGCATGCGCATACGGGCTCGTCACCATTTTGGCATGAAGCATTCCGGGCCTTATAAAATCGTTGGTATATTTAGCCGCTCCTGTAACCTTGCCATAAGCTTCTTTCCTCGGAACGCTTTCCCCGACCCCTCTGAAATTCTTCAAGCTCCCCTCACCCCCTCGGTTTTGGCAATATCCGGGTATCCCCAATCCCGGCAATCCTTTCGGCCCTTCGGCGCCGAACCCTCCTCACTATATGTGCATTCGCCCAAATTTGTGAAAGGTGGATTTCAGGCAAGAAGTGAACATTTCTTTTTGATTCTTCGCATAATGTTGTCCTTAGAGTTTATGATTGGAGGATTCCGTCGTGGAATCAGTTATCCATGTTTTTCTGCTGCACTTGGTTACCAGCATTGATAACGCATTTGTGATTGCGGGGATTATAAAGCACTCTGTCGGCCCCCGCATGAGAGTGCTCCTGTTGTCAATTGCAGCGTTAACAGTTGGTCGAACCGTTTGTATTCTATTCGCGCAAAGTCTTGCTTCATTCCCCGGTCTCAAATTTATTTCCGGCTTGATCACTTTTTTGCTTGCGCTTAAGATGGCAAAATCTGTGCAATACCGCAAAAAATCCTCTTTGTTTTCTATAACGTTTCTGGTAGTCATTGCCGACTTAACGATCAGCTTGGATAACATTCTGGCCACAGCCGCGCTTTCTTATCGCCCGATTGAAATCTTGGGCAGGCATCTTTCTGAGCATGGGGCTTGTTTTTTCGTTGCTTCCGGCAATTACTTCGATTTTCTTCTACGTGGCTGGGTTACAAATTTTGGCAGCTGGAATGATTGCGCAAATTGCCGTGCAACAAATGCTTAAAGACGATCTATTCCAAAGGACAGTCAATTTTCTTTGGACGTTTCACGGAGTTAACCAGATACGGATCATTGCCGGCGGTGCCGCTCTTGCCGTAATTGTGTACGGATACCTCAATCAGTTCCGCAAAAAGTTTAGGATTCGATAACATCCTTATCCCAATTTCAAAACAATTTAGGCGCTCACCCTGAACAGTCCTTATCCGTTAAGAATATTTTAGGATATGCAATAGAGGTGATGAGAATGGCCAAGTGGGGCAAGAACCGGTTTGAGAAATCCGTTCAAGCAATTCACCGGACTCTCGATCTGATCACCGTTGTGTTATTGCTCACAGGTCAAATCACCATTGGCGGAGTTTTTATTACCACGGAGGGAGGATTTTCCCTTTCGTTAAGAGGGGCGATTACCGGCAGTGCCCGTTCGATTGGTATCGAAACCGTTCCACAAGCGAATTTGGTCCTCGATGCGGCAGATGCGATTGCCGCATTGCTGCTCATTCTCGATCAAATCAATGTGATCGGCACGTTTATTACCAACGGTAGCTTTACTATCGTAGTGAGCGGCCCTGCCTTCGGGGAAGAAAAACGTGTAGCGTATTCGCCTGACGCACGGAAATTTTTCTCTGAGTTTAAGGATCATGTTTTTGAAAAATGCCGCGTGCAGAAACATTTCCCAAGGAGATGATCCGAAATGGCGTTGACAGATCTCCCCACCATTAAACCCTCCAAAAGCGCTGTGTTCTTTATGGGAGCTTTTCTCGCCACCTTTGTTTTTTGGTTCTTACGCGGTAAACCTACTGATCAGGAGAGAGCTTCCGAAACATCTTGAATAAGCCGGACCACCGCACTTGCTGGTTGATGAGAGACCTGAACGGGATGATTGCGACCGGGCCGGTTTTTACAATTTCCAAAACAAACGGCATGCCCGCAGATGAATCGATTGCAGGCATGCCTTGTTTTTATCGATATGACTTACATGTCAGCCTTTCAGCAGGAACTCGTTTCCGTCCGGATCTTTGAATCGGGCGTAAGTGCCCCATGCCATCGCTTTCGGCTCTTCCAGAAACTCGACTCCGTTGTCCGACATCTGCCGGTACGTGCCCTGAATGTCCTCGCACTCAAACACAATCGAGGCCTTCAGTTCCTGCCAGTTTGGCATCATCGCGCGGGGATAAATCACCAGATGGGATTGCGCCCCTTTCGGGCCTACTTCCAACCAGTTAGCGTTCGGTCCCATCGGATGGTTGGCAAATACCTCAAATCCGACTTTATCCGTCCAGAACTGCAAAGCTCGCTGTTGGTCCTCTACATATACGGCAACGGTTGCGATTTGCTTGATCATTCTGTTCACCTCTGTTCCGCCAATCGAATGTGCAAATCCCGCAACTGGCGCTCCGACACGTCAGACGGCGCCTGTGTGAGCGGGTCGCTGCCCGACTGCGTTTTCGGGAAGGCGATCGTGTCACGGATGGACTGGCGGCCTGCCATCAGCATGATGATCCGGTCCAATCCAAACGCTACGCCACCGTGCGGCGGTGTTCCGTATTCAAAAGCGTCAAGCAGAAAGCCGAATTTTTCATACGCTTCTTCCATCGAGAAGCCAAGCGATTTGAACATTTTTTCCTGGATATCGCGCCGGAAAATCCGCATCGAACCGCCGCCAATTTCGTATCCGTTGAGCACCATGTCGTATGCCTGCGCCCGCACACTGCCCGGATCGCTGTCCAGTTTGTCAAGGTCTTCCCACATCGGCATGGTGAAGGGGTGATGTTCCGCCACCCAGCGTTTTTCTTCCTCATCGTAGCCGAGCAGCGGGAATTCGGTGATCCAGAGGAATTTGAATGTCCCTTCCGGAATCAGATTGAGGTCGCGTCCCAGTTTCAAGCGCAGGTTGCCGAGCACGTCTGCCACAACTTTTGCCTTGTCCGCCCCAAACAGCAGCAAATCGCCCGTTTCCACTTCGCAAATCTGTTTGATCGACTCGATTTCTTCCTCGGTGAAAAATTTGGAAATGGCCGATTTCAGTCCCTCTTCCGTAAACGCCATCCAGGCCATGCCCTTCGCGCCGTACCGCTTCGCGTACTCTTCCAGCTCGTCAATCTGTTTGCGCGTGTAATGGCCGCATCCTTTGGCATTGATCGCTTTCACCACACCACCCGATTCGATGGCCGATTTGAACACCTTAAAGTTGCAGTTTGCCGCAATCGATGACACATCTTTCAATTCCAGGCCAAAACGCACATCCGGCTTATCGGAACCATAACGGTCCATCGCTTCTTTGTAAGGCATCCGCTGGAATGGAAGCGGGATCTCCACACCCAGCGTCTCTTTAAACAGTGACGCCATCATTTCTTCCAGCATGTTGTGGAAATCTTCCAGTTTCATAAACGACATCTCAATGTCGACCTGTGTAAATTCCGGCTGCCGGTCAGCCCGCAAATCTTCGTCACGGAAGCAGCGAGCCACCTGATAGTAGCGCTCAAACCCGGATACCATCAGAAGCTGCTTGAACAGCTGCGGCGACTGCGGAAGCGCGTAAAATTCGCCCGGGTGCAGACGGCTCGGCACCAGAAAATCGCGTGCCCCTTCCGGCGTCGAACGTGTCAACATCGGTGTCTCGATGTCGAGGAAGCCGTTCCGGTCCAGAAAAGAGCGAATATGCTGGATCGCTTTGTGGCGCAGGATCAGCGCATTCTGCATCTCCGGCCGGCGAAGATCAAGATAGCGGTATTTCAACCGCACCATCTCGTCTACGTCAACGTTGTCCTGGATGTAGAAAGGCGGATTTTTCGCCGTGTTGAGAATTTCCATCTGCAACGCCTGTGCTTCGATTTCGCCCGTCGGAATTTTCGGATTGACGGTCGATGGGTCGCGGGTCACGACTTTGGCGCGAATCGACACCACATATTCATTGCGCAGCTTGTCCGCCTGTTCCATCAGCTCCGCCGATGAAAAATCCGGATTGAACACTACCTGCACAATGCCGCTGCGATCGCGCAAATCGATGAAAATCACACCGCCCAGGTCGCGTCGGCGGCTTACCCAACCGCTCAACACCACTTCCTGACCGGAATCTTTCGTCCGCAGTTCCCCTGCGTTATGGGTGCGGTACAGTTCCAATGCTTTCACCTGTTGTGACATATAAAATGGACTCCTTTCAGTTGTCGATACGTCTTGCATGCAAAATTTTATCCGCCAACTCGGCCAAGGGAACAGTTGACTGTTCGCCTGTCGCCATATTTTTCACGTTGGCCACGCCCTGCGATAATTCATCGTCCCCCAAAATAATCACCTGTCTGGCACCCAATCGGTCGGCCGCTTTCAACTGGGCCTTCATGCCGCGCGCCAGATAGTCCTTTTCGGCGATCAGTCCCGCGCGGCGAAGCTGCTGCAGCAGCGACACCGCTTTGCGGTCGGCCGCATCCCCGAGCGTCACCAGAAAAGCGTCGATCGTTTGCTGGATCGGCAATTCGACATTCTGATTCGAAAGCGTCAACACCACCCGGTCCAAACCGCAGCCAAACCCGATGCCTGGCGTTTCCGGCCCGCCCAGTTCTTTGACCAACCCGTTGTAGCGGCCGCCGCCGATCACGGTCGCACCATCGACAATGATTTCAAACGCCGTTTTTGTATAATAATCGAGCCCCCGCACAATGTACGGATTAACCGTAAAAGGAATGCCCGCGTCGGACAAATACGCCTGCAGTTGTTCAAAATGAGTCCGGCATCCTTCGCAAAGATGATCCAGCATCACCGGCGCATCGGAAAACTTATCCTTGTCCAGCTTGCAGTCGAGGATACGCATCGGATTCCGTTCATAGCGGGAGTTGCAGTCTTTGCAAAGTTGATCGAGCTTGCCCGCCAGGTATTTCTTGAGTACTTCCCTATAGGCGGCGCGGCAGTCCGGACATCCCACCGAGTTGATCTCCAGCGACAGGTTTTGGACACCCGCTTCCGTCAAAAAGGTCATCGCCAGAGACAGCACCTCCGCATCGACGCTTGGATGATCAGAGCCAAGCACCTCCGTACCGAACTGGACAAACTGCCGGTTGCGTCCCGCCTGCGGCCGTTCGTAGCGGAACATCTGACCAATGTAGTACAGTTTGGTCGGCTGCTGCGGCAGTCCGTACAGTTTGTTCTCCACAAACGCCCTTACCGCGCCCGCTGTTCCTTCCGGCCGCAGCGTTAAACTGCGCTCTCCCCGGTCCGCAAACGTGTACATCTCTTTTTCCACTATGTCGGTTGTTTCGCCGACTCCCCGTGCAAACAGTTCTGTATGTTCAAAAACAGGCGTGCGGATTTCGTGATAATTGAATCGTTTGCATACATCCCGCGCCACTTTCTCTACATACTGCCATTTCTCCACTTCGCCGGGGAGAATATCGTACGTTCCCCTTGGCTTGCCGGTAAACATAAGCCATCCCTCCGTTCAAACATACCTTTCCATCTCATCAAACGACTACGGTGGACTCATTAACGTACTTCACTAAATTCTTCTTGTACATGAGGGGTGGGGGTGTGCCCTTTCGATTTCTTTTGTTTTCCGTGCTGAAGGGAGGGCCGAGCGGTCTAGTACCCATGAGAATCGGAAAATGATCGCTAGCATATTCTGCGATGGGTACTTGGTCGCTCGGTCGCTCCCTGATCATTCTGCTTCTATGCCGGAAGACAACAGAAACCGAAAGGGTACACCTCCATCTGATGGTACAATTTTGGTACGTTAATGAGTCCGCCGTACTAAAAAATCTCCCGTTCCTGACAAAACGACAAATCGGCCGTCTGCCAGGGACGAGAGATCGAATCACCCGTGGTACCACCCTGTTTGGAGCCGCATCGCAAGACCACTCGACGCAAACTCCCGCTCTCCGTTAACGCCCGGCCGCGCTCGACTGCTACTGCAATAATACGGAAGCATTCAACTGGCACACCCTAACAAAGTGACCCGGTTTTTTTTGCCCGCATTCGGTTTGTTTCACAGTGAGTTCTCCAGGATGTTATTCGCAAAGACTGCGTTGGAAAGACGCTTTCAGCCGCGGCGTCTTCTCTCTGGCCAAGCCTGTTTTTGCTACTCTTCCCTTCAACGAATCGTATATGGATAAAACGTACATGTTTTCTCCAGTGTATCTTACGCAACCGTGCCAGGAATGTCAAGCTTCCTTCCGAATTTGCAAAAATCGGTTTGCATCTGGCGCAAATTGAAAATCGATGGGGATCTGCTCCACCCGTTGACCCGCTTTTCGTATCTCGTCAATCAACCGCTGTAAATGAAGATAAGGTTCTCTGCGAAGCGTGACCAGCGGATATATGCGAACTTCCCCGCCTGTTCGACAGACCCTGATCAGCTCACGAACAGACTGCAGATGAAAATCATAATCGAACTGCTCCTGATACAAAAATAAAAAGTGATTGCATAGAACCAGAGAAAAACTGTTGCCGGCAAACGGCAGTCTCGGCAGTGAACCGATTTTGTACCGGCTGCCCCGCCCTGTTTTGTAATCGCTGATAAACCGTTCCAGCGAATCTTCCCGATTTTGTCTGTGAGTTGCCAAATCGCCGTAAAAACTCCAATCATACCGATGGGCGATTTTTTCCAGTTTTGCGGTAGATTCCTCAATCTCCTTGCGTCCGTGCTGATGCATCTGTTCCGCTGTCAAATGATACAGCGGATCCACTGCATACGATTGCAACCCAAGCAGATTCGCTTCTGCGGTAAATGAGGAGGCGCCTGCCGCCACATCCAAAATCGGCCCGCTTTTTAACACGTTTTCCTGCAGCGCGAACATGCTCTGATACTCCCGGAAGGAGCGGCTGGTCATCGCGACCCCGTCCTGCTCATACACATCGTTGCTCTCCAACTTCGCCATACACTCCACTCTCCTCATCTGTCTCGACTCTTCTCAACTCGAACGCGACAGTTCGCCGTTCTTTCACATTCTAACACATACTGGTATTAATGATGGCTTCATGATATTTACAATTATGGAGGGAAACGATTAATGGAACACGGGAGGGCTTCGCACGGGACAGCGCCCGTGCCATCATAAAGTCATGACAGTGAATCAAATCGTATTCTTTGATGTTTAGCTGCATTGCGGCCCATTCCAAACTGTAACGCTCCATCTCTCGCCAAAAAATCGACGGGTGATACTGCGTGGAATTTGCAGTTTTCTCCTTTTTTACAATATCGTTATTACATAACGTATGTATTATGGCAGTGATTTGGCACATTATCGTACACCAGGCCGCAAATACGCTTCTGCAGATCACGCAATATTGAAAATAGATGGTTCATTGTCCCGGAATTGCCCCGGACGAATCCGTCGTCACGGGGATTTTCGACATACAAATCCTTGGCCTTTCATTATGCAAGAACCTCGTTGAAAAACTGTTTAATTCGGTCGCGGATATTGTCCCGCACTTCACGGAACTTCGCTTGGATTTCTTCTTCTGTCCCGGTCGTTTTCGCAGGATCTTCCAGTCCAAAGTGAAGCCTTTTCACATGGGGAGGCGTGACGGGACATTTGTCATTCGCATCTCCGCAGAGCGTAATCACGTAGTCAGCCTGATTCAAAATCTCCGGGTCGATCAGATCTGATGTTTGTTTCGAGATGTCGATTCCCGCTTCTTTCATTGTCGCAACCGCTCTGGGATTCAGTCCGTGTGTTTCAATTCCTGCACTGTACACTTCCACCTTATCCCCGCCGAAATGCTTCCCCCACCCTTCGGCCATCTGGCTGCGGCAAGAGTTGCCCGTACAAAGAAAATAAATTACTTTTTTCTTGTCCGCCATTATTTCAGTTCCTCCAGCTCTACGAAGTCGGTTACAGGGGACGGCACGCAACAAACCCCTTCCATCACAGCTTCTCCTGCAGATTCAAATTCAGAATCCTCTTTGGTGTAAAAGATTTCCCACGCGTTTCCCTCAGGATCACGCACCCAAATTTTATCTTGAACAGCATAGCAGCAAGTAGTTCCCATTTCGTCGATCGACACGAGACCCGCTTTTTGGAAGCGCTCTTTCATCGCTAGTACCGCCTCCGTGTTTTCCACCTGGAATCCCAAATGATTGAGCACTCCTTTCCGTTCGTGCGGACGCACGTTCATCGAAAAATGAAGCGGCGGATTGTTGAGTTCGAACTTCGCATAGTTCTCCTTCACTTTGGTCGGTTCCTCGCCAAAGAAAGCGCGGTAAAATTTCAAGTTTTCCTGAAGGTTGCCGACGTTGATTGCTACGTGCATGCGAAATGTTTGCATAATATTAGTCTCCTTTCAAAGTTGGCTGATAACAGGTATCTGTAAATCATAAAGTAGTTCTTTCACCCGTTTTTGGATTTCATCCCTAGTCTTGCGAAAATCCTCCATTCGTGATTCTGAATCGTTAATCGGGTCTTGTATATTCCATTCCTCTTGTCGAGTACCGAAAGGAATAAAATAATCGGGCATCTTTCTTTTACTTGCTCGCACAATTTCACGATAACTTGCGAATCGACGAAAGTTTTCATGAATAAAATTTTTGCAAAGGCTTCTGCAATTTGGGCGCACAGGTTTTTTCAAAATCCATTCTCCTCCCTTCTATTTCATGAACGCCATTATCGTACTGCCGATGCTTTTTGAAAATATTTACGCTGAAACCACAGAGCAACATTGACCAAAGCGATCATGACAGGAACTTCCACAAGAGGGCCAATGACAGCCGCAAAGGCCGCCCCCGAATTGATCCCGAAAACTCCAACCGCAACGGCAATCGCTAACTCGAAATTGTTGCTTGCCCCCGTAAAAGACAGGGTACATGTGACAGAGTAGTCAGCTCCTGCCCGCTTCCCCATAAAGAAGGACAATAAGAACATGACGATAAAGTAAATCAGGAGCGGTATGGCAATTCGGACTACATCAAGAGGCAGACGGACAACCATGTCGCCTTTTAGTGAGAACATCACAATAATCGTAAAGAGCAAGGCGATTAAGGTAATGGGACTGATTTTCGGAATAAAGACTTCCTCATACCAAGTGCGTCCCTTTGCTTTGACCAACGAGTAGCGCGTAATGATGCCTGCGAAAAACGGAATGCCAAGATAAATGAAGACGCTTTTAGCAACCTCTGCGATGGTGATTTTGATGACCATCCCGTGTAATCCAAACCATTCTGGTAGGATCGTCACAAAGACATACGCATAGACCGAATAGAATAAGACTTGAAAAATAGAATTGAATGCCACAAGTCCAGCTGCGTATTCCGCATTTCCTTTCGAGAGATCATTCCAGACGATGACCATCGCGATGCAGCGCGCTAAACCGATCATGATGAGACCCACCATGTACTCCGGATAACCCTGTAGAAAGATGATAGCCAAAATAAACATTAAGACGGGACCGATCACCCAGTTTTGAACCAAGGACAATCCCAGGATTTTGCCGTTTCGAAAAACACGCCCCATCTCTTCGTACCGGACTTTTGCAAGCGGCGGATACATCATGAGGATCAATCCAACCGCGATCGGAATCGAAGTGGTGCCCATTTGAAATTGATTCAAAAGATCCACAAAATTCGGAAACAAAAATCCGGCTCCGATTCCGATCACCATCGCTGCAAAAATCCACAGGGTCAAATATCGATCCAGAAAAGACAATCTTTTTCCGACTTTTTCGTCCACTTGTAACATTCCTTTCCGTTTTAATCGCAGGATACCAATAGTCCCTTATCTTCCAACTCCTTAAATTTGCCGGACATATCCGGCAAATTGTCTAACGCAACACCCAGTTTACTTAACGTTTCACGATTCAATGAATAAAACACCCACTGCCCTTTTCTCGTTTCATGGACAAGGCCTGCCGTTTTCAGCCGGTTCATGTGCTTTGAAACTGCCGGTTGGGAGATATTGAACAGGGGGACCAACTCGCAAACGCAACAATCGCGGGAATTAAGCAAAGAAACGATTTGTAACCGGGTTGGATCTCCTAATGCCTTAAAAACATCCGCTAATTTATCGAATTCCACTTCTGGGATCACCCCTAAACCATATAACGATATTATTATATGATAATTATATACACAAAAAAATCGATAGCAAGTGATTGCTATCGATTTTTTCCTATCCCTGCATTTGCTTTTCTTTCATGCGCAGTTCAATTCGCCGGATTTTGCCGGATGTCGTTTTCGGAAGATCGTCCACGAATTCGATCTTTCGAGGGTATTTATAGGGAGCTGTCAATGTCTTTGTATGTTCCTGCAGCTCTCGTATCAGTGCTTCGGATCCTTCATAGCCTTTTTTCAATACCACAAACGCTTTTACAACCGCGCCGCGATCCGGATCGGGGCTTGCCACCGCCGCACATTCGGCAACCGCCGGATGTTTTACAAGCGCATCCTCCACTTCAAACGGGCCGATCGTATATCCTGCAGAAATAATAATATCATCCGCCCGACCCTCAAACCAGATATAGCCATCCTCATCCAGTCGTCCCTGGTCGCCTGTTACGTACCAGTTGCCCCGAAATGCCTTTGCGGTACGGTCCGGATCATGCAGATACCCTTTAAACAGAGCTACCATGTTGCGGTCAATCGCTATATCGCCCACTTCCCCCACCGGCACCTCCTGCCCGGCTTCGTCAATAATGGCCACTCGTACAACAGGCGATGGACGGCCCATGGAACCGGGCTTTGGTTCCACTCCGACAAAAGTTCCGACAAGCAGCGTGTTTTCGGTTTGACCGTAACCGTCGCGCACCGTGATCTGAAACACACGCCGAAACGTGTCAATCACTTCGCGATTGAGCGGCTCTCCGGCAGAGCAGGCAGATCGAAGCGCCTTCAATTTAAAATTCTCTATGCCCGATACTTTCGCCATTAACCGATATTCTGTAGGGGTCGCGCATAAAACGGAAATCGGGTATTGTTCGATTATTTTTAAATATGATTCCGGCGAAAACCTCCCCTGGTAGACAAAAGCGGTGGCTCCCATCCCCAGTGTGGCAACAAACGGACTCCACACCCACTTTGCCCACCCGGGACCCGCAGTGGCCCAAACCAGATCCTCTTCCCGCACATCCAGCCAATAGGTCGCCGCCACAGACAGGTGCGCATAGGGCCAACCGTGAACGTGCATGACCCCCTTGGGTCCGCCGGTCGTCCCGGATGTGTAAGAAAGAAAAGCCAGCTCATCCGAGTGCGTATTGACCGCCTCCAACGTATCCGGCGAGTTGGAAGCCAACTCTTCGAGCGATACCCACCCCGTTTTCCCTCCACCGAGCTCAATATAATGTTCAATTGTCGGGCAGCTTGCGCGTATCGATTCCACCTCCTGCACGCCGCCGGAAAATGAAATAACCGCTTTTACCCCGGCATGGTTGGCACGATACTCAATATCTTTACCCCGCAGCATTTCGGAACAGGGGATGATTACGGCGCCGATTTTGTTTAAGGCAAGATAAATTCCGTATGCGTCAATCCCTCTGGGAACGAGAACGATCACTTTGTCGCCCTGTTGTACTCCCAAGGACCGCAGTCCATTCCCGATCCGGTTCGCAAGGGAAATTAACTCCCGATATGTGACCGATTGTGCTTCTCCCGCTTCATTAACGGCTACAATTGCATCTTTGTCCGGATTCTTGTCCGCATAGGCGCTTACCTGTCCTGCGAAATTATAATACTCCGGAATCTCAAATGAAAATTTGCCATTTGCCTCTGCCATTTTGGTTCCCCCTGCGACTTTATTTTTTCTGCCCCGAATCGTACGCCGTCAAAAAGTTCATATATAGCAAGATGAGTGTGTGCCCTTTTGACACATACATTCTGATTGTCAATTATTCTTTGGATCATCTTACACTGCACATAAATGTAATATATCATAATGGCAACCGGCGTATATAATGCTCTTGAATTTGGCAGGAAAAGAATCCGATCAAAAGCTAATATTCCAGGAAAATTATGATCCATCTATCAATGCGTCAAAGGATTTATCGATACATTTGATTCTGACGGAACTTGCATGGGAACGTTTCCATAACTCTCACCCACTCCGCCACTGTTTTGCCGCTTGCTCCAAAGCGGATGCCAGCTGGTCGACGCTTTCCTCCGTCGTTGTTCGTCCCATGCTGATTCTTAAGCTTTCCAGCGCCGCATCCCGCGATCGCCCCATCGCCAACAAGACGTAGGAGGGTTCATGGTCGGTCGCACTGCAGGCAGATCCACTCGAAGTCGCAAAACCAAATCGATCCAACTCCAGCATCAATGCCTGTCCCTCAATCCGCGCGATACTGATGTTTAAAATGTGAGGCAGCCCTTCCACACCCCTGTCTTCCAAGCCAGAGCCCCTCGTAAATCCGTTCACCGTGAAACCCGGAATTGTTTGTTTCAAACGCTCAACCAACCGGCTGCGCAATCGCGTCATCCGCTCCCATTCCGCTGCCTGATCCTGCACGGCCAGCACAGCCGCTTTCGCAAATCCGACAATCCCTGCTGTATGCAAGGTAGCCGGCCGCAGCCCACGTTCCTGGCCGCCTCCGTACAAAATCGGATCCAACCGCACCCCTTTCCGCACGTATAAAGCGGCCACACCTTTTGGGCCGCCTATTTTATGCGCATTGAGCGTCAGCAGATCGACCTGCAGATCGTCTACATGTAAAGGCAGCTTCCCGTAGGACTGCACCGCATCGCAATGAAACAGCACCCCTTGCTCACGCGCTATTTTCCCAATATCCTGAATCGGCTGTATCGTTCCTGTCACATTATTGGCATGCATGATACTGATCAACACTGTATTCGGTCGTATCGCAGCCCGAATATCAGTCGGGTTTACACGACCATAGGAATCAACCGGCACACAAGTCACCTGAAATCCTTCCCTGCCAAGTGCCCGCATTGCTTCCCTGACAGACGGATGCTCCACTTCGCTCGTCACCAAATGCATTCCTTTTCCCAATTGTCTCATTCGCCTTGCCGCACCCAATACGGCCAGATTGTTCGACTCGGTCCCGCTTCCCGTAAAAATCAAATCTTTGCTTGACGCGCCAATCGTCTCTGCCACCGTTTTCCTCGCCGCTTCCACCGCTTCTTTTGCCTGCAAACCAAACTGATGCAAGCTGGCCGGATTGCCAAACATCTCTTTCAAAAAAGGCTCCATTGCCACATACGCTTCTTTCCTCACAATCGTGGTCGCCGCATGATCAAAATATTTGTCAGCACAAAACATTCTTCACACCTCACCGGAATATATGTTGAAATAATATCATTTTACACAACATTTTACACCTGTAATTACATATGTCTTGACAGTATACATCATTCTTCCACATAATAGGGTCATAGTTTTTAGCAGATCGAAAGGGGGGCGGGAATCATGCGGCAATCGGTACAAATCGATTTTGCAGTTGTAGGCTCGGGTATTGCCGGACTCACCATCAGCCTGCTGGCAGCTCAGCACGGCCGGGTCGCTTTGCTGACCAAGGGAATGCTCCGGGACAGCAACAGCAGCCGGGCACAGGGCGGCATAGCGGCTGCACTCGCAGCTGACGACAACCCGCTGCTGCACCAGGAAGATACACGGATAACCGGACAAGAGCTGTGTGACTCTCAAACGGTTAGCGCCATCGTGGATGAGGCTCCCGATGTGATTCGATTTTTGCAGCAGTTGGGGGTCCCTTTCGACTGCGACGAAGCGGGGAATCTGTGTATGGGGAGAGAAGGCGCACACAGCCGGAGACGGATCGTGCATGCAGGCGGTGATGCGACCGGGCGCTTGCTGGTGGAAGCCCTGCTTCCACACGTAGCAAGACACCCCCATATCGACATTTGGGAACATACCACCGTCTTGGAGCTCTTAACGGAGAACGGAGAATGCAGCGGTTTGCTTGCCAAAACGGTTGACGGTCAACCCGTTTGGCTGCAAACACGAGCGGTGGTGCTCGCGACGGGCGGATTGGGCCAATTGTTTCAATACACAACCAACGTGTCGGGCAGCCTTGGTGACGGATTCGCTCTCGCCTATCGAGCGGGTGCTGTTTTGCGCGACATGGAATTTGTTCAGTTTCATCCGACAGCGCTGCGGACAGACAGCCACCCGCTGCCTTTGATTTCGGAAGCGGTCCGGGGAGATGGAGCCATACTGGTTAACGCAAACGGGGAACGGTTTATGCACCGCTACGATCCGCGCCAAGAACTCGCTTCCCGCGATGTGGTAGCAAGAGCCATCTATGCAGAAATGCAAACCGGCCAAGACGTGTTTCTCGACGCACGCGCCATACCCAATTTTTCAGGTCGGTTTCCAACCATCTATCAATCCTGCCACAAAATCGGCCTGGATCCATCAACCGACCTGCTTCCCATTGCACCCGCCGCTCACTATACGATGGGCGGCATCCAGACAGACGCTCACGGTCGTACATCGGTCAATCGATTATTCGCTATCGGGGAAGCCGCCTCCAGCGGACTGCACGGGGCAAACCGGCTGGCAAGCAACTCCCTGCTGGAAGGTCTCGTAATGGCACGACTTGCCGCACAGGAGTTGGCGGACATGACAGAACTTTCAACCGCCTCCCGACTGCCCAAGACACAGATCGACCATATTCAAACTCTGAACGTATCATTGAGTCCTTGGCTGTTGAAACAAGTACAAACCATCATGTGGACCCATGTCGGTATTGTTCGCAATGAAGCCGACCTGATAGCCGCCTGGCGGCAGATCGCAAACTGGATGCATGATCTGCCCGATTTCAATCGGGCGGATCATCATCTGTTGACAGCCGCCCGCTTGGTCGTAGAAGCCGCATTATGGCGAAAAGAAAGCAGGGGCGCCCATTACCGGTCCGATTTTCCGGAACCAGACCGGCTGTTTAAGACTCATTCCTTGCAGGTTCTTACAAAACAGTTCGTACAGCTTGGCAGCGAAAGTTCCCTGTACCAACTGAACATGGAGGTATAGAGATGAATCCATTGATGGTACGTCAGTTTTTACAGCAGGCGTTAATCGAAGATATCGGTACCCGTGACATCACTACGGAGCTCCTGTTTGAACCCGATCAACAGATTCAGGGCCACTTTTTGGCCAAATGGGAAGGAAGAATCGCCGGTCTTTCAGTAGCGGAGGAAACATTCCGGCTGCTGGACCCTCACATTCGATTTGAAGTTCACCTGCCGGACGGCACCGATGTACAGAAAGGCGATGTACTGGCCACCGTGACCGGGAATGCGCGGGCGATCCTGTCAGCGGAACGGGTCGCGCTCAACCTCCTGCAGCGCATGTCTGGAATCGCGACCGTAACGCGTGATGTTTGCCGCAAAGTAGAGAATTTGCCGACACGCATTACCGACACACGGAAAACGCTGCCCGGTTTGCGTATCTTCGACAAATATGCGGTTACGATTGGCGGGGGCGTCAATCACCGGTTTGGCTTGTACGATGCCGTAATGATCAAGGACAACCATATTGCGGCTGCCGGTTCCCTCAAGAACGCCGTCCGAAAAATCAAACAACAGGTCGGTCATCTGGTGAAAATCGAAGCGGAGGCAGACAACCTGGAGCAGGTAAAGGAAGCGGCAGAAGCCGGAGTGGACGCGATTTTGTTCGACAACATGACACCGGCCGCCATGTCATTGGCCGTCGAGATTGTGAAAAAAAGAGCGGTCACGGAAGCGTCCGGCGGCATTACGCCGGAGACGGTCAGGGACTTCGCAATGACCGGCGTCGATTATATTTCGCTTGGCTGGCTGACCCATTCGGTCCGCGCGTTCGATATTAGTCTTGATCTTTCCTAACTGTTGATTTATCACTTCTGAAGAGGGGGATTCCCATGTCCGCACCGGTCAATTTTTCGATGCAGTCTGAAATTCATGAATATGCATTGCTGTCTTCCGAAGAGTTGGATGAACGGATTCGAGCCGCCAAACGAGCGTTGGATAAAGATCTCGTGATTTTAGGACACCACTACCAGCGGGATGACGTCATTGCCCATTCTGACCATCGCGGTGATTCGCTGCAGTTGGCACGAATTGCCGCCTCACTGGACAGTGCCCGCTATATCGTTTTTTGCGGCGTACATTTCATGGCGGAAACGGCTGACATATTGACCGCCAGCGAACAGATCGTAATCCTGCCTGATCAAAATGCAGGCTGTTCGATGGCCGATATGGCAGATGATCAGGAAGTGGAAGAATGTTGGGAAATGATCACGAATCTGTACGGAGATTCCATCATCCCGGTAACGTACGTGAATTCCACCGCTGCCATTAAATCGTTTGTCGGGCAACACGGCGGGCTGACCATCACTTCATCGAACGCCGAAAAAATATTTGCTTACGCACTGCAGGCGAAACGGCGCATCCTGTTTCTGCCCGACCAACATTTAGGGCGCAATACGGCAGTAAAATTTGGCATTCCGCTGAACGAAATGTGCGTTTACAACCCGCAGCAAATGAATCTTGAGTTTCCTTACGGAAAAGGAGACCCGCGTGTTATACTTTGGAAAGGACACTGTTCGGTGCATACCAAATTCGAGCCGCGCCATGTTCATGAAGTGCGTGCCAAATATCCGGGTATCCGTGTCCTGGTGCATCCCGAATGTATGCATGAAACAGTCCAATTGGCAGACGAAAACGGTTCCACCGATTTTATCATTAAAGCGGTTCGCAATGCTCCCCCCGGTACCAAATGGGCGATCGGCACGGAGCATAATCTGGTGAACCGCTTAAAACAGGAACACCCGGAACAACTGATTGTTTCCTTGAACGAAATGATTTGCCCTTGCTTGACCATGAACCGGATTGACCGGCCGCACCTGCTTTGGTCGCTCGACAACATTCTGACCGGCAAGCCGCAAAACATCATCATGGTCCCGCCTGACACCGCCCGCTGGGCGAAAGCGGCAATCGACCGGATGCTGCAAATTTCCTGATTTCTTGTTAAAGGAGGATGTCTGTACATGGATCGCCGACAGCAGCTGTTAGAGATTTTGAAAGCATCAAAAGATCCGATTGCGGGCGCCGATCTGGCGGAACGATTGGATGTCACACGGCAGACCATTGTGCAAGACATTGCATTTTTGCGAAGAGACGGATTTTCGATCATCAGTACAACACAAGGTTACATTTTGGAACGGACACCCAAAACACGTCATCGCGAAATATTGAAAATTATCCATACGTCTGAGCAGCTGCCAAGAGAACTGGAAATTCTGGTAGCCCACCATGTTATGGTCGAGGATGTGTTTATTGAGCACCCTGTCTATGGCCGGATTCGCGGCTCGCTTGATATTGCCACTCTGAAAGATGTGAAAGAGTTTCTGCAAAAGCGGTCGGAATCCGGTATCCCACTTTTTTCGGAAGTAACTGGCGGACTGCACTACCATACGCTGGCGGCAGACGATCCGGAATCGATTCAGGCAGCGAAAGAAGCGCTCCGCGCAGAAGGATACGCTTGTTGGTTAGTCTGAACCATACAATTGATCGATCGGCACTACCCGTTCCATATGCATGTCCGGAACGGCCACCGTTTGAAATCCGAATTTTTCGTAAAGCCCTTGCGCGTCTTGAGTCATCAACATGAAGCGGCGGATCCCCTGCAAATCGGGATGCGACAAAATCGACTCCAGCAGTAATTTGGACAGTCCCCGTCCGCGGTGCGGCTCTGTAATAAATACGTCAGCCAGATAGGCATATGTGGCAAAATCGGAAATCACCCGCGCGAAACCCACCTGTTCTTCCCCCAGGTACACTCCGAAGCAAAGCGAGTTCTGCACCGAACGAATTACAATTTCACGCGGTATCCCCTGGCTCCAATACGCCTCCTTATGTAAAAAAGAATACACACGGTCAAGATCGAGCCGATCACGGTCAGTCGATACGGTATACATCTTCACTTCTCCTCTCTATAATGGCCTTCCTTACTGAATGTACACGCAAACGGTCGATCTGTCTCCGGCCAATTGGCGGTTTTGTTACCCGCCAATTTTTATATGATAAAGGCAAACGTTACAAAAAGGAGGCGATTCGTTGGACTGGAAACCGGATCCCAATAAGGCAGAACCGATTTTTCGCCAGATCGTCCATTATTTTGAAGAAGAGATATTGAAAGGCGAACTGGCTCCCGGCTCGCCGCTTCCAGCGGAGCGTCAAATGGCAGTCAATCTTGGCGTTCACCGCAGCACCGTCACGCTCGCTTACGATGAACTGAAGGCGACGGGTCTCATTCAATCCCGGCAAGGCAGCGGTACGCGGGTTAGCGAGCATCTGTGGGGTATCGATCCGAAACGAGTACCCAATTGGAAAAGCTACACAACGAATGGCGCATTTCAGCCCAGCTTGCCAATCATCCGAAAAATCCGGGATGCGAGTCAGATTCCGGGCATTATCAATCTGGCCCGGGGAGAACTGGCGCCCGACCTGTTACCTTATCAATCTTTGAACCGTCTTCTCCAGCAGGCATCGCTCTCCATCCCACTCGGCTACCCCGATCCGAAGGGGGATCTCACTTTACGTTCCACACTTGCCGATCTTCTGGCAGTGGAACATTCTAGCCGTGTGTCTCCTGAGCAGATTATAATTACTGCAGGAGCCCAGCAGGCGCTGCATCTGATTGCCATCTGTCTGCTGCAGCCGGGCGATGCGGTTGGCTTAGAGGAACCGTCCTATTTATATTCCTTGCCGCTGTGTAGTTCTGCCGGACTTCGCCTGTTTCGCATACCGATGGATGAGGACGGGCTTTTGCCGGAAGCAGTCGCTTCGCTCCAACGAAAACATAGAATCAAGATGATTTTTGTCAACCCTACCTATCAGAATTCGGCAACCACCACTCTGGATTTGGACCGCAGGCAAAAACTGCTCGATATCTGCACTCGGCTTCGCATCCCGATTGTAGAGGATGCTGCGTATGCGGATTTAAACCTGCAAGGGACAGCCTTGCCTCCGCTGCCTCTATTCGTGATGGATAACGGAAATCAGACCGTCATGTATGTAGGAAGTCTTTCCAAATCGGTGGCGCCCGGGTTGCGTATTGGCTGGATCGTGGGACCTGAGCAGGTGATCGGGAGACTTGCCGACGCGAAGCAGCAGATCGACCTGGGAACAAGTGCTGTCAACCAGCACATAACCCACATCTACCTGACTGCAGGTGAGTGGAAAGAAAATGTGGAAAAATTACGACGGAAGTTGACGATTCGAAGAGATCGAGGAGGGGATTCAGCGGCTGCGGGCTGTATTAAGATAGTCCGTTCGGTTTCCTACAGAACGTAAGCTGACAGGGATTTTCTCCCTACTCGCTCGGCCCTGCGTTACCTCGCCCGGCACAGCGTAAAACCTTTTACAACGCCTGTTCGTTTCTTCGTTGTCAGTAATAGTTTTGGATGTTTCGGATCCTCTTCCAATTTCAGTCTCAGCTGTCGTATTTAAACATAAAGGTTGTTGATATTCACTTCTTCTCTGTCCTGCCATACAAGCTCATATAATTCCTGACTGCTTAACGGCGCTTCTGTTCGCTGCACAAGCGCCAACAGGAGACGAAATTCTATATTGGTAAGCTGAAACAATTTCCCGTTTCGGATCACCGTCCGGTTTAAATAATCAAAATATACATTGTCCCCGAGCGGAACGCTATTTTCAATCATTTCCTGCGAAACGGCCGACTGAACCCGCATTGGGCGGTTCAAAAACTGGAGAAATTTACTAAATCCTTCTGATAACCGCAACGCCGTTTGTTCGTACTCTTGCACGCTTCCTGATTCGGTTTGCTCTGAACTTAACAGCAAAACAGGTGCATTCGTATTTTTGCGCATTTCCCGGAAAAACTGAAAATCCTCATGGGTACATTGCGGAATATCCAATAACACGGTCATCCAATCCGTTTCTTTCAGTTGTTTCCGGGCTTGCGCCCGGGACGGAACATGAATGACTTCCAGTTCCGTGAACAGATGTTGAAACAACGTAACTTGCGCATCGTTTTCTGAGACAAGCATCAATTTAATGACCAGCCCCCTTTCCATGCAATTATTCCCAAAAGAAAGATACTATCGTAGCCTTCTTCATTGCTTGCTGCAAAAGATACGGATAGCTCAGCGACAAACATTTTGTCACATCCCTATACCAGAAGCCGCATAAAAAACGGACTTTCCATCGAAAAGTCCGCAAACCGAAACTGTTATTCCCGAACCAAATTGATAAAATGATGCAAAATCCTGGCTGTCAATCCCCAGATGATACGCCCTTCATACTCATAAAAATATTCCGGTACTTGTCCCTTACGCCATTTATAGTTCCTGCCGTTTGGGATTTTTTCGAACGGAAAATCTTCCCGGGGCGTCATTTGCAAATCCACGTAGTGCAAGTCCGGCTCCGTATGTTTCAGAAAATCGAAAGGAACAAAAAAAACGCTTGCCACTTCGTTTGAGTCCGGCTGTATCCGTTCCCAATCGAAAATGCGTCCGACAAACGGTTGAACCATTTGAAACTGGTTAATCACCTGATCCAGTTCACCGAGAATTTCCAAATCGGTCGGTCGCAGTCCAAGTTCTTCACACGTTTCCCTGACTGCCGTCATTTGCGGATTTACATCATCCGGGTCCATCCGACCGCCCGGAAAACAAATCTCACCCGGCTGCCGATTCAAATGATGGGCTCGCTCTTCAAATAAGACGCACCACTCACCGTTTCGTTCTACCAAAGGCAGCAAAACAGCAGATTTAAATAGGTTTTCGTGTCCCATTACAAACGCTTTCCGGTTCCGAATAAATTGGTCAATCAACTCTCTCATGTTTTCCCCGCCTATTCTATTTTATGGTATCACAAACGAATCTCACCCCGCAATGGAAGCTCTCTTAGAGGTAACCGGCATGCTCTTGTAAAACAAAGGCTTCTTCTATTAGACGCTGCTTCTTCTTGAATATGCTTCGGTAGAAGCCTTTTGTATAGGCTACAGGCAAAAAATTCTGTTTGCTCGTATACGGCATCCAACCGGGAGAGAAGGTGGCCATCCTGTCCACCAACTGGCCACAGTGGGCGATCAGCGATTTTGCCCTGTCGTATCTGCCGCTGTCCCATATATTTGAACGAACGGTTGGCCAATTCGCCACCCTGGCAAGCGGCGCGGCAATCGCTTACGCCGAAAGCATTGAACAGATTCAACAAAATCTGAAGGAAGTCCGCCTCACAGTGTTATGTACTGTTCCCAGGCAATTGGAGAAGGTGTATTCCGCCGTTAATCAGAAAGTGTCCCGAATGCCTAAATGCATGCAAAATTCCCGACTGTTGCAGCGATCCATCCAGAAAAAAATCCGGTCCGGGTTGAGCGGCAGAATACGCCTGGTGGTATCAGGAGGGGCCGGATTGGCGGAAGAAATTGCTGAATTTTTCAATAAATCGGGTGTGCCGGTGTATGAAGGCTATGGCATGACCGAATCAGCGCCGGTTATTTGCGCCAATCCGCTGGGTGAGGCCCGCCCCGGCACTGTGGGTCGCCCGATTCCAGGTGTGGAGGTCAAATTGGCGGAGGATGGAGAACTGCTGGTCAAAGGCCCAAACGTGACGCAGGGATACTATCGCGCTCCGGAAGCGACCGCTGAGCTGTTCACACCGGATGGTTGGCTGCAGACAGAAGATATTGCGGCAATTCATGACGGGTATGTATCCATCGTCATCGGAAAAAGGATATTCTCGTACTGGCAACCGGTAAAAATATTGCCCCATGGCCCATCGAAAACAAAATTACACTCAGCCCCTATATCGCAGAAGCGTTGTTAATTGGCGACAAACACAACTATGTCACCTGTTTGCTGGTGCCTGATTTTTCGGCTTTACAGCCGATCGCGGCGGCAAACGGATTGGGAGAAAACCGGGAAGTATGGGTGCAGTCGGGCGTCATCCAGTCGCTTTTGCGGCAGGAAGTAAGCAGGCTGACAGAAGATTTTGCCGAATTTGAACGGCCGAAACGGGCGCTTGTGCTGAGTTCCGAATTCGTGCCGGTCTAGCCTTTCTTATTCCGTTTGCAGTCATTGTCTTCTCGCCTGTCCCACGTGTCCCGGAACAATTGGATGTAATCGGATTGATTCGTCATATCTATGCCCACAACAATGGCATCAACGATGTAAACAGCCAGGTTCTCGGCAATATGCAGCAAATTGATTCCCTGGCGACAACCCCCACACGAATTAGCGGGTATTTGTCGAATCTGCAGGGAGGTTTGGGCGAACAAGATGCGTCGCTTTCCAATTTGAACCAGTTTTAAAAGCAGGTGGAATTGAGCGATAACCTTCATCGATTGGCTGATACTCTAAAAAACGACCTGCAGAGCGTTAAAAACCATTCTGCCAACCAATCCGGTTCGATTCGGCAAATGCAAAACACATCCGGGCAAATTTCCACAATAGCCGATCAGGCTGCGGCATCAACAAACGAATTGCTGACAAACTGAGCCAAGCCGCGGCAGGAACCGATCAGCTCGTCCAAAATATGCCCTAACAGGTTGGGGGGAGACCAATAGGGTACTGAAAGCATTGGGATATGTGGTGATGGTCGTCGTGATGGGTGTTTTTCTGCAAACGACAGTGACCACCTTTTACCTCGGAAAAATTTACCACGGACTGAATACGAGCCTGGATTCCACATCCCGACTGATCACTGTCCAGAAAGCGATTATAGACAAAAACAAATCGCTGCAGAATGTAATGGTACCACCCGGCAAATAGATCAACAGGTAACGTAAACATTGGTTCAACTGAAAGAGATTACCAATCAGGATCGGGCAAATCTGTCCCGCATGAAGCAGGACACGGATGAGATGAACAGCAAGCTGCCGGGGGTGACCCCATGAAACCGATTCATAAGTTACTGAGCCTATCCATTCCCCAAAAGATCACTCTTCTATGCCTGCTGGGATTAAGGGCTAATGGGCTGATTCAAATGGGACTGCAGAACAGGATCGTGGTGAATGCGGGACAACTCAAAACACAAGTGACGGAAGCCCAGCAATTGTTTAGCGGCATGAAAGACGGATTGGGCGGGTTGACAGAGTTGAAAGCGGTGACGGTCCATATGTCTGGCAACGTACAGGAACTGCAGTCGGCAACCGCCGATATGGATCAGGGCCTGCAAACGTTAAATCAGACTGTCAGCGGTATCAATCAATCGGTTGCAGGCGACAGATCAGTCCGCCTCACAAAGCGGCCGGAAGGCCGATCAACTGACAGAAATCAACCGCTTGACCGAAGAATCGATTGCCCAGTTGACACAATTGAATGCGAAATTGTACCTGCTTCGACAACTGCCTTAGCCAAGCTTCACCGCCCAACGGGTGGAAAACTTTTTGCAACGCTGACACGAGCCTCTCCTTATACGCAAAAGACCTGCGGGGAATAAATGGATAACTCTCCGCAGGTCCCTTTTCATTCAAACACAACTTCATTCAAACGTAACAACCACTCGTACCGGATTTCCCCGTTTCTCATGCAAGGTATCCAAGGCCTCGTTTACCTGATCGATGGGGAATGTATGTGTGATCGATTCTTCCAACTGCAAACGTCCTGCTGATACCAATTCAACCAGTTGTTCAATCGTCCGCTTCGTAAAACCGTAAGAACCGAGCAGCGACAACTGTTTCCGGACAAATATGGTCGGCGGCAGAATTGTAATAGGGTCCGGTCCAAGTCCCACCACCACAACCCGGCCCCCCGAAATGACCGATTCAACAGCCTGACCGATGGTTTCTCTGAGACCGATCAGTTCGGCCGCTACGTCGACGCCCAGCCCATTCGTATGCTGCAAAATCACCTCTACAGGTGATTCTTTGGTCGAATTGACTGTAATATCTGCCCCCAGTTTACGAGCCCGTTCCAACTGATCGTCACGCACATCCACTACAAAAATCTGCTTGGCACCCGCCATCTTGGCAATCTGCACCGCATGCAGCCCTAATCCGCCAGCACCGTAAATGGCGATCGATTCTCCCGAGCGGAGTTCTGCCCGGTCAATCAACGCATGAAAAGGTGTTGCAACAGCATCCGTAATGATCGCACCGACCGTAAACGGTACGTTATCTGCAAGACGGACCAAATTTTTGGCTGGTATCACCAGATATTCGGCCAATGCCCCTTCTGTTTGAATGCCGATCACTTTTCGATTCAGACATATTTCGGCGTGGCCTGTGATACAGTTTTGACAGGAACCACAGAATATCCCGGGTGTAACAGACACACGGGTCCCAACTTCCCATCCTGTCACGTTCGCCCCGACCTTTGCCACTATACCGGCCGGTTCATGTCCAAGGGTGATAGGACGAAAAGCGGTCGGTGTAATACCTTCATATACGATATGCACATCAGAACCGCAAAGACCGACCGCCTTGATCTGCACCAGCACTTCATCATCCTTGATGTCCGGCACAGCTACCTGATCGATCCGCAACGGCTGGTTGACTTCATAAAATCTTGCCGCTTTCATGGTTATCGGAATGTTCATCAGCCAATCCCCCTAAAGAAAACTTGGCTTCACCAAGCCTCTGGCGCAGGTGGAGCCTTAGTTGCCCTTATACTGTCGAACGCTTCAAGTTATACATTCCGACAGTGTAAAGAAAACTTGGCTTCACCAAGCCTCTGGCGCAGGTGGAGCCTTAGTTGCCCTTATACTGTCGAACGCTTCAAGTTATACATTCCGACAGTGTAAAGAAAACATGGCTTCACCAAGCCTCTGGCGCAGGTGGAGCCTTAGTTGCCCTTATACTGTCGAACGCTTCAAGTTATACATTCCGACAGTGTAAAGAAAACTTGGCTTCACCAAGCCTCTGGCGCAGGTGGCGCCAAAGTTGCACCCAACAAAGTGACAAGCACTTTGTTGGGGCCCATCGCCCAATTAAAAACCCTTTGCCCCAAAAACGGGGACAAAGGGTGTCGTCGCTAAGTTGTCAGTTCCCCTAAACTGTTGTTGTTAAGAAACTTTCTGCTCAGCGAGCACTTCTGCTCCAAATGTTTTTGCCGGATTGCTCACAAACAACGTGTGGAGCGTTTCATCCGAAATACCGGCTGCCTTCAATTTCGGAATGATATTGTCAAAAATATGGGTGATATGCCAGTTGGCGACCATCTGCTGCATCGCTTCCGGCATATGTAACGGTCTGCCCAGCCAAATGTTGACCGTATCATGGGACAGCATAATCTGATTTTGATAGCCAAGACCGATTAATCCAAGCAGAACAGCTACGCGATCCACATCGTGCGGTGTACCTACGAGGCCTTCCAGGCCAAATCGGTCAAAGCCGATATTTACGCCATACTGCAGCGTTTGCAAATGATAGCTGACGTTCGTGTTTCCGTCCATATGCCCAATCATGACACGAGTCGGGTCTGCTCCATTTGACACCAGCAATTCAGCCTGTTGCGGCCCCATCGTGCCTTCCTGTGTATGGGTAAGAATGGTGATTCCCGTTTCCTTCTGTACTCTTGCAGCAGCACGGAAAAACATTTGCTCATACGGAGTGATTTGGTCTTTGCTGGAAGCCAGTTTGATAATTCCCGCTTTAATTCCAGTGTTTCCAATTCCCTCAGTGATTTCCTTCATATACATTTCATAAATTTCGTCTTCTACATTTCCCATTGCAGAACGGAATTTAAAATAGGCAGTCGCCGATTCACCTTCGTAATAGTAACCGGTGGCGCAGACGATCTGCACACCCGTCCGTTCTGAAATTTCTCGAAGAAGTTCCGGATCACGACCGCATTCATTCGGCGTCGGGTCAACAACTGTTTTTACGCCGTGCGCTTTTGCCCGTTCTGCCACCTCAATACCGATTTGCAGATAGGCGTTGCGGTCGTAAGGGCCCAACGTGGTGTCTCCCTGAAATCCGGGATAGCCGAATATAAAATGTTCGTGCATCAATGTCTTTCCTAAATCTTCAGCTGCGACAGGACCTGTTACGGTATTCACCATGTTCCCCATATCCAATTCCCCCTAAATTTTTATAATCAGCCGCAAAATGCGGTTGATTCCTTCACCATAGCGGGTTCATCCAGTTGGATTCATCGACGAGTTGGATTATTGGTCAGCCAATTCCTGTTTTGCAATTGCGTTTTTATGCACTTCATCCGGACCGTCTGCCAGGCGCAGCGTACGCGCATTTGCCCACATCGCTGCAAGCGGGAAGTCATCGCTTACGCCCGCCGCCCCAAACGCCTGGATGGCACGATCCAATACCCGCAGCGCCACATTCGGAGCCACCACTTTAATCATGGCGATTTCCTTCTTCGCCACCTTGTTGCCGACCGTATCCATCATAAACGCGGCTTTCAGTGTAAGAAGACGCGCCTGTTCAATTTCAATCCGGGATTCGGCAATCCATTGCCGGATGACACCTTGATCAGCCAACGGTTTGCCGAACGCTACCCGATTTTTCACACGTTTTACCATCAATTCAAGCGCCCGTTCCGCCACGCCGATCGAGCGCATACAGTGATGGATGCGGCCTGGTCCGAGGCGTCCCTGTGCGATAGCAAATCCTTTTCCTTCTTCCCAGAGGATGTTGCTCACCGGTACGCGCACATCGGTAAAGGTAATTTCGCCGTGCCCGTGAGGCGCATGGTCGTATCCGAATACAGGCAGCATGCGCTCGATTTTGACACCCGGTGTATCCAACGGAACCAAAATCATTGATTGCTGCTCATGGCGAGCTGCATTCGGGTCTGTTTTACCCATAAAAATGGATATTTTGCAACGGGGGTCGCCTGCGCCGGATGACCACCATTTACGTGCATTGATGACATATTCGTCACCCTCCCGCACGATGCTGGCCTGAATGTTGGTGGCATCCGATGAAGCGACATCCGGTTCCGTCATCGAGAAGCAGGAACGGATTTCCCCGTTTAACAACGGAACCAGCCATTTCTCCTGCTGCTCTTTCGTTCCATAACGAACCAATACCTCCATGTTCCCCGTATCAGGCGCGCTGCAGTTAAAAACTTCCGGTCCGATATGGGAACGACCCATAATTTCGGCAAGCGGAGCGTATTCAAGATTGGTCAGCCCTGCTCCGTAATCGCTTTCCGGCAAAAACAGGTTCCACAGTCCGGCCGATTTGGCTTTCGCTTTCATTTCCTCCATCACCGCCGGAACCGTCCAGCGGCTTTCTGCCTCGCGCACTTGCTGTTCATACACCTTTTCGTTCGGGTAGACTACTTCTTCCATAAATTCAGTCACTTGTTTGCGCAGTTTGTTCACTTTGTCTGAATACTCAAAGTTCATGCGGCTCTCCCCTTTAGCTTTTTAGTGTAAAGATGCTTATTTTTTCAAGCTGGCCATCTCTTGCTCCTGCAATAAGCGCCAAAGAATTTTGCCGCTGCCGGACACTGGCAAGCTTTCGACAAACTGTACAATGCGAGGGTATTTATAAGCAGCCATTTGCTCTTTTGACCAGTCAATAATCTCCTGCTCGGTAACTTTTCCACGGTCTTTTTCGTTTAAAATCACGTATGCTTTCACCGTTTCGCCCCGTTTTTCATCCGGAACGCCAATCACGCATGCCTGTTGAACAGCGGGATGTTTGTACAGGATCGACTCCACTTCAGTCGGCCATACTTTGAAACCGGAAGCGTTGATCATACGCTTCACCCGATCCACCATGAAGAAATATCCTTCTTCATCGTATCGACCGATATCACCGGTACGGAAAAACCGTTTTCCATCCAGTTCGATAAACGATTTCTCCGTTTCCTCCGGGCGCTGCCAATATCCCTTAAATACCTGCGGTCCATTGACAATAATTTCGCCTTCTTCATTGGGCCCCAATTCACGAAGCGTTTCCGGATCTATAATTCTTGCATCCACATCAAAATGGGGAATGCCCAGACATTGCATTTTTGGACGATCGCCCGGATTGGTATGCGTTTGAGAAATCGTTTCGCTCAGCCCATATCCTTCCGCGTATCGTACTCCCGTCATATCAAACAGCTTCTGGCCGACTGCTTCAGGCAATGGTGCGCCGCCGCCGCCGATTGCTTTCAACGACGAAATGTCGTAGTCGGAAATGCGCGGGTTGGAGAGGAAATCCACCAGCATCGTGCTGATATTCGTCCAGTGCGTACAGCCGTACCGCTGAATCAGATCGGCCGCAATTTCGCGGTTCCAACGGGTCATCAAAACCATCGTGCTGCCGGAAAAAATCGGGGCATTCATGCTGTGCTGCATTCCGGTCACATGGAAGAGAGGCAAAACGCTTAGGCAGACCGCATTTGGTGTAAGCGTATTCCAAACAACAGCGCCGACGAGCGTAGCCTGCATCGTGGCATGCGTGTGCATACACCCTTTCGGTTTGCCCGTAGTGCCGGAAGTATACGGCAAGCTTGCGAGATCATCCGACTCAACTTCCAGTTCATCCGGCTGCATATTTTCCGAAAGCGCTGTTTTCCAAGCAGTAACAGAAGGATTGTCAATTCTTACAGCAGCAGACGTAATGTCAGGTGTAAGCGGGTACTCCACATCGGAAGGCAAGTATTCGGAATAAGCTGCCACAATCACATTTTGCAGAGGCGTCGTACCGATCAGCGGAGCAATCCTTTCATACAATTCTTGCCCGACAACGGCAACTTTCGAATCACAGTCTTCCATATAAAACCGCAACTCTTCCGTAACATTCATCGGATTGAGCGGAACCACGATCGCATTGGCTCGCAGAATGGCATAAAAGGCGATCATAAACTGCGGAGAATTTTGCATGTACAAAACAACGCGGTCGCCCTTTGACACTCCAAGCCGATTTTGCAGATAACCTGCCAGGGCATCAACTTGTGTCAAAAATTGCTGATAGGTGATCGCGTTTCCGTAATAAAGAATCGCCGTTTTGTCCGGATATCGCCGAGCGCTCACTAGCAAGTTATCATAGAGTGTCGTTTTTGGTAGTACCAGTGACTTGGGAATCCGATTTGGCCAAAACTCATGATGACGCGTGTTCATTACTATCCCGCCCCCCATTCCGATCATCATATGATGTAAAGTACAATCTATTTCGATAAATATATTGTAATTCATCCGCTAGTTATACACCAGTCAAAATTTTCGATAAAATCCGACTTCGATTTGCGGCCGATAATCTTAATTAGTATTAGTTCCCCATGAAAAACTACTTGTTTCGTCTTCTGATAACTGTAATTGGAAAATAGGGTCGTTCCCGACTGGAAATTATCTTTTTGTTTATCTTTGGTTCTTACTGGAGGACTATTTTGCTGCTTTTTTGCTTCATAGTGCGGCTTAATCGGTTGAGGTTACGGGCAAAAATGGCATAACCAGTCCAAGCCCCGGTTCCTTGTTTTCCATGGAACAGGCTTCTACGGAGTCCGTAACAACGTTTTAAGACACTAATAGTGGCTTCTCCCGCTGCCCGGAATCGCTGCAGTCTCTTGAATCCTGATGTTTTCTCGAATTCTCGTCGTTCCCTGCTGGTTTTACCTTTGCGAGGCAGACGGATCTTTTTGACTCCTCGTTGCCGAAGCGACTCTTCATTGGATTTACTGGAGAATCCACGGTCTGTGGCTACGGCAGTCGGGACTCTTTGAAACGTCTCTTCAAATCGGTCAAGGGAGTCGTTGAGCAGCGTGTCGTCACCGGGATTTCCTTCGAATACGTCATAACCAACAATGATTTGATCCTCAGTCTCTTCTAAAAGAACCTTGTAGCCGAATTCAGTCCGCGGTAATAACCTGTTGATCACTTTGGATGGAAGGGACTTCGCCTTCTCGGTTGTCTCCTGCAAAAGCGTCCAACCCGAGCGCACCACATCCTGAGTTACATCCAGAATTTCGCCTGTAATCTGGCGGACTTCCGAAATAGCTTCTTGTGTGCGGCGCTTAAGAACCTTGCTAATTGAAAATACCTTGTTACGAATCGTCCGACTGCGGTCCTTGATTTGAGAGGTCAGTTCAGTGCTGCTTTCTTTCATAGCTTTTGCAATACGCGTGATGACGCGTACACCATCCTGCAGCAAACTTGCATCGGTAGGATAGTGAATATCGGTTTCCACCACAGGGGATCGGATGTAAATGAAAATATAGTGTTCTTCGGATCTCGTTGGGATGTACCCGCTTTATTGAGACTTTCAAACATTGTCGTACTTGCTTCCCTACAGGATATGCACCCGTATACGCTAATGGAAGCGCAAGTTGCAGGCAAAGCCTGTGTCACCTCAGTTGCCGGCGGAATACCTGAAGTCGTACAACATGGAGAAACAGGCTTAATCTTTAAAACAGGAAACAGCGTGCAACGCTGAAAAAATATTGGAGTTAATGAACGATCCGGGCCTCCGTCTCAGATTGGCGGCAAATGCGGCCAAAAGGGGGAGAGTGCAATATTCCTCCGCAACGTTGTTTGAAAAGACAATGAACATGTACGAGCTGACACTCGATGCAAAAAACTCACCAACTCCTTACAGCCTGGAAACACCGAATTTAATTGGCCAGTACGGGTTGGTAAAAACCAGAACAGGTAAGGAAGATCCCGTTACAAAACTTTTTCAATTCGAATCGGACTCCTCAAAATTAGATGTTAATCAATGGCACCATGTTTTAAAAAGTGTCCCGATTGACTACTCGATTCCTGATTCTGTTTATATAAAAGGTTTAGCCGAATATAAAGATTCCGCTCCCCACACGGCTCCGGAGACGGCCATGCAGGCAGGTCAAACGCCGGAGCGGGTGACGGACGCTTCGGAAGACTGAGGTAGTAAAGCAGGTCTGCAGCAACAAAATCACCGGTAAAAGGATGAATATAGTAGTGAGATGTACTATGTATCATCCTTCATCTGTCTGAGTCATTATTCTTACCTTACAGTTGTTGCTGCAGAATCATTTCGTTCATCCGCTTTAACTGGTCGATCTTTTTCTCAAGTACCGTATCAATCGTTTCCACATAGGCTTTCGGTTCCCGTGGATTGCCAAGCCGTCCAAAGCTCCGGCCGTCAGGTCCAATCAGCTTGGTCGATGCACCGCCACCAAGTCCGATAATGCACTGCCTTTCTTCCATGATGCTGATATTGTAAATCCCCTCTTTACCAGGCATGGCATATCCGGTATTTTCCAGATTGCCAAGAATATTTTTTTGCCGATACACATAATAAGGGCGATAACCCAAATCCCGCGCCCACCGGTCTGTCTCCGCCATCATCATTCGCACCAACTGCGTGTGGGGAATCGTAAACCTGTCTTTTTCTTTGTTCACTACAGCTGTCCGCTTAAATGACATCGTATGCACCGTTACGGAATCTGGCTGAAGCGCTCCGATTCGCTCCCGTGTATAACGCACATCGTCCAAATCCTCACCTGGCAGCCCCAGGATCATGTCCATATTAATATTTTCAAACCCTGCCTCTTTCACCAGACGGAAACGCCGATCGACGATGTCCGGTGTATGGCCGCGCCCGATCGTTTTTAAGGTTTCTGCCTTATAGGTCTGCGGATTCACCGAAATCCGGTTGACAAAAAAACGCCGCAGTACTTCTACCCGTTCCGGCGTAATCGTGTCTGGCCGCCCAGCTTCCACCGTAAATTCTCGCCAAATGCCGCTTTTTGCCATGCCATTTCGACCCGCTTCCCTGCCCCGCTTTGCCCATGCTTCCCCGCCCGGTATCTCCCGATACAGCATTTCCATCAGAAATTCCAACTCCGGCGGATTCAAACTGGTAGGCGTGCCGCCGCCCAGGTATACACTGGTGACCGGAATCCGGTATTCCCGTAAAAATCGGCCCACCGCCGCAAACTCCTTTTCCAGCGCCCGCAAAAAATCGGCCGCATACGTATACTTGTCTTCCATTGAATAAGCGGGAAACGTACAATATGCGCAGTGTGTCGGGCAAAACGGGATGCCGATGTAAAGGCTGGCCTGATCGGCAATCTGATAAAGATCGGGCAGCGCATCCTGCTGGGCATCCAAAATGTCGAACAACAAACGAATCCGGTCCGGGGCAATCCGATAATGATCCTGCAGCACACACACAATCTCTTGCTGCGGCATTCCGCTTTGCACCATACCGTGCACCAGTTTCATAGGCCGAACGCCTGTCAGAATCCCCCACGGTTGGCCTTCTCCTGTATAATCAGCCAAACAATCATGCAGAGCCTGCAGAACCGTTTGCTTGCACTTTTTGCGACGGGCAGCTTGCTCCATATCCGCCACCGCAAGTTGCCCGGAACTGCCGGTTGACCGTACCGTCCCTTTTTCGGACAGTTCGGCCTCCGCTGCAATCTGTTCCTGCCCGTCAAACAAACGGATACGGATTTCCAGATCCGGATCTCCATACGGTTCAAATGTCACAATATCTTCTTCAAAAAACAGATAGGTCATCCGTTCAACTTCCACCTGAAAATCAAATCCTATCTGGTTGACAAAAATACGCATTGCCAACCTCCTTCCCAAACGTGCCGCTGTCTTCTCTCTACTATACTCCGAGTTGTATCCTTTCCGTCAACTGTCTGCTTCCCTATTCGCACACGCGGTACTGACACACGCCGCGTTAACTCCGGATCGCGTTTTGACAGATTCCCCTCACATCCTGTTTCGACACCACGTAGTTGCTTGAAACTGCTGCCTCTTGCCAGACGAACACCTTTAGGGAACCATCATGCCGATCCATCCCCGTTCCCAAATGACCAACCGATTG
Source organism: Effusibacillus dendaii (assembly GCF_015097055.1). NCBI lineage: Bacteria > Bacillati > Bacillota > Bacilli > Caryophanales > Alicyclobacillaceae > Effusibacillus > Effusibacillus dendaii. Next base: position 1,295,456 of record NZ_AP023366.1, read on the forward strand.
ATGGAACTGTGCCTGCCAACTCGTTTGCATTCCGATCGCCCCCTTCTCTTGCCAATTAGTTTCACCAGAAGAGGCGGAATCAAACCGGATCGAAAGCCCGATCGATCAAAAACAGGCTGCCTTTCCAAAAGGCAACCTGTCGCATAAACGAAATATTTTCGAATCAAACGCAACCCGTTTGGCAAAACTTACTTGACGACAATTTTGTTCGGGTGGTCAGCCACCACACGTCCGATTACGGCCGCCGTTTCCACACCGTTCTTTTTCAGTGCTTCCACAAGCGATTCTGCTTCCGCTTCCGGAACTGACAACAACAGTCCGCCGGAAGTCACGGCATCGCAAAGAACTTTGCGGGTGACTTCGTCAATCGACTCATCATACTGCACATCGTCCGCCAACCATTCATAATTGCGCAGCGAACCGCCAGGGATGATGCCTTGTTTCGCCAATTCATAAGCGTCCGGCAGCATGGGGACTGAGTTTTTGTCAATTTCAACACCGACACATGCGCCGCGCGCCATTTCCGCCGCATGCCCCAACAGGCCAAAACCGGTGATGTCCGTGCATGCATGCACGGTATAATGGTGTGCGGTTTCAGCTGCCGCTTTGTTCAAAGTGGCCATCACCGTTTCCACCTGCCGGATCGCTTCCGGGGTGGCCTTTGCCCGTTTAATGGCGGTTGTCACAATGCCCACGCCTATCGGTTTGGTGAGGACCAACCGGTCACCTGCACGAGCGCCTGCATTCGTCCAGACTTTGTCCGGATGCACAATGCCGGTCACCGCCATCCCGAATTTCGGGTCAGAATCATCAATCGAATGACCTCCCGCAATGACAGCTCCCGCCTCACGCACTTTATCCGCTCCGCCGCGCAAAATTTCGGCCAGAATTTTCTTGTCCAGCTTGCTGACCGGAAATCCGACAATATTTAAAACGGTCAGCGGTTTGCCTCCCATTGCGTATACGTCAGATAACGCGTTTGCTGCCGCAATTGCGCCGAACATATAGGGATCATCCACGATCGGCGTAAAATAATCGACCGTCTGCACGATCGCCGTATCGTCCGATAGTTTGTAAACACCTGCATCATCAGACGTATCAAGCCCGACAATCAGGTTGGCATCAGGCAAATTTTTGGGTAAGTAGCTCAATACTTGAGCCAAATCGGCCGGGCCGATTTTACAGCCTCAGCCTGCTTTTTCTGATAAAAGCGTCAGCCGTACGGCCTCAGCGGGCGTCACCGCATCAGCCGAGCCGCTGATAGGCGTCACGGATGCTGCTGACGCATTCGTCAATTTCGGTTGGGAATAATGTTCGGACATCGAGTAATAAAGCCTCCTTTCGAATTGTTGCCATGACTGGCAAATCTACTTGACGCATAGCGCTTTCAAGCGCATTCAGACTGAACTGGGAAGACCGTATGGCAACCGCGTAAGTCGGAAGATCTTCTGTCGGCAGACTGCCTCCGCCGACCTGTGACACTGTTTCTGTCACTTCCACAACCGCCTGTCCAGCAAATACATTTACAAGCTGTTCAGCCAGGCGATGCGCCTCGTGAACCAACTCTTCCTTCCGTCTTGTCAGCAAATAAAGAGTCGGAATCTCCCGGATCGCCCGCTGTTCATCGAGGTAGAGCAGCAACGTGGCCTCCAGCGCCGCCAACGTCAATTTGTCTACACGTAAAGCCCTCGTCAGTTGATTCCGTTTAATCCGATTGATAAACGTTTGCTTTCCTGCGATAATGCCTGCCTGTGTCCCGCCCAGCAGCTTGTCGCCGGAGAAGGACACAATGTCCACCCCCGCCGCCAGGGAAGCGCCGACAGTCGGTTCATCGCCGATGCCATATTTGCGTAAATCAATTAACGAGCCGGAGCCCAAGTCCTCATAGACAGGAATCCTGTGGTCATGTGACAGTGTAACCAAATCGGCCAAATCCGGTTGATACGTAAATCCGACGATTCGAAAATTGCTGGTGTGCGCCCTCATGATCAGGGCCGTGTTTTCGCCGATTGCCTGGATGTAATCCCGTTCATGCGTCTTGTTTGTGGTTCCTACTTCCACCAGAACCGCGCCCGACTCCTTCATGACTTCCGAAACCCGGAACGAACCGCCAATCTCCACAAGCTGCCCGCGTGATACGATTACCTCCCGCCCTTTTGCCATCTCCCGCAGCACAAGCAAAACGGCTGCCGCGTTGTTGTTCACCACCAAAGCGGCCTCCGCTCCCGTTAACCGGCAGATCAACTGCTCTACATGGTCATAACGGGACCCTCGCTCACCTGTTTCCAAATTCAGCTCCAGATTGGAATAGCCTCTCGCCGTACGCTCGATCGCCTCCAGGGCCGGGGCAGCCAAGGGAGCTCTGCCGAGATTGGTGTGAAGCACAACGCCTGTCGCATTCAACACGCGGCGGAAGTTCGGACGAAACCGGCCCTGCATATAACGGATCGTTTCCTCTAAAAGCTCTGCCTCCGCCACTTCCGTCACTCGTTGACCGGACAGAATCTGTTGTCTGGCGGCGTCCACAATGGCGGCAATTGCTTCCGATACGAGGTCATGCGAATAATGTACGGACAACTGCCGGGCTATCGGATGTTCAAGCAACCGATGTACTGCCGGAAGTTTACGCAGTAAAGCGGAATTCGGTTTGGCTGACATACTGACACCTCAAAAAATCAACGTTGTTCTCTATTTTACCGAAGCGGTCAACTAACTTCAAATACAGCCTTCCAAATTGAAAGCCGGCTTACAAAACAGATCCTTTAATTGAAAACCCACTTGCCAAACAGCTCTCCATCTGCCGACCTACCTATTGACTGGCGGATAGGCAATGGATAAAATTTAGTTAAGGGAAACTTTTTTAACCATAAAAAAAACATTTGCGGACAACGAATTTATTTTCTCATCACCAAATTACCTGCATACACATAAGGTAAGTGCAGAAAGGGGTGACATCGATCTTATGGAAAACATCCAGCCTCAATCGTTTCCGACACTTTCGTCTCATGGAAAACTGTTTACTTTTCGTAAACTCTTGCCTTTTCTCGGGCCTGCTTTTATCGTTTCGGTGGGATACATCGACCCTGGCAACTGGGCAACCAACATTGCCGGCGGGTCCAGTTTTGGATACAAGTTGCTTTGGGTATTGCTCTTGTCCAATCTGATGGCGATTCTGCTGCAAGTGCTGGCGGCTAAATTAGGAATTGCAACCGGCCGGTCGCTTGCCGAGAACTGCCGGGAGAATTTTGCCAAACCAATTGTCTATTTTCTTTGGATCACAGCTACATTGGCCGCAATGGCGACCGATCTGGCGGAGTTCTTGGGAGCGGCGCTCGGTTTTAAAATCCTCTTGAACATTCCCATGTTTCCGGCTGCCTTGATTGCGGGCGTTGCCGTATTTTTCTTCCTTTGGTTGAAAAAATTTGGACACCGATCACTTGAAACGGTAATTTTTCTGCTGGTGGCGCTGGTGGGAATCGGGTATCTGGTGGAGCTGTTTTGGGCAAAACCGGATTGGGGTGCCATCGGGCAAAATATTTTTGTACCCAGCATTGATTCACAAAGCATACTGGTTGCCATTGGGATGCTCGGTGCCACGGTGATGCCCCATAATATTTTTCTGCATTCAGACATTGTCAAAAGCCGTTTGATCCCTGGCAACAAGGAACACAATCGAAATTTGCTGCGGTTTACCAAAATCGATTCTGTGGTTGCGCTAAACCTCGCGTGGTTCATCAATTCGGCCATGATTATCATGGCGGCCGCCGTATTTTTCAAAAACGGGATTGCTGTAGAATCGATCGAACAGGCGCATGCTACGCTGACACCTCTGCTCGGGACTGCTTCCAGCATGATTTTTGGTATTGCATTGCTGTCGGCGGGCCTGTCCTCGGCGACAACCGGAACTATGGCGGGACAGTCGATTTTGGAAGGATTCATGCATATCCGCTTGTCTCCTTTTGTTACCCGGCTGATTACGATGATTCCGGCCCTGGTATTAATCGGACTGCAGGTTGACACCTTGCAGGTGCTTGTCCTTTCCCAGGTGGTATTGTCACTGCAGCTTCCGTTTACGATTGTGCCACTGATCCTATTCACGCGATCCAAGAAACTAATGGGCGAATTCGCGAACAAACCGTGGGTCAATACGCTGGCCTACCTGATTGCAGCGATTGTGATTCTATTGAACGGATTGCTTCTCTATCAAACGTTTGGCGGCAAGTTTACGTTTTAATTGAAATCAATCTGTCCGTGGCCTGTACGGCCACGGTTTTTTCTGTTGTAGAGACAAAGTCCGTCTGTGCGGCTAGCTTTTACGGAGTGCGGGACTGTACACGCTGTTCCACATACGAGATGCGTTCTCTAGCCCAACGCCGAAGCGGGCGTGCGGCTGCCGCTTGAGCGGTACCTGCACGTCCACTGCGGGCGATGGCAAAAAACATCTGCATTCGCATACACTGCATGACGGTCCTCACTCCGTAAGAAGCAGCAACTCTGTCTCCTGAGCGTATTTGACAAGCGCCCCCTGTTAACGTTACATAATAACCATTACGATTTGCAAACAGGTGTGGGACACCGCTTTGAAAGAGACGGGTACTGTTCGTCCTGCCAGGCAGAATAAAACAGGGAAGGAACCGGCACATGTCACACACGGCCAGCATTATTCTTTTAGTGATCGTCACCTCCATCGCCAATGTGCTTGGCGGGGCATTGATCGTAATGAAGAAGTCTTGGTCAGACACCGCACTGAACGCCTTCATGGCGATAGGCGCCGGTTTTTTGCTGTCGATCGGCCTGCTTGATCTGCTGCCGGAAAGCCTGCAGGCCTCCGCCCACAACATCTACTTCGCGCTGATCGGTTTTCTGGTTGTCTATTTGTTTCAGAACGTAATCTCGACTCACTTCCATTTCGGCGAGGAAACTCATGAGCACGAGTACGGTTCGCGAATCGGCATCTATATCGGTATGCTGACACACACATTTTTTGATGGTGTGGCTGTCGCATCCGGTTTTGAAGTGGACATCAAGTTGGGAATTCTGGTTTTCTTCGCCGTTCTTCTACATAAAATCCCTGATGGTTTGACGATCGCATCGGTGACGCTTGCCAAAAACGGCTCCCGTAAACGGGCGCTGCTCGCATCCGCTTATCTCGGAGTCTCCACACTGCTTGGCGGTTTGGTCATTATCTTACTGGGAAAAACGATTCATCTGGACAATCTGGTTGGTGTTGCACTGGCGTTTTCGAGCGGAGTTTTTCTCTATGTAGCCTGCACCGACCTGCTCCCGGCGGTAAACCGTACGGAGAACCGGAAAAATTCGCTTTTCGTTTTTTTGGGCATCGCCTTGTTTTTGTTCAGTTCGCTCGCCTCTCAGGTTTTCGGAGGTCTTTGACAAATTTGTCCCACCAAAGCAACGGAAAAACGCAACAGAAAAGGCCGACTCAAATGGGGTCGGCCCTATTTTCGGCAAACATTCGTGGTACCCGTTCAAAACTCGACGGTTACGGGTTTGAATGCGCTTTCTATGCGGTTTCGCTTACTTTATTAATTCGGTTTGGCTGTAGAATCGGCATGAGCGAAGAATTTCGTTTTCCTGAGGAAGTGACGATCTGTTTGAACTGGATTTCCCCTTCCACTTCCACACTTTCGCCTACTGCCTGAGGGATTTGCGAATCTTCGCTAAGAATCGGAATGATTTTGATTTTATCTCCGTTTACGACTACGCCATCATCGATTTCAAGAAACGTGATACAGTTGATATTGCGGTCTTCGCTGTCAAAATAGGCTCTTTTTCGAACGATTCTGCCGGTCAGTTTCACGGTACTCCCCCCTACCACCAGTTATACATCTTGTTTTACAATCGAGTCAACAAGCTTTATTTGTTTTATTTTATCATTTTTCCGTAAAAGGGGTAACAAAAAAATGAATTTCCAAAATTCGGTTCACTATTACCAAGAAGCGCTGCAATACATCGTTGGCGGTGTCAATTCGCCCTCCCGTTCTTTTAAGGCGGTTGGCGGCGGAGCGCCGGTTTTTATGGAACGGGGCAAAGGAGCTTATTTCTGGGATGTGGACGGCAACCGCTACATCGATTATCTGGCCGCTTACGGGCCTTTGATTCACGGTCATGGCCACCCGCATATCGCAAAAGCGATCGGACGGGCAGCCGAAAACGGGCTTCTGTACGGCACCCCCACCAAGCTCGAGATCGATTTTGCCAAAATGCTGCGGTCAGCCATCCCCTCTTTGGAAAAAATTCGATTTGTCAACTCCGGAACAGAGGCGGTAATGACCACGATCCGCGTGGCGCGGGCGTTTACGAAACGGAATAAAATCATTAAATTTGCCGGCTGTTATCATGGCCATTCCGATTTGGTGCTGGTCGCCGCCGGTTCCGGCCCGTCCACACTGGGGATCCCCGATTCGGCAGGCATTCCCCAATCGATTGCAAACGAAGTGATTACCGTACCGTTTAACGATTTAGGAGGACTGGCAGAAGCGCTGCAGCATTGGGGCCATGAAACAGCAGCCGTATTGGTGGAGCCGATTGTCGGGAATTTCGGGATGGTGCCGCCGGAGCCCGGTTTCTTGCAAGGCGTCAATGAGTTAACCCATCGCTATGGAGCGCTGGTGATCTATGACGAAGTAATTACCGCCTTCCGCTTTCATTATGGCGGTGCGCAGGATCTATTGAACGTATATCCGGACATGACAGCACTTGGCAAAATTATCGGCGGCGGTCTGCCCATTGGAGCGTACGGCGGCAGGCAGGAGATCATGGAGCAGGTGGCGCCGCTCGGCCCTGCCTATCAAGCGGGTACGATGGCCGGCAATCCGGCATCCATCTCGGCTGGCATCGCCTGTCTCGAACTTCTGCAGGAAGCGGGCGTATACGATCGGATGGATCAGTTGGGACGAATGCTGGAAGAAGGATTGCTTGCGACAGCAAAGCGATATGGTCATCCGGTTGTGATAAACCGTATAAAAGGCGCCTTGACCTTATATTTCGGCAGAACGGAGCCGGTTCGCAATTATGACGATGCACAGTCGACTGACGGGGAGCAGTTCGGCCGATTTTTCAAATTGATGTTGGAAGAAGGCATTTGTCTCGCTCCTTCCAAATATGAAGCCTGGTTTGTTTCAACGGCTCATACAGAGGAAGATATTCAATATACGATTCAAGCCGCCGATCGGGCGTTTGCCAAATTGGCCGATCAGTAAGCAACGGACAACTTTCAGCCCATGCCGCACCTGAATATACATGCTTTACACAGGGCTTCCGCCTATGAAAGGGTGTGTATAGCGTATGGGCATTGAACTTACCGCATTGCATTGGATCTATCTGTTGTTTATTCTGCTGATCATTCTTGTGATGGTGTTGCGGCGGGACACCACACTGGTTTGCGTCATCGGGATTTTTGCAATCGCATTGCTGGCCACCCGATCACTGAGCCATGCACTAAGCAGTATTTTTAACGGGTTTATATTCGCGATTACAGAACTGTTGCCAACCATTCTGGTAATCTGTCTGATCGTTGCCATGAGCAGAGTGTTAACCAATTCGGGAGTCAATGAAACGATGATTCGTCCGATTGCGAAACTGATGCGTGGTCCTGGTATCACTTACTGGGTGATCGGAATTGTGATGATGGTAATCTCCTGGTTTTTCTGGCCGTCACCTGGCGTCGCGCTGATCGGGGCTGTTTTGCTGCCTGTCGCGCTGCGGGTCGGACTGCCTGCTTTGGGAGTAGCGATGGCGATGAACCTGTTTGGCCACGGGATCGCGCTGTCGGGGGATTTTGTCATTCAGGGGGCACCGTCGATTACCGCGAAAGCGGCCAACATTCCGGTTTCCGAAGTCATTTCGGCCAGCGTGCCGCTCGTATTCATCATGGGAATTGTTACCACTGTCATTGCGTATTGGTTATTGCGCAAAGATTTAAAAGCGGGGATCCTGCAAGTGAACCAAACGCAATTGAACGAGTTGTCAGGCCGTCCCCCCTCTGCCGTTTCCCCTTCCGTGAAATGGTTGGCAGTGCTGGTTCCGCTTCTGTTCCTGCTGGATATCATCGCTATGCTGTCGCTTCACCTGACAGGCGGCGATGCAACGGCGCTGTTGGGCGGCACGACTGTGCTGATTTTGATTTTGACCACTTTGCTGCATCATAAAACACAGCGAATGGAGACAATCACCCGTTATTTGATTGAAGGGTTTGAATTCGGTTTTAAAGTGTTCGGGCCTGTAATTCCAATCGCTGCTTTCTTTTACTTGGGAGATTCGGGCATCGGGAAAATTATTGGCGACGTGCTGCCAAAGGGATCGCTTGGCATCGTAAACGATCTCGGAGTGGCGCTGGCCCATACAGTCCCATTAAATTCAGGAATTGCGGCTGTTACACTGACGATTGTCGGTGCGATCACCGGTCTTGACGGATCCGGTTTTTCCGGTATTTCACTGGCCGGATCGATCGGTCATCTGTTTGGCTCGGCAATTCATGGCGGCACGGCCACATTGACGGCACTCGGTCAGATTGCCGCCATCTGGGTCGGCGGCGGAACGTTGATTCCCTGGGCGCTGATTCCGGCAGCTGCCATCTGCGGCGTCGATCCGTTTGAACTGGCACGCCGCAATTTGCTCCCCGTCCTGCTCGGTTTGGTCGTAACAACGATATTTACGATGTTTCTGATATAACTTGCATAAAACGTTAACCCCAAAGGAAAAAGAGGCTCCTGCGTTGCGTATAGTTCCGCCATGCAGGGGCTTATTCTTTCTGTTCGAAAATTATGGTATACTTTTTTCGTTACTATTTTCAGTGTTAGGCAGGAAGAGCAGGTGTAAATTTACTATGGTCCACATCATCAAAAAACACTGGTTTACTTCCATCGTGGTTCTGTTGGTTTTAGCTTTTATCGGAGGGATCTATTATTGGGTTCAGTGGGCGACGGCACGTCCGCCGGTGAATAATACAGCTCCGCATTTTCAGGTAATGAATCAGGCTGGGCAAACGGCCGATTTTTTTGATCTGTCCCATAAGGTGCGGGTCGTGTATTTCTTTAACTATGAATCTTCTGCGGCTGTTCAAGATATGATACATTTGCAGCAAACCTTAAAACAAAAGGGGCTATTCGGCAAAGATGTCGTATTGGTTCCTGTTCCGCTTGATAAACGGCTGTCTCCTGATTTGATCAGCGAATACCAAACAACTTACAAAGCCGATCTTAGCGGCTGGTGGTTCCCAAAGGGAGATTCCGCCAAAATTTCTTCCGGATTCGGCCTCAAACTGAATCATTCCGGTCAAATTGACACACAAGGCAGAGATTATACCATTGTGGAAACGGATCGAAACAATATCGTCCGAAGAGTGATTAACGGCTCTTTTCGAGGCAATGCCCTCGACGTCGAGGAAGGTTCTCATGGTGAAAACAGCTTGCTGCAGGATATTAACTTTTTAGCCAAGGAGTAGAGAAATAAATGGCGTATCTAAACCCGCGTGAACACTGGGTTCGGATACGCCATTTTGTCATAAAGGGCTTCCGCCTAATGAATTCAAAAAATCAGTCATCCTCGTGTTCTTTCTTGTTGTGCTGCTTGCCGTGTTGTTCGTTGTCATCGTTATTCCGATGCTTCACTTGCCCGAGATGCAGTCCGTTATCGTGGTGATTCATACCGGTGATATTCGAAGACGTATTGGCGTCATTCGCCCCGATGATGATATTCGAAGACGTGTTGGCGTTATTGGCCAAGTCGGTGTTGTTCGGAGTTGTACCTGCACCATTTTCCGAAATTGTGACTGTCGCGTTCCCCGCCTGGTTGCCACCTTCTGTATGGACGGGCAGTTCCATCACGACTCCCTTTTTTGCCAATTCGGCAACTTGTTTGTCGAGCGCTTTTTGAATTTCCTCCTTGCCTTCTTCAGGCACTTTCGCAAGCAACATTTGCAGTACGGCAATCGAATGTTTTTGAGCCAGAATCGCAGCTTGTTCCTTGTTGGCAACCTCCACATTCACCGTTTCATCTTTGTTTGCTTTCGCCGCCTGCTTGGCTTGTTCCAATGCTTCTTCCGCTTTGCTCAGAGCGTCATCAATGTCATGAACAAACTTTTCGTTATAGCCGACTTTCCCTGCCTGATTCAGCGTTTGCAGTTCGGCAAGCTTTTGGTCTGCCTGCTTCAGCAGCAAATCTGCCTTTTGTTGATCCTTAAACGTAAAGGCCAGGTGAAGTTGAGCAAGTAACTCCCTCAGTTTATACAAAAACGATTCAGGGTCCACAGCGGTTGTGGTGGTGCCTGCCGTTGTTGCGTTACCTGTTGCTGGTGTTGTTTCCGTAATCGTAACACTCTGGTTGGTTGCGGTTGCTGCTCCGACTGCGATAACAGGAACCGTACCGCTTAAAACGATTGACGCTAGAAACGCCGAAGTGATTTTTTTATTCACAGAAAATCTCTCCCTTGATGTTTTCTCTGCTTCACTCAGAGATTTCGGACAAGGAGGGATTTTTCTGTCCATCCCGAAACGGTGTATCACATACGCCGCGAATCACTTGTTCCGAGCGGTCCTCCTTTGTAAAAGTACCGCGCTCAGGAGACAGGGCTACCGTCTGCACGCCACATGCATAAACGGCTCCCTTACCGTGTAAACGAACGCAGATATATCACTACCAACGCCGGAACGGACGTGCAGGTATCGCTTACCCGGATTCAGATGCGTTTGCTTCCGATGGCAGGAAGGAGAAACCGACTTCGCTTTAAGACAAGTGAGACACGGCGTATGTGATACTCCGTCGAAAAGTCGGTTTCGATTTCCCGACAGGAAAAGCAGCCCTTCGCATCTGTCCGCGAGACGCGGTGCCTGTACGTCCGCTTTGCGAAAACAAAGCGGCCCTCTTTGTGAGGCCGCTTCAGGAAGTGTTACATGATCGGTCAAATCGTTTTCAACGTATCCAAAATATCGGATGGTTCCATCCGTTTCGTAAAATCCTGATCCACTAAGGCCGAGCGGATGACGCCGTTCCGGTCGATGATGAATGTAGCCGGAACCGGCAGATGCCAACCGGAGTTGGCACTGACCTGGCTGAGATCAAATTTCAGGCCTTCGCGATACTGAGCCTGCAAAGCAGGCGACAACTCCCAGAGAATGTTGTAGTTTCGCGCTGTCTGTCCCCCCTCGTCCGACAAGCACGGGAAGGAGAGTCCATGTTTTTGCACCATTTCTTTTATCCGCTCGGGCTTTTCCACACTGATGGCAAACAGTTGTGCGCCCGCTTTCCGAAAATCCGGGTACACTTCATGCAACGCACGAAGTTCAGCGATACAGTAGGGTCACCAGCTACCCCGGTAAAAAGACAGTATGGCGGGTCCATTATGCAAAGCGTCAGACAACTGATAGGTCTTTCCATCCGCACCCCAGAGCTCAAAATCGGGCGCCTTATCCCCCGCCTGCAGCCCAATGGCTGTCCGGGATCCTTTTAAGTTTTGGATCTCTTTCGAAGTGGTCTGCAAAAACTCTTTCGACACGCGATTTGACGCTTGCGCAGCGATCTGCTGCAATTGATCTTGCAGTGCCATGTGAACCCCTCCTTTATGGTCAACAATCAGGCAACTCCAACTAGCTGGCAAAAATCAGCCTTCCGGTGTCACGACAACTGTACCCGCCAAGCGATTCAACCTGTTGCTTGAAGCTGTCCGACGCCATTACAGACCGCAATACCTGCCCCCCTTCGCTTTCATAAAATTGTTTGGTCATCAGCAAATCGTAGCGTTCTTCCGCGACCGGCACAAAGTCGAGTCCAAACGCTTTTGCTGCTGACAAAATCCCCAATCCGCAATCCGCCGTTCCGCCCGCTACAGCAGCTGCTACACTTAAATGGGAGAAATCCTCCCGGTTGTAGCCGTAAATTTGTTGCGGATCGATACCCGCCTGTTTCAGCAAATAATCAAACAACAAACGAGTGCCTGCTCCTCGCTGTCTGTTTATATACGTGATATTTTCCTGCTGCAAATCCTCTACCGTTTGTATATGTCGGGGGTTTCCCTGCGGTACAATCCATCCCTGTTGACGGTAGACCAAATTGACCAGAACAAACGGCGTATCCGCCAAATACTGTCTGGCAAAAGAAACGTTGTACTCCCCCGTATTTTCATCCAGCAAGTGAACGCCCGCTGCATGCGCTTCTCCCTTGCGAATCGCCAAAATGCCGCCCATGCTTCCTACATGCGCGGAAGACAGGAACCGGTTCGGATCTGCTTTATGAACCGCAGTAGCCAACAAATCAAGCGTCATATCGTGACTTCCTGACAAGACCATTGTTTTCTCGATCTGCTGCAGAGGCCGATACAGTTCAATATCCACTTCTTCTCCCTGTTCATATCCAAGGCTGGTTGCCGGAATTCGCAACAGTCCGTCCGCGCGTACCATGGACATGGTGACACCCGCATTGCGCGTCAGCGGATTGGCAATCAATTTTCCGCCCACCGCGCCAATCGTCATACGGACAAAATCTTCCGCCCCCATCACAGACACGACACGGCGTCCCAAAGTGACTTTTACTTTGTCCCGTTCGATTTCGGAAATCCCTAAATAATGATGAATCAGAGGCCTCGCAAACCATTCCAAAGCCAAATAGGCAGAAACCGGGTACCCAGGCAGCCCGATTACCGGTTTCCCGTCTACGATCCCTACTACAACCGGCTTGCCCGGCCGGGTCGCCACACCGTGCGTCAGCACTTCACCGAGTTCCCCGATCACGTGAACCGTAAAATCTTCCGATCCGGCAGACGATCCGGCATTCAACAGCACGATATCGCATGTTTCCACAGCCGACTGGACAGCCGATTTTATTTTCTCGTAGTTGTCTTCCACAATTCCTCGATAAACGGGTTCTCCGCCCCATGTCTGCACATAGCCGGCAAATACAGTCCCGTTAAATTCCGGAATTTCTCCCCGTTCGATTCGCCTGCGCGGCGGCACCAACTCGGTTCCTGTCGGAATGATCGCCACCTGCGGCTTTGATACAACAGGCACTTCCAGTACCCCACCCGCCAGCAGCGCGCCCAAGTCGACAGGACGCAGCACATGACTGGCAGGCACAATCAGTTCGCCCGCAACCACGTCTTCGCCGATTTGCCGGATATGCTGCCAGGGACTGGCCGGTTCGATGATTTCATATGTGTCTTCATCAATCATATGTACGTTTTCGATCATAATAACCGCATCGTGCTCATCCGGAATCGGATCGCCCGTATCGACAATTCGGAAGTCGACCCCTTTTTTCAGCCGCAACGGGTTTTTTTCATGCGCCGAATACGTTTGACTTGCTTTTACCGAGATACCGTCCATCGCCGACGCATGAAAGTTGGGCATCGACACCACGGCAAAAATCGGTTCGGCCGTCACGCGCCCCAACGCGTCCACCGTAGGAATCCGCTCCATACGAGCTGCAAATTCAACAGCAGTCAGGAGTTTCTTCTGTGCCTCTTTGAGCGGAGTGTCTTCCAGATAGATCTTCCTCTTCACTGACGATCCCCCTCTCTGTCACAAAACAATTGACATTCACCCATTCACCTTGCAGCAATCCCTCTTTCCGTGCAGGGATTTCGATCACGCCGTCACTTTCGCTGATCACCGAAATCAGACCTGACTTTCCAAAAACAGGAATCGCCCACATTTCACCGTCCCTTTTTTCAAGCCGAACTCGAACATAATCGGATCGGCCGACAGCAGACGGAAGATTGCGACTCAACCGCGCCCGGATGCGTGGATCGAATGGATGCGGTGTTCTGTCGTACAAACGGTTCACAATCCGTCTTACCACCAGATCGAAAACAATCAATGCCGATACCGGGTGTCCCGGCAGCCCCACAACCGGCTTGTGGCCCGCCTTCGCCAAAATAGTCGGTTTGCCCGGTTTGAGGGAAATCCCATGCACCAAAATCCCCGGTTCGCCCAGCGCTTCCATCACCTGTACGCTGAAATCGCGGGTTCCCACCGAACTGCCACCTGACATCACCAACAGATCCACTTTTTCAAAAAGTTCGCGGGCCCGTCGCAAATATTCCTGTAAATCGTCTTTCACAATGCCGCCATACAGGACATCCGCCCCCATGCTTTGCAAAGCGGCGCCAATCGTAATCGTATTGACGTCACGTACCTCGCCCGGTCGTAGCTGCTTGGTTTCAGGCGGTACGATTTCATCACCGGTTGACAAAATCCCCACGACCGGTTTGGCGAACACTTTTACGCGAGACACACCCGCAGCCGCCAGTACACCCAAATCCTGCGGCTGCAGACGGTGCCCCCGCTGCAGGACGCGAGATCCGGCTTGGATGTCTTCCCCTTTTTTGATTACGTTTTCGCCGGGAGCCACCTGTTTGTGCACATTCAGGAGCGATCCCACTTCTTCCGCATGTTCCACCATTACAACAGAATCGGCGCCGGATGGCATCATGCCGCCGGTCGGGATGTATTTGGCTTTCGCCGGAGCAATCGCTCCTCCCTCTTTTCCCATCTCGATCACACCTGACACATCGAGAAAAGCCGGCATCGATTCGGATGCGCCATACGTATCCTGCGCCCGCACCGCATACCCGTCGACCGTTGAACGGTCAAAGCCGGGAACGTCTTCCGACGCCACTACATCCTCCGCAAGAACACGGTCAAACGCCTCATACAGAGAAACTTCTTCGGTCCGTTCCAACGGCTTGTACGTATCTTCAATCAGACGCAACACGTCACTCGTTTCATGAACCTGAAAAAACTTCAATTCCCGTTCCTCCCCTCATCCATTATCCATTGCTGAACCTGCCGCCATTCATCGGGCGTGTTCATATTGAAAAAAACCTGATTTACATCGATATAGTTCGGAAAATCCGCTTCGGTCAACTGTTTGACCTGTAATTGACGCAGCAACTCCACCATCCGAAGCTGCTTGTTCAAAAGCATATCTTCGATCCGCTCCGCACAACGCTTATGATATACGGCAAATAACGGGTGAAGCTGTCCCTCGATAACAGGTACCACCGCATCTATATCCGGATGTTCCGTACCAATCGCGACCTGCAGCATCCACTGCCCGGCCTCTGCCGTCACCAGCGGCATATCACAAGCGACTACCAAATTCCATTCGGCCACGGCGGCCTGCAAACCGACCTGAATACCAGCCAACGGCCCAAGTCCCGGATATTTGTCGCTTACCATCCGTTCCCCCAGGAATTGGTATGTATCCGGTTCATTTGTTACGATCAGGCATGGCAGGAAATCCTGCTCGGCGCCGTTTGGCGGCATACCAGGCTGATGGCGCACATGCACGCCGCGCAACACATCACGAATGTGTTGAATATTCGGTTTGCCGTCAATCGGCAGCAATGCTTTGTTCGTTCCCATTCGACTTGAGCGGCCGCCAGCCAAAATCACAATGCCAACCGACTCCTGTTTACTGAAGCGTCCCATCCGGTTTTCCGCCTTTATAATAGCCTTGTTCAACTGCAAACATGTCGAGATGAGTGGTCGACAAATCATCCAAAATCAACATCTCCGGTTCAGACGGCTGCAATTTGTGCGATACTTTCAAATAGGATTTGCATTCTTCACAAACGTCCACTTGCCAGGTCCCACCTGTTTTCTCATCTTCGATCAGAAAGCTTTCCAGTTTTTCGTGATCGTGGTTGTCACATACAGGGCATTTGATACGTCGAAAAGGCCAGTCGCTGCCACACGACATACAGCGCAAATAGCGGAATCGCTCCGAATCCCGAATTTCGCCGAGCGCCGCCTGGTCCCCGCAGACCGGACAGAACCCTTCCGACCAGCTTTCCAGCATAAACGATTTGTCGGGAAGCAGTCCCTCCGTATGTTTGTAAAGCGTAGGCAATAAACTGTATTGAATGAGAACGGTTATGGCATCCTGCGGCAGGCGGTTTTCAAGCGTCCAGCGGGTAAACGGTTCCAGATCACCTTTTAACCAGCCCCGCAACACCTTTTCAATCTCCTGATCGGACAGCGATTTGCCCCATTTTTTCAGTTGTTTTCTTTCATCACCCGTGCCGGACCAATCGGTCAAATCACGGAACAATGCGACTGCAAAACGCAAATCGACCTGCTCTTCCGCCCCTTCCATCAACGGTGTTTTGGCTTTCAATTTGGCGATCTTTTCATCATTGGGCATGGTAAACGCAGTGACATGCGGTGCATGTTTTTCCATTCGTTCCACAAGGTCGATATGTACCTTGGCAATGTCTTTAAACTGTTTTTCTTTATCCGTTAACTGCTGCCAGCGCTTTTTCACCTGATCCAGCACACTCATTTTGGCTGCCATGTGTCATACCACCTTCTTCTACGGCGTTTGCCGATTTTCCTTTATTCCTCATTGTATCCTATTTTCCCGAAGAAAAAAGAGGGGTGAACAACCGTCCACCTCCTCTAGTTCCTGTCTTGCATTTTTAGAATCCGAAATAACCGGATTGCGGGCCCATGATCACTACATAGCGCAGGACATACCCGCCAACCAAAATTAACAAACTGCTGACAAGCGTCGTCCGATGGCCGAGCAGGTTCGGCTTCCATTTCAACAGCAAGGGAAGCAGCAAACCGATCAGCACGACTCCAACCCAGAGCAGGAACCCGTAAAATCCGGTCGTGACTTTACCTGCCCATTGTCCGAGCGTGATCAGGAACAGCGCCAAAGCGACAAGTTCCAAAATCACCATGTATTTGTCAGCCCGTTCCAGCTTGTGCTTGTATTCGTTCAGTTCACTCTTTTTCGGCGTAACAAGCAGCATAAGCGCCATACCAGCCGACATTCCGGAAGCGAGGAACAGAACCGGCAAGAGCGGACTTGCCGTCCAGCCCGGAAGCTGGGAGGTGTTTGCCAATACCCCTGTATAGGTTCCCAGGTAGAATCCACACAGCATACCGATAATCAAAAACAGTTTCGAAAACGCGCTTTCGTGGAAAAAGGACGTCAATTTCACCAACCAGGGTGTCTTGATTTTTTCCATCTTCACCAGAGCGTACAGGAAACCGATGAAAGAAAACGCGCCAAACAATCCAACTACCCAACCACCTACTGACATTGGGGAGTGCGCCTTGAACATCGGGATATTCTCGCGCGGATACCATAACATGTGCAGGAATCGCGTCGGGCTGTCCAAGTCGGTCACCAGCAGGATTCCACAAATCAGAATGACTGGAAATCCGATTAGATAACCGCGAATCACACCCTGCAGATCATTTTTGCTTCCGGCGAGTTGAGCGATCGTGGACGTAATGTATGTCCCGGCTGCAATCCCGGCAAAGAAGAAATACCAAACAATTTCCCAATGCCATGCAGGAGACGTTACTTGATGCGTAAAGTAATCATATGGATTTACAGGCATCTCAATTCCTCCTTACACGACATGGGATTGATCTTGATCAATATCTGTTTTCTGGCTCATCCGTTTGCTGCGGAATGCGAGCAGCGCAAGCACTCCAGCCGCCACCATGCCCGCCACCGAGAACATGTAGCTTTTTGCCATGTTCTTTTGCGGCAGCTGCGGGTTCTCTGGAAGCCCGTAAACTTTCGGCTCTTCTGTCAGCATGTAGAATACGTTCAACCCGCCCAGAATATCGGATTTCCCGTAAATTTGCGCTTTGCTATGGCCCATGTTTTTCAACAGGACTTCCCGCTCTTCCGCAATTTTCATCAGGCTGGACACTTCGCCAAACTGGATGCAGTCAGTCGGGCATGCCTGCGCGCAAGCAGGTTGCTGACCGACTTGCAGACGGTCGTAACAAAGCGTACATTTTTGAGCCGTACCGGAAATGTGGCTGATTTCAATCACGCCAAACGGACAGCCGGTAATACAATAGCGGCACCCGATACACGTATCCTGATCGATATATACCGTGTCAAACTCAGTACGGATGATCGCGTTGGTCGGGCATACTTCCATGCATCCGGCGTGTTGACAGTGTTTGCAGGAATCGCTCAGGAACAGCCAGCGAGCATCGCTGCGGTCTTCGCTGAACAGTTCTACAAACTTGACATGACGCCAGTTCGTATCAGACAAATGTCCCGTATTGTCATAACTGGTTCCGAGGAATTTGATTTCGTCTTCCATCGGGAGTTCGTTCCATTCTTTACAGGCTACTTGACATGCTTTACAGCCGTGGCAGGTAGATGTATCGACGAACATCCCCATTTGCTGTTCAGCCATCGATTACACCCCCTGCTTGATACGGCCCTTGCGAAGATTGACCGTGAATGCTTTTGATTCGTGAATGGTGACGTTTGGATCGCCGACCATCAAAGTTAATTCGTTTGAAATACTGCCTTTGGCAACCCCGGCATAACCCCAGTGAATCGGCATGCCGATTTCGTGAACGGTTTTGCTGCCCAATTTAAGCGGACGCATGCGGCGTGTGACAAGCGCTTTCGCTTCCGCTTTACCGCGTTCCGTTTCAACCGTTACCCATTCACCGTTGTTAATGCTCAACTGGCCAGCCAGTTCGGGACTGAGTTCGACAAACAGTTCCGGCTGCAATTCAGCCAACCACGGCAGCCAGCGTGACATCGGACCGGACAGATGGTGTTCTGTCAATCGGTACGTTGTCATCACGTATGGGTATTTCTCGTTTGCAATACCATGAATCTTGTTGTTATCAACATTAAAGTAGGTAGCTGCCGGATTGTTCTGCTGTTTATAAAGCGGGTTCGCTACAGGCGTATCAACCGGTTCATAGTGAGTCGGCAACGGACCGTCAGCCAATCCACCAAACAACTGCAGCCGCCCGTCCGGATGCATAAAGAACGGATCATTACCGGACAGATAATCCATGCCAATTCCTTCATCCTTGCCTGGGGAATTAGGCGCTTTGTTTGCCACAAAGTCTGGCACGTCGAGACCGGTCCACGTTTTCTTCACATCATCCCACCAGACCAGCTTTTTGCGGTCAGACCACGGACGACCGTCCAGATCGGCGGATGCGCGGTTATACATGTTATGGCGGTTGGAAGGCCAGCAGAATCCCCAACCGAGTGACATATAGTTGTCACCTTTGCGGTTTTCCGCTTTGTTTTTCCCATCTTCGGTCATGATACCGCTGTAAATCCATGCCCCGCAGGCGGTTGAACCGTCGTCTTTCAATGCCGCAAAACCGGCAACCGGCTTGCCATCCTTGACCGTATAGCCGTTAATTTCCTTAACGATCGCATGACCATTCGGCTCGTGCACTTTCCATCCATCGTTCGGATTCGGAGCATAATGATCCCAAGTCATGTTTTTGATCGGCCAATCGCGATCCAGCGTACTGTCTTTATACAACGCTTTCAGCCGCTTACCGAGCTCGTAGGTAAAGAAGGTATCAGAACGCGCATCTCCCGGCGGATCGGCCGCTTTTTCCTTCCATTGAGCCATCCGGTTGGTATTCGTAAAGCTGCCATCCGTTTCGGCAAATACGGCAGTTGGCATAAAGAAGATTTCTGTTTTAATATCCTGCGGCTTCACTTCTCCGTTTACGACTTCCGGCGCCGATTTCCAGAAAGTAGCCGTTTCCGTCAGGAACGGATCACAGACGACCATCCAATCCAACCGTGCCATCGCTTTCCGGTGGAAAGTGGCATTCTGACCGCCAGCAGCCGGATTTTGTCCCATCACGAAAAATCCTTTGATCACCTTGTTATACATGTCAAGGAACATGTTGTAGTGGGAATGGTTTTTCGTGCGCTTTGGCAGGTAATCATAACCGTAATCGTTATCTGCCGTTGCTGCATCACCGTACCATGCTTTCATCAGGCTGACGAAATATTTCGGCGTGTGCACCCACCAGCCTGTCGGTTTCGACTCGGTTTTCAGATAGTCCATAAATGTATCGTGCTTTTTGGTGATGATCGGGAGCTGCAAGTAGCCTGGCAACGTATCCCACAATGTGGAGATATCGGTTGCACCCTGCACGTTTGCATGACCCCGCAATGCCAAGATTCCGGAACCCGGGCGCCCCACATTGCCGAGCAAGCCCTGCAGAATACCGCCGGCACGAATCATCTGAACCCCGACCGTATGCTGCGTCCACCCCATCGCGTAAACAAATGCGGAAGTCCGATCACGACCGGAATTTTTCGCAAGCGTTTCTGCGACCATCAGAAATTTCTCTTTCGGTGTGCCGCAAACCTGCTCCACCAATTCCGGTGTATAGCGGGAATAGTGGCGTTTCACGATCTGGAACACAGAACGTGGATGCTGCAAAGTGGGATCCATTTTTGGACGACCCTTCTTGATGGCATACGCCACCTTATCGGTCAACGTTTGCGGTTCCGTACTCGGGAGCTTGACTTCATCCCGCTCAAAGTCCCACGTGGATTGATCATAGACCTTCTTCTCCGCGTTAAAGCCGGAGAACAGACCGTCCAGGTCCTCTGTGTCCTTGAAATCTTCCCGTACGAGGAACGGGGCATTCGTATAGTTCACAACATACTCTTTAAAATACTTCTCGTTGCTGATGACATAGTTAATCAATGCTCCCAGGAACACAATATCGGTTCCGGAACGCATCGGAACATAGTCAGTAGCCATCGCCGATGTCCGCGTGAAGCGGGGATCGACATGGATGACGCGGGCTCCTTTATCGCGCGCCTGAATGACCCATCGGAAACCGACCGGGTGATTCTCTGCAAAGTTTGAGCCCATGATGATGATACAATCGCTCTCCGCCATATCACGCGGCGTTGTCGTGGCACCGCCACGGCCAAAACTGGTGCCCAGACCGGGCACAGTCGAGCTGTGTCAAATACGAGCCTGATTTTCGAGGTTTACGACACCGAGTGAGCGCATCAATTTGGCCCACACGTAGTTCCACTCGTTTTCCATCGTCGATCCGCCAAGTGAGGCAATCGCCGGGTTCTGGTTTACTTTTTTGCCCTCGAATGTTTCTATGAAGTACTTGTCACGAGTTTCCTTCACTCGTTGCGCAATCTGGTCATAGGCCCAATCAAGCGGCTTTTCTTGCCATTCGGTAGCGCCAGGGGCGCGATACAATACTTTTTGTTGCCGGTTCTCATTGTGTACCAACTGATAAGAAGCGGCACCCTTCGGGCACAACGAGCCCAGATTGACGGGGCTATCCGGATTCCCTTCAATATTGATGATCTGTCCCGTTTTTTCATCGGATGTGATAATTAAACCACAGCCAACAGAACAATACGGGCATACACTCGGATACTGTTTCCCTTTTTTAGCGCTCAGTTTGATGCTGTTTACCCGCGCCTGCACCGGTTTAATGTCTAGTCCACCGATCGATGCGACTGTCAGCCCAGCGGCAGCCACACCTGTTCGTTTTAAAAACTCCCGGCGGGAAATCGCCATATCGCCTCTACTCCTTCCTGCTTTGCTTGATGTGAAAACTTATATAAAAAGGGTTCACAAACTATCATGCTTACGAATCTTTCAAATTTCAAGCGAAAGTTAATGAACCTCTCTTTATCGTACATGTAATTCCGCTTCGGAAGCAGATGGCAGGATCCGGGACCCTCCCGTATAAACCTGCATCATCTGTCCACGGATATAACCAACGACTTCAATCCCCAGTTTTTCCGCCAAGCGAACTGCCTGGTCTGTCGCTGCCGTCCGGGAAGCCACTACACTGCCCCCAAAACGGGCTACTTTTGTAACCATTTCATAGGAGATGCGGCCAGTTGTCAGAATAAAAATATCGTTCGGATCAAGCCCCATTTTCAATGATGTGCCTATCGCTTTGTCCACTGCATTGTGACGACCGATATCTTCTTTCACAAATAACGGTCCTGATGATGAAGCTACAGCAGCGGCGTGCATGCCTCCAGTCTCTTGGTACAAGACAGCTTCTTTGTACATAAAACGCATGCACTCTGTCAGCAGCTCCTGTTTCACCACGACGCTCGGGTTAACAGGGCGCAAAGAAAACGCGTCCTCAAAAGAGGAAAAGGTAATTCCTTTTCCGCAGCCAGAAGTTAGGAAACGTTTTTTTCCTTCAGCAGAACGCCGTTTCACATCGCCTTTTATATCGGTCCAGATCATCCCATGATCTTCGTCGATCACGATTTTTTCAAGTTCATCTGGTCGAGTGATCATACCTTCACCAAACAAAAAACCAATTGTCCACTCTTCCAGTTGAACGGGCGTCAATTGAATCGTCAGGAGTTCTTCATCATTCACATGCAAGGTGACAGGGTATTCAACAGGCATTCCTTTCTTTCCTTGTCCCATGCTGTCAACTCCTTACACCTATTTATATACCTGAATTACTTTAAAACACAAAACCTATTTACAATAAAAGTATACTACGAGTTGGGACGTGTGTGTCAAAAAAAATTCACGCAGCTTTGATTGATTCTAGTTTTTTGCGGAAGCAATCGTTATAATATGGATTGTCCCGAAAGGAGTGGCTATCATGATCAGGCAAACGCGATTGGATCGGTTTCTGGCACGATTTGAAACAATTGGCAACAGTATTTCGTTCTATATACTTCTCTTGATTGTCATACTGGGTATCTGGATTCTGACTCCGTTCGCCCCAGATTGGCGACCAAACGGAAAAGTATTCGGCATCACGGCGATGGTGTTTGCCATATTTACCATGCTGCACGGGATTTTATGGTTTTTTTTGACGCGCGATTACATCAAAATGCCGAAAAAAGCCCGCGCTTCCCTTACCATGACTGTTCGTATACTGCGACCGTTGCATATGATGAGCGGTTTATTCGCATTGGGCATCGTCCTGATCCATGCATACGCTTTCGTTAAAACCGGTTACGGTTGGAACCGTTATTCGATCAGCGGCGCGCTGAGCCTGCTGACTCTCTCCATTCTGGCGATAGACGGAATCGGATTGATGTCCAGTCCGTTTCTAAGCCGTGTCGTGCACCGTTGGATTGCCGTGTTGTTTACCGCTTTGCTTGCAATTCATTTATGGTATGTTTTATAAAAACGGGACCAAAAAGAGGGGCAATCCCTTAGTCATTCACATGACTTTCGGGACAGCCCCTTTTCTCATGTACTCCAGTTTATTTTACCTCTGCAGAAGGCTTTTCTGCTTCTGCATGTGAAACTGCTTTGTTGACCGCTGAATCCTGCGGCTTGTCAGCAGTTGCCTTGTTCGTGTCGACCGACGGTTTGTCATCGCCATCAACAAGACCTTTCGTCGCATCTTTAAATTCCCGCAGCGTACGGCCAAACGCCTTGCCCAATTCAGGCAGTTTGCTTGGACCAAACACAATCAAAGCGATGATCAATATAAGGATCAAACCGGGAACACCAATTTGTGAAAACATCGCAACCTCCATAGACTGTAAAGTATAGAACATGTTTGTAAACTTTATTATACCGGTTTGTACACCTCTTGAACAGTGTTATTCCAGATAACTGGGGCGATCGATTTCCCGTCGCAGATAGGCAATTTCCTCTTTATACCTGCCTTCCGGAGTTTCCAGAATCAGTGGCATGTCCGCCAAAAGATCATGATGCACAATCCGCATCATCGCGTCCGTTCCGATCGAACCCAATCCAATATTTTCGTGACGGTCTTTACGCGAGCCAAACGGCGTCTTGGAATCGTTGATATGAAACACTTTCAAACGATCCAAGCCAATGATGTCGTCAAACTTTTGCATCACGCCATCAAAATCGTTCACAATATCGTATCCGTACGAATAAAGGTGGCATGTGTCCGCACAGACCCCTAATCGGTCCTTATGCTTGACCAGGGAAATAATTTCAGCAATTTCCTCGAAGCTGTTCCCCACTTTGGACCCGTCGCCTGCCATCGTTTCCAGGCAGACAAACACATCTTCCTCACCCGTAAGGATTTCGTTAAGGCCCTCTGCAATCCGCTTTAAGGCATAACTGACGCCTTGTCCAACATGTGCGCCCGGATGAAACACCACATAACGAATCCCCAGATAGGAGGTTCGTTTAATATCTTCCCCAAGCAGTTCGACACCATATTCCCAGGTATCTTGAACGGGAGATGCCAAATTGATCAAGTACGGTGCATGCACCACAGGATCCGCAATGTTGTGCAGTCGCATTTTTTCATACGCCTGATCACGGTTGAACAATTCAATTGGGCGTGCTTTGCCGCCCCTGTTTGACCGTGTGTAAATCATAAACGTATCCGCCAAATAAGAGATGCTTTCTTCTACAGCAGCCAATAGTCCCGTTTTCGCTATGGAAACGTTTGCACCGATTCGCAAGCAAGTAAACCCCTTTCCGGAAAAACAACAAAGTCGTGCACCAAGCGGGCACGACTATTGTCAGTTTCGATTACATCACATCAGCCAGCTTGTCGAGCAGGTCCTTTTTGGACATATAACCGACAAGGCTTTTCACTACTTCACCGTTTTTAAAAACAAGCAATGTGGGAATCGACATGATGCCATACTTTTGAGAGATGTTTGGGTTTTCATCAACATTCAATTTGGCAACTGTCAGCCTGTTTTGATTTTCAACCGCAATTTCGTCCAAAATAGGCGCCAGCATTTTGCATGGCCCACACCACTCTGCCCAAAAATCAACCAGTACGGGTTTATCTGATTGGACAGCTTGTTCAAACGTAGCATCTGTTACTTTTGCAATTACGTCAGCAGCCATTTTATAGGCCTCCTTCCGTTCGTCTGTTATACCGCTACGACTTCTTTAATTTCAGGAACAGAAGCCCGGATGGTCCGCTCGATTCCCATCTTCAGTGTCATGGTAGACATCGGGCAGCCGCCGCAAGCGCCCACCATTCGAATGGTAGCCACCCCTGCCTGCTCGTCGACATCGATCAATTCTGCATCGCCACCGTCAGCCATCAAACCGGGGCGGATTTTATCAAGTGCGTCCTGCACGCGTTGACGTATATCTTCCATATAAAACCCTCCAATCCATAATCAAAATTAGTATCACCAACATCCGGTCTGTCATGCAAGCAAACCTTTGTTTAATCATTTTACATTGCATGTTTCCCGTTGGATGTAATGAACAATACAAAACCTTTCGATTAAAATTATAAAGCTTCTAAATTGAAAAATCAACCAAACCGATCGCGGATGAACAGGATGAACAGCATCAAAATATCGCATAACCCTTGCGCAATGCCAAAGAATAAGAGAAACTGTGGGGGAGCGAGGTGATGGATGGCATGGATTCATTTCAATTGGCGTTCGCCCGGCATATGGTGCAAAAACAAAGCTACAGCTGGTTTCCGCCAGGCGTGGTATATCCCGAATTAACTTTATTTAAAGCGTACGCTGGGCGCGGTACATTAATCCGTATTATCCCGTATGAAACCGCGACTTCCTTCGAGAATCTCTTGCAGACCTCGTTTGCTGAAGCGGCAGAGATTCTGCAGGACCATCCGTATCGGGGCCTGACCGTTCTGCAAATTATCCTTTTCCAAACGGCTCCTGGTTTGGAATTACAAAAACAGTTAGAAAAACTGGAAAAGCTGCAAATCTCACCCGATGTTTCGGTTTTTTCAGCTTGGATCGAACTGGAAACAGGCAGCTTTACATCCAATTTGCCCTGGTTTTCAAAAGGAATTCTGCCAAAATCGGCGGTTCGGGAAGCGTTTTCCGAATCGCAAAGCCACCCCGAAATATTGCAGGAGGACATTCAACAAACGCTGCAAAAACGGGAGTCGGAGTGGAGAAACGTCTATGTTCAA
Organism: Effusibacillus dendaii; assembly: GCF_015097055.1. Classification (NCBI taxonomy): domain Bacteria; kingdom Bacillati; phylum Bacillota; class Bacilli; order Caryophanales; family Alicyclobacillaceae; genus Effusibacillus; species Effusibacillus dendaii. The sequence goes on from NZ_AP023366.1 coordinate 1,321,108, forward strand.
CATTCTTCCAAAGCGGTCTATTCTTTACTTGGAATTATCATTGGAGTGTTTCTCTGGATGGCAGCAACGGAAAGCCAGATTGGCATTGATGTGCTGGTTCGTTTCGGCGCCAAGGTGAATCGCCTGATTCTCGCAGGAGACTATTGGCGGTTATTTGTACCTATGTTTCTGCATGCTTCTTTTTTGCATCTGATTGTCAATTGCTTTGCGCTCTATTCCCTGCGTGACGTAGAGTGGATTTACGGCAGCAACCGTTTTTTGCTGATTTTTCTCGTATCCGGAATTGTCGGCAATGTAGCAAGCTTCGCTTTTTCACCCTATCCGACAGTTGGCGCTTCTGGAGCTATCTTTGGCATTTTGGGATCTCTGCTCTATTTTGGAACACAGCGTCGGGACTTTTTCCGGCGCACAATGAGCAGCGCCGTCTGGAGCACGCTGCTGGTTAATTTGCTGCTTGGTTTCGCCATTCCGCAAATCAGCAACTCGGGACATATCGGGGGGTTAATAGGCGGGTTCCTCATGTCAGCGGCAGTTGGATTGCCGACTGAACGTTTTCGTTTTTCACGTGCAGCGGCAGGCTTTTTGCTTGTGGCTGGTTTGCTGGCCACTTTATGGATCGGTTTTAAAGTCAGGTTGGTATAACAGGGAGCACGACAGTAAAAGTTGTTCCCTGCCCCTCTTTGCTTTCCATCAAAATTTGCCCATTATGATTTTCCACAATACGATATGTGATCGGCAGACCAAGCCCGATCCCATAGGCTTTCGTTGAAAAGAACGGTTCAAAAATCCGCTTCCGGATTTCATCCGGAATTACAGGTCCATCGTTGGAAAAGGAAATTTGGATGTATTCCGCTTCTTCCCGGACTTGAATGATAAGATGACCGCCTGTCAACAAACTGTCAAACGCATTCGACAACAGATTGACAAAAACCTGACGAATTTGATGGGGGTCAGCCAACAGTTCCGCGACATCTTCCGCAACCTGCAGATCTACAGAAATGTTTCTTTGCCGGGCGATCCAATCGTATTAAGCAACAACATCAGCCAGCGTTTCGGCCAGATTGAATCGTTCATATTTGGGTGCCGACGGATTGGTCAAAAGCAGAAAATCGTTAACCAGCGATTCCACTTTTTCCACCTCTTGCAATAAAAGAGACCAGGAGTCCGATCGTACGACCTGATTCTTTTCGTATAGCTGCAGATACCCTTTAATTACAGTAAGCGGGTTTAATAATTCATGTGCCAAACCGGCAGACAGTTGTCCGACAACGGCAAACTTTTCGGATTGTCTTGTCCGTTCCTCCGCTTTCCGCTGAACGGTTACATCCTGCAGACAAAAGGTAATTCCCAACAGGGTGTTCTGTTCGTCAAACAGATGACTTTTTTTAACCAACCAGATTCGATCATTCCACGGTACATCCGATTCACCGATTGGCGAATTGCACAAGCACCTGATAAACTCCCTTGTTTCATCCGTTTCCAATACTTTATACGAACAGCCAACCAATTCATCACACTTGAACCGATCTTCGAGCAAAATAGCAAGTGTTTTCTCATTAATGGACAAGATTACACCGTTCGGATCAAGAACTACAATGCATTCTGAATATGATTTTATCAATTGGTGGTCCGTTTCCATCCATTTCTGGATATGTAAATTTTGCATGTGAGTCATCCTGCCGCCTCCTTGCCTGTCCCCTTTCTCATTCTACCAATTTCCGTTTCGCGGGAAAGTCTATTTTTTCCGATAAGGTTCGACATTTTCAGCACAAAAAACCTGGAAATAAAAGCCGAAAAAAAAGACCTGCGCAAACTTCCTGCGCAGGCCTCTCCTCGACTTACTTGCACAAATTACATATTGCGCGCGCCGTCAATATATTCTTTACCGATCACAGATTCATATTGTTTGTAAACCGGTTCCATCTTTTTCACGAATTCTTGACGTTGCGCATCCGTCATTTCAATAATCTGCAGCTTGCCAGACTTTCTAAGTTTGTTTTCAGAAGCCTTATCCTCATCCACAGAAAGCTGTCTTTCCAACTTGGTCGCTTCTGCCATCGATTCGTCAAACGCTTTCTTGATATCAGCCGGCAGCGCATCATACCATTGTTTGTTAGTCAATACCGCATAGTCGACGCGGCCATGGTTGGAAACCAACAGATACTTTTGAACTTCTTCGTATTTTTGTGTATCGATGTTATTCCATGTGTTCTCTTCGCCGTCTACCGTACCCTGTTGCAGAGCGTTATAGGTTTCACCAAATGCAATGGTAGCCCCAGCGGCGCCCAATGCTTTAAACTGGGCATCCAGCACTTTTCCTGCCTGCGTACGGAATTTCTGCCCCGCAAAATCTTCCGGTTTGGAAATCGGTTTGTTGGAAGTAAACTGTTTGAAACCGTTTTCCCACATGGCAAGACCTTTCAGGTTTTTGCTGTCCAGACTGGTGAGCAATTTCTTGCCAAGATCCCCATCCCAGAATTTCACAACCGAATCATGGTTTTTGAACAGGAACGGCATATCCGTAATTTGGAACGAAGGGTTAAAACCGACCAATTTTGTCATAGAAGGCGCGATCACCTGGACATTGCCAGCCTGCAGCGCTTCCAGCTCATCCTTGTCTCCGTACAACTGGGAAGACGGATACACTTCTACTTTCACACGACCGTCAGTCTTTTGCGCCATCAATTCAGCAAATTTAGTAGCCGCTTTCCCTTTCGGGGTGTCAGCCGTCACCACGTGTGAAAACTTGATCACCAACGGTTTCTCTTTTGTGTAGTTGGCGGAATTTGACGGGCTTGCATTATTGCTGCTGCTGCCACAACCTGTCACAACTGCCATGGAAGCAGTCAATGCCATACCCAAGAATACTTTTGTCCCTTTTTTCAAGACATAACCCTCCATTCGACTTGTCTAGTTAGTTTATCTAGCTCAGTTAATAATACAATAATATAATAATAGAAAACTTTTGGTCAATTCTTGCGTTTTGGTAAGTTTATACGATTTGCTCAATTGTTCCGCTGCAAAAACTCCGCTTGCCGGACAATCCGTTTCGCACGCTCCGCCACAGGATAATCGATCATTTTTCCGTCCAGTTGGATGGCGGCCGAACCTTCAAGCAAAGCCTCGTCAAATGCTGAGACGATTCGTTTTGCTTCTTCGATTTCTTCCTGTGTCGGCGTAAACACATCGTTTACAATGCCGATTTGGTCCGGATGGATCACCATTTTCCCCTGAAAGCCCAACTGCTTGGCCAATTTGGTATCCCGCAGCAATCCTTCCCGGTCTTTCATCTGCACAAAAACAGCGTCGATCGGCGGCTCAATTCCTGCCGCCCGGGAGACCACAACCAAATGGGAGCGCGCGTACAATATTTCGGTCCCCTCGTGTGTTAATTGCGCCTGGATGTCAAGCGTGAAATCAACAGAACCGAATGCAAGCCGTTTGACCCTCGGACTTGATGCAGCAATTTCAAACGCCTGGTAGAGTCCTAAAGCGCTTTCAATCAAAGGAACAATTTCAATGTCGCCCAATTGCCTGCCGCTTTTTGACTCAGCTTCCGCCAGCGCCTGATCGGCTGTCAGAATATCCTGTCTGCTGTTCGCCTTCGGGAGAACGATGCCGGCAAGTAAAACACCAGCCAGATCCGCTATATCGTCCGCAAAAAAACCGCTTGCCAGGTCATTAACTCTCACAAAACTGCATGCTGCGCGGCTGTTCCGTATCGTTTGACAAACCAATTGCCGAGCGTTTTGTTTCTCGCTCAGGGGAACTGCGTCCTCCAGATCAAAAATAATCACATCAGCCGTCAGATCGTCCACTTTCGCCAATCTTCTTTCACTGTTTCCCGGCACAAACATCCAGGAACGGAATAATGACATATCCTCACCCCCTTTCCGCAACTGATTTACCAGCTAGATCTCCCTGTACTTTTCTTTTCCTTCCATGTACAAATCGTTCCCATACATGTCGTTGATCACAACCGCAGGGAAGTTTTCAATCGTCAAGCGGCGGATCGCTTCCGGTCCCAAATCTTCATAGGCGACGATCTCCTGGCTTTTAATTGCCCTTGCCAGGAGCGCCCCCGATCCGCCAACAGCCGCAAAATAAACCGCCTTGTTTTTGACGATTGAATCTTTTACTTCCTGGTTGCGGTATCCCTTGCCGATCATCCCTTTTAATCCAAGGTCAAGCAACGTTGGCGCATACTTGTCCATCCGCCCGCTTGTCGTAGGTCCCGCCGACCCAATCACCTGGCCCGGTTTGGCAGGCGTCGGTCCGACATAGTAAATGGTCTGGCCCTGGATATCGATCGGCAGTTTTTCGCCTCGCTCCAAAAGTTCGATCATGCGCTTATGAGCGGCGTCCCTGGCAGTATAAACGGTGCCGCTGATCAAGACGCGGTCACCCGCCCGCAAAGTCGAAATGGTTTCTTCTGTCAACGGTGTTGTAATTTGTTTGGCTGACATGTTCTCCTCCTAAAGCACCGCTTCTTTGTGTCGGCTGGCATGGCAATTGATATTGACTGCAACTGGCAGCGATGCGATATGTGACGGATAAATCTCGATTTTTACATCGAGTGCGGTAGTCCGTCCACCCATTCCCTGCGGGCCGATTCCCAGTTTGTTGCTCAGTTCCATAATCTCTACTTCCAAAGCGGCAATTTCCGGCAGCGGGTTGCGATGACCAATGGGGCGAAACAGTGATTTTTTTGCCAGCAAAGCCGATTTTTCAAAAGTGCCGCCAATCCCGACCCCGACAATGATCGGCGGGCACGCGTTAGGTCCCGCTTGGCGAACCGTGTCAAGAATAAAATCTTTCACCCCCTGCAGTCCGTCGGACGGTTTCAGCATTTTCAGAGCGCTCATGTTTTCACTGCCGCCGCCTTTGGCTGTCATATGAAGAGTGAGTTTATCGCCGGGCACCAGTGCCAGGTGCACCACAGCCGGCGCATTATCGCCTGTGTTTACACGTTCCAGGGGATGGCCGACAATCGAATTGCGCAAATAACCTTCTCCGTATCCTTTTCGCACGCCGTCATGAATGGCGTCATAGAGGCTGCCGCCGACGATGTGGCAGTCCTGTCCCAGTTCGACAAAAAAAAACAACGTACCCGGTATCCTGACACATCGGCACCCGTTCCGCCGATGCAATTTCCGCATTTTCAATCAACTGCAAAAGAACGTCTTTGCCCGTTTCGGATACTTCCGTTTCGAGAGCACTCTTAAAAGCGTTGACCACATCTTCCCCCAGATCGTAATTGGCCCGTTGGCACATGTCAGCCACCGCGTCGACAATCTGTTGGTAATGAACCTCTCTCATGATCGTTCCCCCCTTGCCACTGAATTTGTTCCCCGCCTGGATTTGTTTCCCGCCTCATTGGTGAAAAAATGTGCCCAAAGCAGTAGCTACCAATTGGTCCTGATCGTTGACAATTTTGCATTCGGCAACGATTGTATTACGGCCCCAGTGGAGAATTTCTGATTTGCAGCGCAGCGCATCGCCCGTTCCCGGCCGGATGTAATTCATCTTCAACTCCAGCGTAGCCACCCGTCTCTCCGGTTCCAGACGTGACAAAATCAGATATCCCATCGAAACGTCAGCCAGCGTGTAGACCGCCCCGCCCTGCGCAACGCCAAAATAATTTTCGACATGCGGTCCCAGCCGCATTTTCGCCACTTGCTCAAGATCATCCCGGTCCGGCAGTTCAATATCGAGAAAATTTCCGTAAAAATGAAAATCTTTTGTCCGCGATTTACGGATGGCCCGGATGGTGTGCTGGACAAGATCGAGTTCCTGATCGTCCAACTCGGCCAGTTGTTCCGCCAAGGATTGTATTTTAGCGGCGTAAGATTCCTGCGTCATCTCATTCACTCCTTAGCGAGACCTGATGCATAGCGCCATGGCGAGACTTGTGCCCTTTGGGTGCTTAGCGCGACTCGGCAGTTTACTGCCGCAGCGCGGAGTTGTGCCCCTTGGGTACTTGCCCCCTTGCTGGGATCTGTACAACTAAGGCAACAAATTGCCAGGTTGTGCATCATTCCGTTTGGGTGCAGCGTAGTTCAGCAAAGGCCAAAACGAAAGTTCCTCGCCTTCGATCATCAAATTGCCGATCCACTCGTCCCGCTCACCGGGAAAATCAATCACTTGATGAGCGCCCCGGCTTTCTTTCCGTTCCAATGCGGAACGAGCTACCATTGCGGCTGCCCGCACCATATCCAAAAGCGGCAGATACGGCTCTGCTTCCGCCGCGAGTTGACCCAATTGAACAGACGCTTCCGCAAGACCGGCCGCAGAACGTTCGATACCGACTTGATTCCACATGATTTCCTGTACCTTCTTGCGAATGGCAGCTGTCGCTTGTTTGCCCTCCTCCGTGAAGAACAGAGGTGGTTTTCTATGGCGCAATTCCTGCTCGATTTTCGTCACAAAATCAGGCGTCTGCAGAACCGTTTCTTCCGCTGCCGCAAACCCGGCCCGCGCCCCAAACACCAACGATTCGGTCAAAGCCCCTCCGCCCAGGCGGTTGGCTCCGTGTACACCACCGGTACACTCACCGCAAGCGTATAAACCTTTTACACTGGTTTTGCCGTATTGATCGATCGAAATGCCGCCGATCGAATAATGTTCCACCGGCTGCACTTCCAGTTCCCCTGCGTACCCTTTTGCCAGCAATCCGTGCAATCGCGGACTGGTCGCTTTCAGATCCGAGTCACTGACTTGCGATATGTCGAGCAGCACTTTTCCCTGTTTGAACATTTGATAGCAGATCACATCACGCGTTTCCAGTTCCTTGCGGGGATAGCCGGCCATGAACCGTTCTCCCTGCAGATTTCGCATCATTGCACCATTAGAAAACAATTTCGTATAAAGATCGAGATTGACAGGTGAAACCAGGCGATAAGGGTAAAACTGAACAAACTCCATATCCTGCAGTCGCGCACCATGCCGCCAGGCCATGCCAATCGTTTCGCCCGAAACGTCGATCGGATTGTCGGACTGGGCATAAATCCGTCCCATACCGCCGCTGGCCAGAATCGTACTGCCTGCCACAAACACAATCCAATCCTCATTTGCCCAACCGAGCGCTCCGCAAATCCGGTCGCCGGAACCGGGCAACCGGTCAGGCCCAGTATCAGCCAATCCGTGCTCATTCAACAGATCCACAATCCAGGTTTTTTCATGGAACTGGATACCGATTTCCTGTGCGTACTCGCGCAGACGGCGGGTAATGTGAGCGCCGAGTCCCGCTTTGTGATAGCAGCGGCGCGGAAACGAATGACCGGGCGTAACCAGTTCCCGTTCAAACTCCAATTCAATGCCAAACTCGCTCAATTCCTGAACCCTCGCGGTACAATCCTCTGCAAGCGCGCGAGCCAATTCCGGCCTGTTAATCCGTTTGCCGCCTTTTAAAATATCCTGATAAAAAATATCGGGCGAATCTTCTGGCGAAAGAATGGCAGAGTGAATCGTATCAGAAATGGCGGAAGATCCGCTGGAACCGATCTGCCCTTTCGATACCATCACCACGTTCGCGCCTTTCCGACGCGCTTCAATGGCAGCCCGCAAGGCAGCTTCACCACCGCCGATGACTAACACATCTGTTGTTACGATTCGACCGTTCCCATTTGCAATCACTGAACCAACCACCTATTCGTTAAACGAGAGTGGCAGCTTTCCAGAAATCGGCTGCCGATTCTACTTTTTCGAGCGATAATACGGTTTCCACATATCGATTGATTTGTTCTTCCGAAAGCTCCGCCGCCAATTCCCGAAACTTGGCAACCAAATCATCTGCTGTCACCGGGTGTTCCGGATCGCCTTTCGGGTATTCGGTCGACAACTGGATACGTTTTCCGTCCTGTGTTTCGATTTCGACGACGGAACCCCATTTTTCCGGGTAGGCGTCATTCACCGCCGAATCGAGCGTCAGCTCGACTTTGGGAATCAGGGACCGAATCTCCGGATCCCAAAGCGATTCTTCCGTAAAATCGGGCAACCCGGCTTTCCCTTTCACAAGCGCCAATGAGACGCAGTACTGCAAACTGAATTTGGCCGCATAAACCGTCTGCGGATTCGGATTGTCGGTTATATTGATGACCGACTGGTATCCTCCGACATGAATTTTTCGTATATCGGAAGGCTGCAGGGAATGTTCCTTTTTGGCCCGGATGATCAGATCGACAGCCGGATGAGTGTGACGGCAGGACGCATGAATTTTGAAGGAATTCTCCGTAATTTTAAAACGTTCACCGAGCCCATTGGTGATTCTTGTTTCATCGTACGATTCTGACATCGCCTTGAAAAACCCGCGATCTCCTTCCAGAATCTTGGACGGTCCGGTAAAACCTTTTTGCGCCAAAAGGGAAGCCAGCAAACCGTTCATCGCTGCTTTTGCCGTGTGCAGCTGCTTGCTCATCGCCCCATCGACAATAAACTCCCACAGACCGGCCGCCTGGGTTCCTGCATTGCCAAGCGCATGCACAATCTGCTTTTCGTCAAGTTCCAGCAGTTTCGCCACGGCGGCTGCCGATCCAAACGTTCCGCAGGTGGCAGTATTGTGCCAGTAATAATAGTGAGAGGGGCTGACCGCTTCGCCAATTCGAAAACACACATCATATCCGACGGCGACCGCTGTAATAAGATCCTTGCCGCTTTTGCCCATCCATTCAGCTACTGCCAGGGCAGCCGGAACCACTACTGTCGCCGCGTGGATAATCGATCCTTTATGAATGTCATCCAATTCCACCACATGCGAGGCCGCCCCGTTTACCAACGCCGCGTTCGCTACGGATGTGCGGCCGCCTGTCACCAAAGTAGCCTGCTCGAAACCGCCCAATTCTTTTGCAAGTTGGTCTACCATCTGTACAGACGGTTTTACGGAACCTGCAATCGCCGAAGATAACCAGTCAAGGATGCACAATTTGGTAAACTCCACGACATCATGCGGCAAATCTTCATACTTTGTGTCGACAATAAATCGGGCCAGTTTTGCACTTAATGACATACTTTCCCCTCCCGAAATTTAAAATTTTTCGTAAATTCGCCACTCCTTGGATATAGGATATTGGATCCAAATTAAAAATACTATATTTTCTTATACGGTATAAACTTTATAATTCCTGCTCCCAATTCCAATCTGTTTCCCCATTTTGCTAAAAACCGGTCCTCAAGTGGCGGAATCTCTCTGCACCGAATCAAGATACTGTTTTAACGCATCTCCCGTTCTTAAAATATGCTCTTGTATGACCCGCTTCAGTCCTTCCAAATCACCCGTTTCAATCAGTTCCACCATTTTTCTATGTTCCTGCAGCGAACGTTCGATTTGGCGCGGCAAGATATTCGGGGTATGGGGTGGAAACCCGTGCCATAACATGTCAAGTATCATCTGGGTTCGCCGCCATCCGCATCCCTTTCGAAGCAATCTGTGAAAGTCATCATTCAGTTCTACAAAACGCTCAATATCGTCGTCTTCCACTGCGCGTTCCATATCAATAGTCAACTGTTTCAACATTTTCTTATCTTCTTCCGTCAAATTCGGCATGGAACGCTCAATTGCCAGCCATTCGAGAATGGCACGCAGCTGGTAGATTTCTTCAATATCTTCCGTTGTCACAGAAGTAACAACTGCGCCTTTGTGAGGTTCGAACATGATCAAGCCTTCTTTTTCCAATTGCCGCAATGCTTCCCGAATTGGCATGCGGCTTACCCCCATCGCTTCCGCCAATTCTTCCTGTACAAGCCGTTCTCCCGGCGCAAACTCACCTCGCATAATGGCCTGACGCAATCGGGAAACCACCCGCTGATGAAGTGTGGACTTATCGTCCAAACGTAGCTGAGAGCGGTTCGGATTTGTATCAGACATATTCAAAACTTGCTTACGGTTTCCGCTTTTCAAGTGAATGTGATTCTCCTTTCAACTTACCCACGCTGCTGATTAAAATTCTGCTTACCATTTAGTATAAGCAATTTCAAGTCAACAGCCAACGGGCAACATCCTCCCAGTATGGAAAGATGTTGCCCGTAAGGAGATTTCTACATTTTGCGTGCTGCGTCAATCATGTCTTTACCGATAGTATTTTCAAATTCCTTGTATACGGGTTCCATTTTTTGAATGAATTTTCCCCGTTCTTCCGGCGTCATTTGAACCATTTGCAATTTGCCGGATTTAACAATTCTGGTTTTCGACTCCTCGTCCAACTTTGCAGCCAGCTCGCGCTGATATTTTGTAGATTCCTGAATCGATTCATCAAATGCTTTTTTAATGTCAGCCGGAAGATTGTCATACCATTGCTTGTAGGTTTCCCCAAAAGCAATGGTGGCTGCCGCCGCACCCAGCGCTTTAAATTGGGCATCCAACACTTTTCCTGCCTGTGTACGGAACTTCTGTCCAGCAAAATCTTCCACTTTTGCGATCGGTTTACGGGAAGTAAATTGTTTGTAGCCAAGCTCCCATAACGCAAGACCTTTTAAATTCTTGCTTTCAAGTGAGTTAAACAGTTTTTTTCCGTACTCACCGTCCCAAAATTTGACGACTGCATCGTGCTCTTTAAACAGGAAAGGCAGATCGTTCACCTGAAACGCAGGATTGATGCCGACCATTTTCGCGGTGGAAGGGGCAATCAGCTGAACGTTTCCTGCCTGCAACGCTTCCAGTTCGTCTTTATCTCTGTAAAGCTGAGAGGACGGATAGACTTCCACTTTCACTCGTCCCCCCGTTTTTTGCGCCATTAGCGCGGCAAACCGTTTGGATGCCTTTCCTTTTGGGCTATCTTCCGTAACCACATGTGAAAATTTGATAATCATCGGATTGTCTTTCGTATAAGAAGTCGGATTTTGCGCGGCAGGCTGGCCCCCGCATGCAGTAAGTGCCGCAACAGAGAGAGTTAGCGCAAACGCAAAAACTGTTTGTAATCCTTTTTTCATGTACACCGCCCCTTGGGAAAAATATAAAAAGTTAAGCCAGTTAAAATATTGCGTTAATTTCAGACAGATAAGCGCTGTTCCTATCCACCTCCTTCCGGCTTTGCAGTTGCTATTTAAACAGATTCGGTTTTAACGGACCCGGTTGTTGTTCCTGCCGGACGATCACTTTTTCCAAAGCATCCAGCGCCCGTTTTTGCTTCTGCCTCCATCTGTTTACGACGCTTGCGTAATCCTTTGCCTTCAATCCTGCCACAATATCCTTATATTCCCGCAAAGAGTGCTGCAAGCTGTTTGGAAAAGACAAAGACATGTAGCGAAAAGGGGCCAGCCGTTTCATAAGGCTCTCATATAAATCGAGCATGACCGCATTGTGAGCCGCCTCAAAAAATTTCATGTGAAGTTTTTCCATGGCATCAAAATATTTTTTGACTTTCCCATCCGGAATCGCTGCTTCCATTTGTTCCAACCAGACATCAAACTGGCCAATGATTTCCGTTTCAGCCGCATCGATGATTTTTTTGAAAACAATTTCCTCCAGATGGTATACCAGTGGGTGTTCCGCAGGCAAATGATACGCTTGTGGAAAATCCACCTTCTGTTCCCGTTGGATGAAGTAAAATCGGCAAGCCCATTTCCTCTGCCGCCTCATAGATCGGATGATAGTACCGGTTTCCCAACGAAATATTGATGAGCGGCAAAAATACTGCGACGACTCTTTTTTCATGCCCGATCCGCCGAATTTCTTTCGCCGCTTCAAGCGGATCGTGAACAGCGACCACCATCGCCAGACAGTAACGCGGATCGACAGACAGCCATTTGTCTATGAAATAGTCATTAAACGCGCGGGCCAGTGCAATCGCTTCATTCGGATTCGGGAGCGATACCAGCTTCCCGGCCTGAATGGATGACAATACCGCATATTCGATATTGTAGCGCTCGAGCAGATCTGTCTTGGCAAATACCGGATCAGAACCGCCAACTCCGCCACCCGGCGGCTTCGCATCTCTCCGTATGGAAGTAGCCCCTGCAAGCGGAGGCCGTAAAGGGTGGTCAGGCAACCGTAGTCGGCCATCAAAATGCTGTTGCCACGATACGCTCAAATATGGCAGCAATCCTTCAATATCTCCGTTGATCCAAGGGTGCACGTCAGCGTCAATAATCCTTCTTGTTTCCGCTTCGTTCATATGCCTTTCCTCCCAGAAAACTAGATTCCAGCAGGACAGAGCTGCTCCTGTCCTCTGCTGCGACTCAATCCGTATTGGAGTTGAGTTCGATTCCCGCCCACTTTTCGACAAATTTAACAATCGCGGTATGGTCCCAACGGCCCCCGCCCTGCCCGACAGCAAATCCCCAGAAATGCCGAACATTGCTGCCAAGAAATGTCGGAACCTCAACAGAGTCCGCAATTTCCATGGCAATTCCAAGATCTTTGTACATCAGATCAATGGTAAAACCGACATCAAAATTCCGATCCAAAATCTTCGGGAATTTGTGTAGGCTGGAAAAACTGCTGCCGCTGCTGCTGTTGATCGCTTCCAACATTTTGTTCGGGTCGACCCCGAATTTCACACCGGCAACCATTGCCTCAGAAGTCGCCAGAAGAGTGGTTGCAGTCAGCAAATTATTTAATGCCTTGACTGTGTGACCGCTGCCGAGCTCCCCGACATGTATCAACTTCTGTCCGAGTACCTGAAGAATTGGGGTAACGGCCGCCACATCCTCCTGTCGGCCGCCCAGCAGGATTGACAGTGTTCCCTCGCGTGCACCTTTCACACCACCGCTGACAGGAGCATCGACCATGCATACACCTTTTGCCGCAAGTGACGACCCTATTTTTTTTGTAGAGATCGGAGAGGAACTGCTCATATCCATAACGATGGAGCCTTCCTGAACACAATGAATCAAGCCGGATTCACCTATGATAGCGCTTTCAACCGCTGCCGCATTTGGCAGCATCGTAATGATGATATTGCATTCTTCACCAATTTCTTTAGAACTTCGAGATAATTCCGCACCAAGTTTGGCAAACGGATCCATGTTGTCAGGATTTACATCAAACACCTTAAGGTGGTATCCCGCCTGAATTAAGTTGGCTGCCATCGGGTTTCCCATGTTGCCTAAACCAATAAAGCCGATTTTCACTTGTCTCCCCCCTTTGATGCGAATTTAAAAATTGGTTTGGGTGAAAATTCTTTACAATTGCGATAGACTGGTGCATATATCGGTTTATTCCCAGATCCTATGCGTATCGTGTTACCCCAAAATTCTTTTGAAAAGAGGTTGTTGCAGATGAATAAAGAAAGATTTGAAAAAGGAATGGAAGTCAGACGGGCTGTGGTCGGTTCGGAATATGTAGATCGTGCCATCCAGAATACGGATGATTTCAACAGCCCGTTGCAGGAGTTGGTCACCGAATATTGCTGGGGAGAAGTCTGGACAAGACCCGGCTTATCAAGGAATATCCGGAGTTTAATCAACCTCGCCATGTTAACCGCTTTAAATCGGCCCCACGAATTAAAAGTCCATATACGCGGCGCATTAAACAATGGGTGTACAAAAGAGGAAATCCGGGAAGTATTGCTGCAGGCCACAATTTATTGCGGGGTTCCGGCAGGAGTTGAAAGTTTCCGAATCGCCCAGGAGGTTTTTAAAGAGGAGCAGCAGAATTAACGGCTGCCGGTTCACATCAGTCCATTTCATGATGCAAATGGATGAGGCAGGGGTGACTCCCCTGCTTCTTCTTTTGTGCAATCCATTCTTGTTTTAACAAGAAAAAAAGCCGCCCCCTCCTGGCTGCTTGCCAGGAGAAGAGCGACCTGTTACGTAGTACGAATATGAAACAGCGAACTGACCCGTCCTCTTTTACTGTGCCGTGTGTTCCGGCAGCCAGAGCGACAGTTCCGGCCAGACGATGATAATCACCAAGACGATAATCATCAAGATAATAAACGGTAAAATGCCTTTCACAACTTCTTCCAGTTTTTCTTTGGCAACACCACTGACCACAAACAAATTGAGTCCGACCGGCGGCGTGATCATTCCCAATTCCATGTTGACGGTCATAATGATCGCAAAATGAATCAAATCGATATGCAGCATTTTTAAGATCGGCAAGAAAATCGGCAACGTAATCAAAGTGATGGATGTCGGTTCCAGGAACATCCCCATGATAAAGAACAAAATGTTAGCGGCAATTTGGAACGTCCACTGGTTTACATCGCTTGCCATAATCCATTTTGCAACATCCTGCGGCACCTGAGCGTTTGTCAGATAGAGGCCAAACACAGTTGCACCGGCAATAATCATAAAAATCATCGAGCTGGTATTGATCGATTCACGCAAAATTTGTCTTACATCAGACCATTTGATTTGACGGTAAATGAATACGGCGACAAGCAGAGAATATACGGCAGAAACGACTGCTGCTTCTGTCGGTGTGGCGACTCCCAGATAGATAGTTCCTAAGATAAGAATCGGCAGGAATGCGGCAGGTATGGCTTTAAAACTCAAAATCCACCGTTCTCTCCAACCGAGTTTCGGCAACCGCCCGAAGTTTTTGATCCTTGCGTATACAATCGCGGCTACAATCAGCACTGCCGTCAGGAACAAACCAGGCAGAATCCCGGCCATAAACAGTTTTCCGATCGACTCTTCCGATACGGTACCGTATACGATCAACGGAATCGACGGTGGAATCAGGATTCCGAGTGTTCCGGAAGCGGCCACCAGTCCCATTGAATATCTTTTGCTGTATCCCGCTTCCACCATCCCTGGGATCATAATGGCTCCAATCGCAGCAGCCGTTGCCGGAGAAGAACCGGAAATAGCGGCGAATACGGCACACGCCAGAATCGTCACGACAGACAGACCGCCGGAAAAATGGCCGACCCACGCACGCAGCGCATCAATCAGCGATTTGGATATGCCGCCGCGCGCCATCAAAACACCGGCAACCACAAAGCCCGGTACCGCCATCAACGTGGAAACATCGAGCGCGGCAAACATTTTTTGCGGCAAAACATTTAAATTGAAATGGCTGTCAAGCAGCGCAATCGCTGACGAGAATGTCAACGCAATGAAAATCGGTACCCGCACAAGGAGGAGCAGCAGGAAAATAAGAAACACAAGCCATGCCATACTATTTCAGCTCCCCTCTCAAATTGATAATCAGATTCTCCAGAAAACGGATGCCGAGCATAATCCCGCTTAACGGAATCACCAGATACACAATCCACAAATAAACACCGGTGTCGGTCGATTGCTGTTGCGTCAGCATATACAGATTCAACAGCTTCGAACCGAAGAATATAAAACATACACAGAAAAGAACACCCAACAGGTTTGAGAAAATATTGAAAATTCTCTTTACGGAATCAGGCACCCGATCGTACAAAATATCCACCTGAATATGATGTCCTTCCCTGAGTGCTACGGCAGCACCGGTCAGTGTACCCCAAACGACCAAATAGCCGGAAATTTCGTCAACCCATGATTTCGGGTCATTCATAAAGTAACGCATGACCACTCCGTAGAAAATAAGTGCCAATCCAACCGCGAGCAGAGTACCCGACAAGTAATCTTCGAACACAGCGTACCCTTTTTTAAGCTTTTCCAATTGAGTCCCTCCTGTTCCCTATTTATATATGAAACTCTTAAAATACATTGTCCCAACCAACGGAAAAGCGCCACCGTGGCACAAGATGTCCACCGGAAAGTTATGATACCATTTTTTTGTTAATTGAGACAACTTAAAATAGTAAGCGCTTTCAAGTTAAAAATACTAAATTTGGATCCAATTGAAAAGGTTCTGACCATTTAGTTCATTTTATTCTTTTTGGTCTTACTTTATTTTCTCTTTGAATCTAATGCAGAATTTATGAGAATATAGAGGGGATGATTGGATTGGAGTGGTTAAACCAAGATGAGAATCGCCAACAAAATCGGATTCGTTTTCGCGGCTGTTTTGCTGGGATTGCTGCCTGCCTGCGCGCCGCGGGTGATCGATCACGAACAGGTCAGTAAAAACGAGAAGATCGTGATTCGCTTCTCACATGTGGTGGGAGAAGATACGCCTAAGGGACAGGCCGCCAGAATGTTTGCGAAATTGATGAAAGAGCGGACAAACGGCAAAGTGGAGGTTCAGGTGTTTTCAAACAGCTCTCTTTACAAAGATTCGGAAGAAACGGACGCGTTGCAGCAAAACCGCATTCAGATTATCGCACCGGCAACCCCAAAGTTAAGCAGTCTGGTGCCGGAATTGGCAGCATTCGACCTACCCTATCTTTATTCCGATTTGGACCGCTACCATCAAGTGCTGGACGGACCTGTCGGTCAACAGATCGCCGCTTCTCTCTATCAGCAGAACATGGTCGAACTGGCTTACTGGGATGGTGGAATGAAACAGTTTACCAACAGCGTCCGCCCGATTCGGACACCCGAGGATTTGGCCGGAATGACCATGCGAATCATGCCCAGCGCTGTACTTGATCAGCAATTCAAACTGCTGCAGGTCACACCCGTCGAAATCAATTTTAACGATCTATATTCGGCACTTACCAAAAAACAGGTGGATGGTCAGGAAAACTCGATCTCAAACATATACAGCAAACGTTTCTTTCAAGTCCAAAAATACCTGACCTTAAGCGATCATGGATTGCTTGGCTACGTGGTTGTGATGAACCGCGACTTCTGGAACTCCCTGGATCCCGAAACCAGACGAACGATCTCTCTGGTGATGCAGGAAGTAACCGACTGGGAGCGGCAACAAGCGGTTCAGTTTGAGCAAAACAATTTGAAAGCCATGTCCAACTGCCAATGTATCGAGATTGACCGTCTCAGCCAGGCGGAAAAAGATCGCTGGAAAGAATTTTACCAGCCGCTTTATCAAACGATGGAGCAAAAGTTGGGGACGCATTTTTTCCGGCAATTGAATCCGCAGCCTTAACTTGCAACCTTAACCTTTGAAAAACCGGAGAAACCAGCAAAATGGCAAACAGACGATTCAAACTTACAGTGCGGACAAGAACAGCATTGATCGTGTCGGTGGTGGTCTTTCTGTCCGTCATCTGCGCAAATCTGATTCTCATTAACAAAATGACCGATACTTATCAACGCGAATTGGGCAAACGAGTGATGGCAATTGCGCAAACACTCGCACAATCCCCCAGTTTGCGGGAAGGTTTGCAAACGGCTAATGGCTGGCAGGAAATCCAGCCAATTGCGGAACGGGTTCGATTGGCAACCGATGTGGAGTATGTTGTCGTATTTGATATGAACAAAACCAGGTACTCAGACCCTCTGGAAGATCGCATCGGCACCCCGTTTGAAGATGGTGACGAAGGCCCTGCCCTTACCGAGCAATCTTATATTTCGGAAGCGCACGGTGTGAAAGGGGATGCCATCCGGTCGTTTGTTCCCGTCATGGACGAAGACGGATCCAAACAACTTGGCGTTGTGGTGGTGGGGATCCTGGTTCCCTCCTTTCTGGAAGTGCTGCTGAATTATCATACCGACCTGTACTTTTCTCTCCTGCTGGGAACTGTATTGGCCATTATCGGGGCCGTTTGGGTAGCCAATCGGATCAAGCGGCAAATGTTTAACATGGAACCGGATGATATTGCGCATTTATTTGAAGAAAGAGAAGCGGTCATCGAGTCGATCGCCGAGGGGATCATCGCCATCGACAGTGAGGAACGGATCACTGTGTTCAATCAACAGGCGGCCAAAATGATGCGCGTTTCAAAAGATGTAATTGGCAAACCGATTCAGGAAGTGATTCAAGACAGTCGGCTGCCGGAAGTCCTTCACCATGGTGTTCCGCAATACCACCAACTGAGGGAAATTCAGGACAGTGTGCTGCTCGTAAACCGGTTTCCGATTCAGGTGAACGGCAAGACGACCGGCGCCATGTCCATGCTGCAGGATCGTACAGAAGTCTATCAACTGGCACAGGAACTGACCGGTGTCCAGAAATTCATTGACGCGCTGCGTGCGCAAAATCATGAATACCTGAACAAACTGCACACGATTCTCGGTTTGATTCAAATGCAGCGCTATGACGAAGTGATCGACCGGATTGTAAGCTTTAACCAGGAAAAAGAAGCGGAAACCTATTTTCTGACGGAACGGATCAAAGATTTCAGCGTTTCCGGCTTGATTATGGGAAAAATCAGTCACGCGAAAGAACAGGGTGTTGATCTGCTGCTCGACAAGCGGTCTTCGCTGACCACTATACCTGCCAATCTTGAAAAATCGGATTTGCTGATGCTGTTGGGAAATTTATTGGAGAATGCGATCTATGCGGCAGCCAAATCCACGCGTCCGCATAAACAGGTGGAGCTGTTCCTGGAAGGGAACGAAGATGGGCTGGAAATTCAAGTGTCTGACAACGGGATCGGGATAGAAGCGGATATCCAGCCGAAAATTTTTGATTACGGTTTCAGTACGAAAGGTTCGGGCGGCCAAGGAATCGGGTTGTATCTGGTAAAGCAGTTGATCGATTTCTTGGGCGGCGATATTCAGCTGGAATCCCGCCCCGGTGAAGGAACCCGCTTTGTGGTGGTGCTTCCCGGACCTGATTGGGAAATGGAGGAAAAACAAACATGAAACCGATTCGACTTGTGATTGTGGAAGATGACCCGATGGTTATGGAAGTCAATTCGGAATTTGTTTCCCGCATTGACGGATTTGAGCTTGCAGGAAAAGCATGTAACGGCTCCGATGCTCTGCAACTGATTACAAACATACAACCGGATCTCGTCTTGCTTGATTATTTTCTGCCTGATACGGACGGCTTTTCTCTGCTTAAGGAAATCAGACAGCAGGAACTTTCGCTCGACGTCATCTTTCTGACAGCCAACCGTTCGGCCGAGCATGTACAGCAAATTCTTCGATTGGGAGCGGTCGATTATATTTTCAAACCGTTTCGCTTTGAACGGTTTCGAACCGCGCTCGAACAATACCGAACCCTTGTTGAAAAACTGAACAGCACAGAGCAGTTGGAACAGAGCGACCTGGATCTTTTGATCGGGATGCGGAGAGACAGTAAGAATACGCCTCCAAAAATCCTGCCGAAAGGATTAAACGACCACACTCTGCAGCAGATCATTCAGTTCTTGCAGACTCAAACGGAATTTCTTTCGGCTGAAGATGTAGCCGCAGGCACCGGACTGGCAAGAGTGACGGTACGCCGTTATCTGGAATATCTGCAGACAAAAGGGCGTGTTCAACTTGATATTCAATATGGCTCGATTGGCCGGCCCGTAAATCTTTATAAAATGCAAACATCCTCGTTAAATAAACAAACGTTTGAGTAACAAAAAAACCCCTTAGAGCAGCACAGGAAGCCATCGTTGCGGCGTGAGCTGCTTTAAGGGGTGTTTGATTATAAATCATCGATTGGAAAGGCTTTAGGAAGCTTTCACCTGAGGCTCGCTGCGGCCTGAGAGCAGACGATTTTGCTCAATCATCTTGCTTTCGTCAAACTCTTTTTCCATTTTGGATACTACCACAGTTGCCACACCGTTACCGACCAGGTTTACCAATGCGCGCGCTTCCGACATGAACCGATCAACGCCTAACAAGAGCGCCAGGCCTTCCACCGGTACCACATGCGTAGCGGCAAGCGTGGCGGCCAGTGTTACAAATCCGCCTCCCGTTACAGCAGCGGCGCCTTTTGAAGTGAGCATAAGAATGGCAATAACCGTCAACATTTGTCCAATACTGAGATGGACGTTATACACTTGCGCAATAAAGACCACGGCTGCCGACAAATAAATCGCGGTGCCGTCCAGATTAAACGAATATCCGGTTGGCAGCACCATTCCTACTACAGGCTTCGAACAGCCGTATTTTTCCATCTTATCCATCATGCGAGGCAATACCGATTCCGATGAGGAAGTCCCCAGAACGATCAACAGTTCATCCTTGATGTAGCGGATAAATTTAAAAATGCTGAAACCATACAGTTTCGCGATCGATCCGAGCACGACCACAACGAACAGAATCATCGTGGCATATACGCAAATCATCAATTTGCCCAATGGGATTAAGGACGCGATGCCAAACTTCCCGATCGTGAAGGAAATCGCCGCAAAAGCGCCAATCGGAGAAACCTTCATCACATAACCGACCACTTTAAACAACACATCGGAAATTTTTTCGAAAACGATGAGCAGCGGTTTCCCTTTTTCCCCGAGCGCCGATAAGCCCGCGCCAAAAAAGACAGAGAAAAACAGAATTTGCAGCAGATCCCCTTTTGCAAACGCATCTACCACATTGTTTGGCACTACATGCAGGAAAAATTGCAGCCAATCGGTTTGCGCCGCCGCTTTCGTGTAGGTGTCGATATTCCCTTTCGCCAGCGATGCCAGATTCAGACCGGCCCCCGGTTTCAGAATGTGAACTACGAATAGCCCGATGGCCAACGCGATCGTCGATACAATCTCAAAATAGAGGATCGCTTTGCCGCCTACTCGGCCTACCTTTTTCATGTCCCCCATATTGGCAATCCCGACAACAATCGTAACAAACACAATCGGACCGATCACCATTTTGATCATATTAATAAACGTGTCGCCGATCGGTTGCATCTGAGTGCCGACTTTCGGCCAGAGAAATCCGACTGCAATACCCAGCACCAAACCGATCAATACTTGAACGGTAAGGGACAGGCGCTTTTTCTTCATGTTGTAACCCCCTTGTTGTATTCGCTTTCATCGAAAATGCTCACCAAGTTAGTAAAACAGATTTAACAGGACAGTTAAATATTTTGTATTTAAAGTTCTTTTAGTTCTTTTTAATCTCGGAAATCGGACCTTTTCGGAACAGAAAAAAGGACCCGGTAGATCGGGTCCTGAGTACGTAAAGAAATCAGTAAGTTGAAAATCGGATCGTGTGGATCTGCCCCGGCTCCTGCTTGTTTTCCAACTGTGCCAAGGCAGCCTTCACAACAGCCGTTTGCGTTTCTTTGTCGAACGGTTTGCCAAGCGAATGGCCAAATTCAAAGCCTTCCGGATGGATCGCACGCGGCGGCCGCATCAGTCCTGACTGTTCCGTATCAAGCGTAACCAGTACGGTTGGAATGCCCTGCGATTCAATAGCCCGTTGTACCGTGACCACGGTACGGTGGCAGAGCGGTCAACCAGCGGTCAGAATAACAGCGTCCGCTTTCGAACGGGTCACTTCTTTCGCAATCGCCGGAGCCGTCTCCGTGTTTATCTGGTTAAGCCGCATCGAATAGCCCATCATGGAAATATGTTTTTCCGCGACTCCCTGGATAAATCCTTCCGCCGCCAACTCACGCAAGCGATCGATCGGAAAGATGCAGTTGATGTCTTTTTTGGGTTCGTCCGTGTTGTAGTGCTCTTTCGGAGCCCCGTGTGTGACGGTAAAATCTTCCGCTTTCACGTCGCCCGGAATCACACGGTAGGAGATGTCTCCCTCCGTGTTAAAAGGCTCCTGATCTTTCAGGTGAGCTCCTGCTGTCGACACGATCATGATGGTCATGTCCTTTAGCGCAAGCGTGTTAGGCGTATAGGGAATCGCTTTGCGCGACATTTCCATTGGTTGATTCCCCCTTCTTATGTATTAAAAAAGGCTTCTACCGAAGCATATTCAAGAAGAAACAGCGTCTAATAGAGGAAGCCTTTTTCTACAGCCGAAAGTATAAAAATGGTGATGGAATATCACATTTTTATACTTTCTAAGCTGTTAAAAGAGCATATGCGAGGCACATGCTCTTCTTTGTTCTTCTGTTTTACAGTTTGCGCAGAATCTCAAACAATTCTTCATTATCCGGTTGCTCACCGATCGGATGTACATCGATAAACCGAACAACACCTTGTTTGTCAATGATGAACAGCGCACGCTCAGTCGCACCGTAAGCCGGAGCATTCGGATCTTCACGCAATACGCCAAATTTATTCGCTACTTCCCCATGCGGGTAGAAATCGGAGCACAGCGGATAGCTGATACCGCCGATCGATTTTTGCCAAGCCTCATGGCTCGGAATACTGTCAACCGAAATACCCAAAACTTGGGTATCATACTCTTCGAACTTAGACAGATCGTCTTCGTACGAAGGCATCTGAGCACCTCAGACAGGCGTCCAATCGAGGGGATAGAACGCGATGAATACGTTTTTCTTGCCGAGATAATCAGACAGTGTAACGGTCCGGTTACCATGTGCCTTCAACGTAAAATCCGGAGCTTTGTCACCGACTTTTAGCGTCTTGGTTTGTGTAGCACCTTTTGGCATTGAAATCCCTCCTCCAATGTTTTTATGTAGGGTTTTGATCCTACAGTTATTTTATACCAAGTTTCCGAAAAGCTCAACGTGGAGAAACTATTTTTTTGTTATAATTCAAAAGTGGAAAACTGGAAAACGTCGCAGGCAGACAAACTGGACAAAGTCGAACTTTTAAGCCATGATAAGTTGAAGAATAATACAATTTTTCAAAAATGGAGGATTATACGAGCATGGAATCGGCAGCCGGAGACATCATACATAGCATTTTTTGGTTACTGGTCATCGTTTTTATCTTTGGCATGTTTGCCGGCAAATTCGCCCATTACTTGCGGGTGCCGGATGTGGCAATCTTTATTTTGGCAGGCATCCTGGCCGGACCCGTCCTTCACCTGATCGATTTGCCCGCTTCGTCTGCGGTCAATCAATTCATTATGATCCTGGGAGCCTGTTTGATTTTGTTTGACGGCGGACGCAGCATCAGTTTTCAAATTTTGCGTCAGGTGTGGCCCACCATTCTGCTGCTTTCTGTACCCGGTGTCATAATCACGGCGTTTATCACCGCGTTCGCGGCTATTTATTTGTTGCATCTGCCCATGATTTATGCCTTACTGTTAGCTTCCATTATCGCTTCGACCGACCCCGCCACCCTTATCCCTGTCTTTCGGCAGATCAGGATTGACGAACGGGTCAAACAAACGGTGGAAAGCGAAAGCGCATTTAATGACGCAACCGGATCGATTCTCACATTCACAGTGCTCGGACTTGCTCTGGGAACCACTACCTTTTCCCTGTCGGGCACCATTCTTGAATTTGTCAGCATGTCATTAGGCGGTGTAGGGATTGGTTTAGTAATGGGATGGATTACAGCTGTTCTCATGTCTGAGAAAAAATTCGGGTTGTTTCGCGATTATCCGGCAGTTGCCTACACGACTGCCGCTGTCGCTTCTTATGTAATTGCCGATCAACTGCATTTTTCCGGATTTATGGCTACCTTTATTGCGGGAGTGATACTCGGCAATCATCATTCATTCCGTTTGCCGGTCAGTGATGTGAAATTGGAAGCTGTGGGGCATTTTTACGAAGGAATTACCCTGATGATGCGAATGCTGATTTTTGTATTGCTGGGGACGCAAGTCAACTTCGCCAGCCTAACCTCCTTCCTGCTGCCCGGTTTGGCCGTTGTCGCCGTGTTTATGCTGATCGCCCGCCCGATCACGGTATTGTCCAGTACGCTGCCGGACCGGAAGGCAAAGTGGAAATGGAACGAAATCGCTTTTATGTTCTGGGTGAGGGAAACCGGAGTGATCCCGGCTGCACTGTTAGGCATCATATCCGGAACCGGAATTGCCCACATGGATGTGATCGCTTCCGTCACCTTCCTGACGATTTTGATCACTGTAGTCCTGCAAGCAAGCACAACCGGTTGGGTGGCAAAGAAACTCGGGGTTACCGTCCCCCCTTCAGCCGAATCCGACCGGTCTTGACCACAATTGTTTCCCATTCAAGAAAAATGGTCCTTCCAATCGGAGGGACCTGATTTATTCATCCATAATTTCCAAATGGGCAGGCAATGTAACCAGCCCCAATTCCTGAGCCACATGAAACTGGGCAATTCCGCGCCGCAACAGATAGCTGCCGTTCTCCATCTTGCGAATGTGAACCGGCTCTATGACAACCCCTTTTTCGATCTTGTGCTTTAGTTCCTTAATTTTTTCCTCGCTGATGTAATAATTTTCAAACACCGCAGGCAACGAAATCTCATGCAGCGGAACCTCAACAATTGGCAAACTGTTTTTCTGAAGCGAGGGTTCCGTGTCTGGCTGCTCCGTTGTCCGAATTCGCTGCTCCAAAAAACTGATCCGCTCTTTTAACTGTTGAATTTCTTGTTGCAACTTGACGATCTGACTCTGCCACTCCTCTGGCAAGGTTGCGGCTTCCCTGGCGCCGTGTGCGGCCACCCGGCGATATTCCGGTCGCGCGGCCTGCAGTAAATGTTCATGAAAAATCATATAGGGGCTGCCCCGCCTGCCACCCCCTTCGGCATGCAGTTTTCCGTCCAGAATATCCTTCCGAATGACCTGTGCGGATAACCCTGTCCGCAACGCCAATTCGTTGACCGTGAAACGGACGGGTTCCACATTTCCATTTTCGGTTTCCAGATTTGACAGTTTTTTCCGTGCCAATTGCTGGTACTGAATCCGGTCCGTACGTTCCAGATCGGAAATTCGTATGCGAGTCGGATTGCCGCGCCCCCTGCTTCCCATGGTGGCAATTGGAATCTTTCCCGCTTTGATATCCAACCGGATGGTGGCCGTTGATACCCCCGACAACTTGGCCAATTCGTGGATGGTTACGAACTCCAAAGCCACTCCCCCCATTTCCTGTATAATTTTAATTTCACTATAAATTTTTTTTTGTTTTTTGTCTATCCATTTTGAATATGCATCCACTGCGTCATTTTTTGTGATACTATCGGCTGTGACAGGATGCGTTTGAAGTCTACCCGAAGGGCGTGACGTAAGCATGAAACCAAAAAATTCCTGGATTGAATATACAATTCCGGACGATTGGGAAGGTGCCACCCTGCAAGACGTGCTGACAGGACCGATGCAAATTTCCCGCCGCATGATTCAAAAACTGACTCGCAGCAAGGGGATATTGTATAACGGCAAACCGACTTTTTTAAAACGGCAGGTGAAAAAAGGACACTTTGTAAAAGTGGCAGCCGAATCCGGCAACCGGCAAACCATTGTGCCGCAGGAAATTCCATTTGACATTTTATTTGAAGATGAACATCTGTTGGTCGTCAATAAACCGGCGGGAATCAATGTACATCCCGTTCAACCGGGACAAACCGGCACTTTGGCTAACGGCATTGCATGGCATTGGCAACAACATGGAATCAGGATTCCGGTGCGTCCTGTGCATCGCTTGGACCGCGATACGTCCGGCATTCTTCTCGTTGGAAAATCCGCTTTCGCACATCAGCATTTGGATCGGCAATTGCGCCAGCGGGAATTGAAGCGGGTCTATCTGGCATTAGCGGAAGGAGACTTTCAGGAGGAAACCGGCACTTTACAGTTCCCGATCGGAAAAGATCCGAATAACCCGGCAAAACGCAAGGTACGGCCGGACGGCGATCCGGCGGTCACCCATTTTCAAGTGGTAGAGCGTTTCGGGACAGTAAGTTTGCTGCGATTGCAGTTGGAAACAGGGCGAACGCATCAGATACGGGTGCACTTGGCTCATTATGGCCACCCGGTACTGGGAGATCGCCAATACGGGCGGCCATCCCCGTTGATCCGCAGGCAAGCGCTGCACGCCTCGGACATTTCCTTCGTTCACCCGATGACCGGAGAGAACATGGCGTTTTGCGCATCTTTGCCGGAAGATATGCAGGCTGCGATACAACGGATGCAAGAAACTTGACCCATTTTTCCTTTCATTCCGGAAAACTTTTCT
The DNA here is from genome assembly GCF_015097055.1 of Effusibacillus dendaii. Lineage (NCBI taxonomy): Bacteria > Bacillati > Bacillota > Bacilli > Caryophanales > Alicyclobacillaceae > Effusibacillus > Effusibacillus dendaii. The sequence goes on from NZ_AP023366.1 coordinate 1,346,741, forward strand.
TTCTTACAAAAATCCGCATCCCTTCCACAAGCGAATTGTCCGCTTCCAGTTGATGCCCTGTCGGATCGACCGCATACAACTGATCCCGTTCGACCAGTTTGACAAGATCGGGATCACGGCGGGCCAAGTACGCGCGGATGGCGTGACTGACCCGCTGGTTAAACGGCAGCGTGACCGCTTTTTCATTGACAAACACAGTGACTTTATTCATCTAAAACCGATTTCCTCCTTTAAAACGCATTTCCATTTTCTTCTCAGTATGAGTTTGCCGCTTCTTTTTCATTCTTCCCGGCTTCTTTCTTTAGACCGGTTTTTTGAAATTTAATACAAATCATGATACGCTTATAAGGCATGAACGGTTGGAAGGGAGTTATCGGCGTGAATCGAGACACGCTTATCATCATACCCGCATATAACGAAGAGAAAAGTATTGCACAGGTCATTCGTTCCATTCTCCGCTACACGCCGGACGCCGATATTGTAGTGGTCAATGACGGTTCGACAGACAACACAGCCCAGGTCGCCGGACAAGCAGGCGCCATCGTGTTAAATCTTCCTTTTAATGTAGGCATCGGAGGCGGCATGCAAACCGGTTATCTGTATGCGCATGAAAAAGGGTATCGCTATGCGGTCCAGATTGATGCTGACGGTCAGCATGATCCGGCAGATTTGCCGCGGCTGCTTCAACACGCCAAAAACGGGGAAGCCGACATGATTCTCGGTTCCCGTTATATTGCCAAAACCTCTTATAAATCCTCTGCCATGCGGCGGGTGGGAATGATCTTCTTTTCCAAACTGGTGTTTTTGCTGACCGGCCAGGAGGTAAAAGACACGACCAGCGGTTACCGGGTTGTCAACAAAAACCTGATCGATCTGTTCAGCCGCTCGTATCCGACAGATTATCCGGAAGTGGAAGTGATCGTATTTTTAAAACGGCACGGATACTCGCTGCTGGAAGTACCTACCGAAATGCATCAGCGTCAGGCCGGCGTTTCGTCCATCACACCTTTTAAATCGGTCTATTACATCGTAAAAGTGGCGCTTGCGCTCATCATGAACGTACTGAGACATCGAAAGGCAAGGGAACTGTCATGACAGTCTATCTGTTTTCTTTATTGTTTTCGGTCGGTTTTATCGTGGTCGTGCTCGATCTGGTGCGCCGCCAGCGGTTGAAAGAACAATATTCGCTGCTCTGGCTGCTGGTTGGAATCGGTCTGCTGGTCGTTTCTTCCAATACAGTAGTGCTCGAATGGACCGCCCGAATGCTTGATATCAAGTACGCCCCGGCCGTCCTGTTTCTGCTTGGGCTGATCTTCTGCTTTGCCCTGATTCTCCATCTGACTGTGGTCATCTCGCGTTTGTCTGACCGCGTGCTGCGCCTGACGCAAGAACTGACCGTATTAAAAGCGGAACAGGAAAACCAACCGCAATCGACCATACAGCAAACCACCACACAGCAATCCACCATACATCCGGAAACCGCAGCGCATGCGAACGGGGAAAGGACTGCCGGGATTTGATGAACTACCTGTACCTATTCATCAATATTGTGCTGCTCGTACTGGGACAAGTGTTTTTCAAAATCGGCTTGGAACGGATCGGCGGCGTCAGTTTAAACAATCTGTGGAAAGCGGCTGCCTCCCCTGCCATTCTCATCGGACTTCTGCTTTACGTCGCAACAACCGGGCTCTGGTTTGTCATTCTGTCCCGCATGCCGTTTAGCATTGCCTATCCGCTGCAAAGTCTCGCCTACGCGCTGGGCGTCGCTATCGCCGTCTTTTATTTTGGTGAGACTGTCCCTCTTATCCGTTGGATTGGCGTATTTGTGATTCTGGTCGGGGTGATTTTGGTCGCCTGGGAATAACGGTACCCTGTATAATGATTTCAAACTCTGCCTACCTGGCAGAGTTTTTTTGGCAAACTTTTCAATTTTCTTCGTCAATTAAAAGGAATTTTCCGACAAAAAGTCGAAAAAAATAAAAAACCATTTTTTAAACAGACACAAAGGGGCGGGGCAGCAGATGCAGTGGATCAAGAATGTGAAGACCTCGGCAAAGATTATTTTATTGGTGCTTATAACGGCTGTATTTATGGGAGCGGTGGGCGGCACCGGGTATGTGTATTTGAAACAGGCCAACAACCGGATCGAGTCGATGTTTTCCGACAATCTGCTGCCCATTCAGTATTTGAACGCAGCACGAGCCTACTCGAAAGCAAGCGAAGCACTTGTATTGGAAATCATGCTTACGAAAGACACAGCCGAACAAGTAAAAATTCGAAACGATTTGAACAGCCAGGCGAAAGCGTTTAACTTGGAAATTGCCAATTATGAAAAAACGGGTTTGGACGATTTTGAAAAGTCAAAGCTGGCAAATTTAAAAATCGATCTGGAAGCTTACCGGGGCCAGCGAGAAATGTTCCTGGATGCGGCCGTAAGCGGTTATCGCGATGAAGCGTATGCGATGTACAAAACATCCGCCAATTCGGTCACTCAAGTAAACAATGGTTTGGAAGAGTTGGCCAATTACAATGCCAAAAAAGCGCAAGACCAGAACGCGCAGAGCCAGAAAGCTGAGCTGACAGCGGTTACCCTATTGTCTGGAGTGATTGTAATCGGGATTGTGCTGGCAATTGGCATCGGCTACCTGATTGCCCGTATGATCAGCAAACCGCTCGCGCAGGTAACGGAGATTACCAACCGTGTGGCAGAAGGCGACCTGCGTGTGGAAGAGATCGACAACAGCTCGCAAGATGAGATCGGTCAACTCGCACAGTCTGTGAACCAGATGGTGCGCAATCTGAAAAATTTGATCCGTCAGGTCAAAGAAACATCGGAACAGGTGGCGGCCGCCTCAGAAGAATTGTCAGCCACTTCCGAACAGACCGGACGCGCGACAGAACTGATCGCTTCCACAATAGAAGAAATGGCAGCCGGCTCCGAACAGAGGCTTCATGCCGTACAAGAGTCGAAACAGGTGGTCGATGAAATATCGGTTGGCATTCGGCAAATCGCCGATCATGCGCAGAACGTGGCACAAACCTCTCTGCACACATCCAATCTGGCTTTGGAAGGCAATAAAGCGGTACAAACGTCTGTCCAACAGATGAACTTGATCAGCAACACGGTCAATGACTTGGCCGATATCGTCAAAGGGCTTGGTCACCGTTCGCAGGAGATTGGGCAAATCGTGCAGGTGATCACCGATATTGCGGAACAAACGAATTTGCTCGCTTTAAACGCTGCCATCGAAGCAGCTCGGGCAGGTGACCAGGGACGCGGCTTCGCGGTTGTCGCCGATGAAGTCCGCAAGCTGGCCGAGCAGTCTTCCCAATCGGCGCAGCAGATTACCCAATTGATCAAAGGGATTCAGGACGAAACCGGAAAAGCCGTACAGACCATGGAAACCAACACGGAAGAAGTGGCTGTTGGCATCGACTATGTGAATACTGCCGGACGCACTTTTGAACAGATTCAGCAATCGATTACACAGGTCACAACCCAGGTGCAGGAAGTTTCCGCCGCTTCCCAACAAATGTCGGCCGGAACCGATCAGTTGGTCCGAACGATTGCCGGTTTTGCAAAGACAACCGAGGAAGCTGCCGCAGGTTCTCAGACCATCTCTGCTTCGGCGGAAGAGCAGTTGGCTTCTATGGAGGAAATGACCTCATCCGCCTCCTCTCTCGCCCAAATGGCGGAAAGCCTGCAACGGACGGTGGAAAAATTTAAAATCTGACCGTGACATTTGCCTATCTGACGGCATACAATGCCACATGACTTTGACCCAGCGGGTCAGAATCATGTGGCTTTTTACTTATTTCGATTAGGAGAGGTGAACGACATACCATGTGTGGGATCACAGGATGGATCGACTGGCAGCAGGATTTGACACAACAGCGGGCCGTCTTGGAATCGATGACAGAAACATTGCGTTACCGCGGCCCGGATGCATCCGCCGTCTGGTTGTCGCCCAACGCTGCGTTCGGCCACCGCCGATTGACCGTTGTGGATCCGGTCGGAGGCGCGCAGCCGATGATCCGCGAACGCGGAGACAACACGTATGTGATCGTATATAACGGAGAACTGTACAATACAGAAGATCTGCGGAAAGAGTTATTGGAACGGGGGCATACGTTCCGCTCTCATTCCGATACGGAAGTGCTTCTGACTTCCTTTATCGAGTGGGGACCCGCCTGCGTGGAGAAACTGAACGGGATTTTTGCGTTTGCGATCTGGAACGAACCGGTGCGGCGGCTTTTTCTGGCGCGCGACCGGCTGGGCGTCAAACCGCTTTTTTACACGGAACGCGGCGAAAGTTTTCTGTTTGCTTCCGAGTTGAAGGCGCTGCTCGCCAATCCGTTGGTGGAACCGCTGATTGACGCGGAAGGATTGGGGGAAATTTTTGCGTTGGGGCCGTCCCGCACGCCCGGACACGGAGTGTTCAAGGGAATTCGGGAACTTCGTCCGGGAACCTGCATGACGGTCGATTCAAACGGGTCGAGGTCGCATACCTATTGGCGGTTGGAAAGCTGGCCGCATGAAGACGACCTCGATACGACAGCGGCAAAATTGCGTGAACTGTTAACCGATGCGATTGAACGCCAACTGGTGTCTGACGTGCCGCTCGGCACCCTTTTGTCCGGCGGGTTGGATTCCAGCATCATCACCGCCGTGGCAGCACTTGCGTATAAAAAGAAGAAACGCGGCCCACTCGATACGTACAGCATCGACTATGTGGACAATGACAAATATTTTAAAGCACATGCGTTTCAGCCGAATGCGGATGCGCCGTTTATCAAGCGCGTGAGCGAGTACTTCGGAACGAAGCACCACTCGATTGTGATCGATACACCCGAGCTGGTTGATGCCTTGCGGACAGCCGTGCTGGCACGCGATTTGCCGGGACAGGTGGACGTTGACTCTTCTCTTTATCTGTTTGCCCGCGAAATCAAGAAAGAAACGACGGTGGTCCTGTCGGGCGAATGCGCCGATGAACTGTTTGGCGGATATCCCTGGTTCCACCGAGAAGAGGACATGAACGGCAATACGTTCCCCTGGCTGCGGAAAACAACGGAACGGGCGCAGTTGTTGAACCCGGAAATTGTCAATCTCATGCAGCCGGAAGCGTATGTGGCCAGACGCTATGAAGAAACATTGGCAGAAGTTCCCCGCCTGCCGAGCGAAGATCCGTTTGAAGCGCGCCGCCGCGAGATGTTCTATTTGAATATCTATTGGTTTATGGCGCAACTGCTTGACCGGAAAGACCGGATGACCATGGCGGCCAGTCTGGAAGGCCGGGTACCGTTTTGCGATCACCGGTTGGTCGAATACGTGTGGAACATTCCCTGGCACATCAAAATGGCCGACAACCGTGAGAAGGGAATTTTGCGGCAGGCGTTTGACGGGATTTTGCCAGATGATGTGTTGTACCGGAAGAAAAGCCCCTATCCGAAAACGCATCACCCCGCTTACACAAGAGCGGTGCGGGAGTGGCTGATTGAGATTTTGAACGATGCGTCCTCTCCGCTGCTGCAACTGATCGATGAAAAAGCGGTTCGTACTCTGATCTGCTCGGATGCGGATACGACCCACCTGCCGTGGTACGGCCAGTTGATGAGCGTTCCACAGATGTACGCCTATCTGGCGCAAGTGGATACCTGGATGCGGACGTACCACGTGCGGGTAGTATAAAACAAAAGGCACACATGCAGATGGCAGTCGCGGTTCGTGATGATCGGCCCGACGCCTTGTCTGCGGTGTGCCCTATTTTTTAATCGTGTTCGCAAATCGGTTTTCGTCCCGGAAACCCTTCGTGCAGCCCATGCCAGAATCGGATGGACAGTGGTTCCCCCAGCTTCCAGCAAAGGTAGGCTTCTTTTCCGTCGATCTCGGTGTAAAAATCGATCAGTCCCAAATCGATGCTTTTGACTTCCGCCCCGTGCTCCTGCACTTGGTCGACCAGATGGTTGGCCTGCATCAGCAGAAATTCAACTTCTGCTTCATGCACAAAAAACTCGTCCTTGTCCATTTTGTGGCCGAAAGCGGCTTTCGCTGCCTGTAGTTGTATATGTTTGGCAGCTATCTCTTTCTTCAACTGCTGCAAGGAGATGAGTAAAGGTTCGATCAGCGGCAGTTGACGATTCGCTTCTTGCACTGTAAAATAACGCTTCATAGGCATCTCCTCCCCCTGATCACATCATACCATTACATTCTTCTTTTGCGAAGGTGGATATAAGGGGATTGAGGGAAGAATTCGGTGATGGATGGAGATCTTATTTGCATAACAGGCGGGTATGCAAGCGTTTTCATCGGGAGAACCTGGTATGTTAGCTGGGAACTGTTGTTACCTGGAAGATGCCATCACTTTCAGTCGCCAAGTAATCGCTTGTATAAATCGTATGCAGATTTATGGGGTGGCACAACAAAAGTGCAGTGGAAGATTTGGCAAGGAATTTTCCAGTAAAATTGACTTGTTATACTTACTCTAATCTGGTATATTGTTCTTTGCGCCGAATAATTCACGGCGACTGAAAGAATCGATGATACGGAGGCGGATGGGGTACTGGTGTCCCTCCCGGTCTTCAAAACCGAGCGTGAGGCATGGGATGTCTCAGGTGGGTTCGATTCCCACACGCTTCCGCCAAAAATCCTTATTGTAGCAAGGGTTTTCGCCAAATGAGCGAAAACCCTTTTGCTATTTCTGGAAATTTCAGGTGATGAAGAATGACGAAAAAACTGGCCGAGACCGAGGGGGTGAGCAGGACAAGACCGCGTGGGTCGGTAAGCAAAAGACCGAGTGAGTCTTATCTTTATATTCATTCATATATCTTGCATATTTAATCGGTCGAAGTGATTTGGCGGGAGGGCAAGAAAGGAGATAGAAAAACATGGCGCGTCCAAAATGGCGTTCCCAAGCACAATCATCCGATAACAAAGTTCAAGTAAGGTGGTCACTAGAGGAGGCTTTTCAACTTTTTCTCCGAGCCAAACGACTTGAACAATTAAAACCCCGAACCATTGAGGATCACGAGCGACACTTTGTATATTTAACCCGATGGCTTAAGTCAGAACATCCGGATATCAATTATGTAGATCAGGTCACTACGGATACGATTCGAGATTACCTGGATTTTATGTTGATGGATGAAGATAACGAGGAGCAAGACACCACTGCAAGAACGTACGGAACCGGACTGTTACCGGTAACAGTCAATGTCAGACTACGGACATTAAAAACTTTGTTCCGTTGGCTGACGGCTGAAGGATTTTGTCAGGAAAACCCTACGCAAAATATTCACCTGCTGCGTACGGAAGAGGATACCAACCAAGGCTTTACAACCGAACAGATTGCACTTTTATTGGCCCAACCGGACCTTAGCACCTATGTCGGTTTTAGGGATTATGCGCTAATGCTGTTCCTGCTCGATACCGGGGCTAGAATCCGTGAAACCTTATCGCTAACCGCATCAAATATTGATTTTATCAACTATACGGTTCAGTTTTCTTCCGAAGTGACAAAAACTCGAAAGCCACGCATCGTTCCAGTAAGCCAAAAGACCATCAACTGCATTAAGGAACTGCTAGCCGAAAACAAAGAACACTTTGGCGAAAAGGCGGAGCATATCTTTCTTGGCATTTACGGATCACCGATGGATCCTTCCACCATCAGGCATCGATTAAGAGAATATGGAGAACCAGCCGGAATTGAAAACGTATGTCGCGTGAGTCCCCATACATTTCGGCATACCTTTGGCCGACTCTATATTCGAAACGGTGGAGATGTGTTCACGCTTCAGAAGATATTGGGGCATAGCACTATGGAGATGGTGCGGAAGTATGTTCAAATGGCGCAAGAGGATTTACAAGATGCTCATGCTAAATTCTCGCCTTTAAATAACCTAAAGTTATGAAAGATCAAGGAAAACAGCTCTGAGATGTTACCTCACCGATTAAAACGAATTACTCTATGTTTACTGCGTAATCTTCCTTGACCTTTCTACGCATAGGAATTTCTCTGTGGTTGGCGACTATCGAGAGTTTGGGAGGGGTAGACAGTGAACAATAGTGACGAAATTGCTGATCTAGATTGCCTTATTTTTTGGGTATTCCGCTCCAATTTTGGCTCACCTTATCCCCTCCCCTTCAAGTATTTCGCAGTTTTATTCTTGAAGAAAAATTACGGGTATTCGGATTTTCTGGTCGAAAAGGGCTTATAAGAGCCCCTTGTCTAGTTTTTCAATCAAGGTGGAAAAATCAGCTCCAAAGTTTTGATTGTTTGAATGGATCTGTTGGTAGAAAAATCATATTCTCGAGTAAGTATGGTTGATCAGAGAGATGCTCAAAACTAAAGTCTCGTTTTTGATATTTTGGTTTCTTTTGTTTGTAGAGCCCTTTTGTAAAAGAATCTTTCTTAGGAGCTTCAATGACAAGTAGCTTATTGTAACCAACCTTTTATTATAGTCGACCCGAAGGCTAGGAATAACCGTTGGACAAGAAAATGGGCTTTCCTACACGCTTTTCTTTTTGAAAAGCTTCCGGTGACCAAGGATAACATTCAACAGGGCTGTAGGCGTGTTGGAGCGAATACGGGATTTTTATAAATCAACCGGTTGGTTTTGCGATTTAAGCGATTGTGTGTCATAATAAACAACTCCTTTGTAGGCAATAATGTATCTTACCTAAGATGATAAGGTTATATGCCTTAGACGGACCGCTTTATCTCCGTTAAATATTGAGGGGAGTGGCATAAACTCCCCTTCTCCTTAAAGTATTTCCTACCATGTTTTTATTTTAAACACTAAGCACTATGTGTCAGCTATGCACTTCCGCCACGTCGCGGCGTGCTCGGGACTTTCACCCGCAAGTACGATGCGCTGCCAAGCGCACGAAAAACGCCTCAGCTAATGGCTGAAGCGTTCATTTTGCCTAGCAACGACCTACTCTCCCAGGGCTCATGCCCAAGTACCATCGGCGCTGGAGAGCTTAACTTCCGTGTTCGGGATGGGTACGGGTGGGTCCTCTCCGCTATTGTCACTAGACTTGCAGGGATGCAAGTCGCTCGACGTTGTGACAGGATGTCACAGTTCCTGGTCGAGCTTCCTCTTTCTTTATTCAGGGTTGCTCCCTGAAAACCAGATGCGAATATGAGTGGCGCATGGGAATCCATGATGGATTAAGCCCTCGATCGATTAGTACTGGTCAGCTCCATGCCTCACGGCACTTCCACACCCAGCCTATCTACCCTGTCTTCTTCAGGGGATCTTACCATGTTCTCCATGTGGGAAGTCTGATCTTGAGGGGGGCTTCGCGCTTAGATGCTTTCAGCGCTTATCCCGTCCCGACTTGGCTACTCAGCGTTGCAGTTGGCACCACAACTGAGACACCAGCGGTCGGTTCATCCCGGTCCTCTCGTACTAAGGACAACTCCTCTCAAACTTCCTGCGCCCGCGGCAGATAGGGACCGAACTGTCTCACGACGTTCTGAACCCAGCTCGCGTACCGCTTTAATGGGCGAACAGCCCAACCCTTGGGACCTACTTCAGCCCCAGGATGCGATGAGCCGACATCGAGGTGCCAAACCTCCCCGTCGATGTGGACTCTTGGGGGAGATAAGCCTGTTATCCCCGGGGTAGCTTTTATCCGTTGAGCGACGGCCCTTCCACTCGGCACCGCCGGATCACTAAGCCCGACTTTCGTCCCTGCTCGAGTTGTCCCTCTCGCAGTCAAGCTCCCTTTTGCCTTTGCACTCAAAGCGCGATTTCCATCCGCGCTGAGGGAACCCTTGGGCGCCTCCGTTACTCTTTAGGAGGCGACCGCCCCAGTCAAACTGCCCACCTGACACTGTCCTCTCACCTGCTTCAAGGTGACGAGTTAGAAGATCAATACCTCAAGGGTGGTATCCCAACGTCGACTCCACCTAGGCTGGCGCCCAAGCTTCGATGTCTCCCACCTATCCTGTACATGATGTACCCATCTCCCATATCAAGCTACAGTCAAGCTCCACGGGGTCTTTCCGTCTTGCCGCGGGTAACCTGCATCTTCACAGGTATTACAATTTCACCGGGTCTCTCGTTGAGACAGCGCCCAAGTCGTTACGCCATTCGTGCGGGTCAGAACTTACCTGACAAGGAATTTCGCTACCTTAGGACCGTTATAGTTACGGCCGCCGTTTACTGGGGCTTCGGTTCAAAGCTTCACACCTTTCGGCATTAACCCTTCCCCTTAACCTTCCAGCACCGGGCAGGCGTCAGCCCCTATACGTCGCCTTTCGGCTTAGCAGAGACCTGTGTTTTTGCTAAACAGTCGCTTGGGCCTTTTCACTGCGGCTCCCTCAGGCTTTGACACCCTACCGGAGCGCCCCTTCTCCCGAAGTTACGGGGCCATTTTGCCGAGTTCCTTAACGAGAGTTCTCCCGCGCACCTGAGGATTCTCTCCTCGCCTACCTGTGTCGGTTTGCGGTACGGGCACCGGCTCACTCACTAGAGGCTTTTCTTGGCAGTGTGAAATCAGGGACTTCGGTACTTCAGTTTCCCTCGGCATCACAGCTCAGTCTCACGAGGAGCGGATTTGCCTACTCCTCCTCCTCACTGCTTACACGGCCATCTCCAGCAGGCCGCTCTCCCTATCCTCCTGCGTCACCCCTTCGCTCAAACGCGAGCGCGGTGGTACTGGAATTTCCACCAGTTGTCCGTCGCCTACGCCTTTCGGCCTCAGCTTAGGTCCCGACTAACCCTGGGCGGACGAGCCTTCCCCAGGAACCCTTAGGCTTTCGGTGGACAAGATTCTCACTTGTCTTTTCGCTACTTATACCGGCATTCTCACTTCTATGCCCTCCACCAGTCCTTCCGGTCTGACTTCCACGAGCATAGAACGCTCCCCTACCACGACATTGTCATCCATAGCTTCGGTGTCCGGTTTGAGCCCCGTTACATTTTCCGCGCAGCGTCACTCGACCAGTGAGCTATTACGCACTCTTTAAATGGTGGCTGCTTCTAAGCCAACATCCTGGTTGTCTGTGCACCGCCACATCGTTTCCCACTTAACCGGTACTTCGGGACCTTAGCTGATGGTCTGGGCTGTTTCCCTCTTGACCACGGATCTTAGCACTCGTAGTCTGACTGCCGAAAATAAGTCAACGGCATTCGGAGTTTGACTGAGTTCGGTAACCCGCGAAGGCCCCTAGCCCAATCAGTGCTCTACCTCCATGACTCTTACTTCGACGCTAGCCCTAAAGCTATTTCGGGGAGAACCAGCTATCTCCGAGTTCGATTGGAATTTCACCCCTACCCCCAGCTCATCCCCGCACTTTTCAACGTGCGTGGGTTCGGACCTCCAGTAAGTGTTACCTCACCTTCATCCTGTCCAGGGGTAGATCACTCGGTTTCGGGTCTGCGACTCCAAACTTTCGCCCTCTTCAGACGCGCTTTCGCTGCGGCTCCGCATTCTCTGCTTAACCTCGCCTGCAATCGCAACTCGCCGGTTCATTCTACAAAAGGCACGCCGTCAGACTTTAACGTCCTCCGACTGATTGTAGGCACACGGTTTCAGGTTCTTTTTCACTCCCCTCCCGGGGTGCTTTTCACCTTTCCCTCACGGTACTGGTTCACTATCGGTCGCCAGGTTGTATTTAGCCTTAGGAGGTGGTCCTCCCGGATTCCCACGGGATTCCTCGTGTCCCGCGGTACTTGGGGTCCGTCTCGGAGATGGATCTGTTTCAGATACGGGACTCTCACCCTCTGCGGTGGGCTTTTCCAAACCGCTTCTCCTACACATCCATTTTGTAACTCCTCATGAGACGCCCCGCAACCCCAACCTGCAAGCAGGTTGGTTTGGGCTTCTCCGCGTTCGCTCGCCGCTACTGACGGAATCACTGTTGTTTTCTTTTCCTCAGGGTACTTAGATGTTTCAGTTCCCCTGGTCTGCCTCCTCGCTGCCTATGGATTCAGCAGCGGGTACTGGACCATTACGTCCAGTGGGTTCCCCCATTCGGATATCCCCGGATCTCAGCCTGCGTACGGCTCCCCGAGGCGTTTCGGCGTTCGCTCCGTCCTTCTTCGGCACCTGGCGCCTAGGCATCCTCCGTGTGCCCTTTGTAGCTTAATCATCTACATCGGTTTTACTCGGTATCTTCCCAGCTAATTGTGAATTGTATACTCGCTCCCCAATCTCTTTGGGTCCCCGCCAAAGTATTCGGTGTTGCTCCAACGCTTCACTTCACTTTGGTGGGTAGATGAGTTACCTCGCAATTTTTCGTTTCTCATATTCGCTATCCAGTTTTCAAAGAACAACTTAGATCACGGATGATCTATCCCGCGTTGTTGACATGGACGTCAACGTTTCTTAGCGGGGTTACCTTGGAACCATCCGCAAGTGTTACATAGCGCGATCTGACAGCGCAGCTGTCATGACGCGACTTGTGCCCTTTGGGTGCATAGCGCAATCCGACAGCAACGCTGTCGTGAAGCGACTTGTGCCCCTTGAGTGCTTGTGCCCTTTGGGTACAAGGAGCAATGGTGGAGATAAGCGGATTCGAACCGCTGACCCCCTGCTTGCAAGGCAGGTGCTCTACCAACTGAGCTATATCCCCTTATTCTCTTACCTCTAAGAAAGAAAATGGTGGGCCTAAGTGGACTCGAACCACTGACCTCACGATTATCAGTCGTGCGCTCTAGCCAGCTGAGCTATAGGCCCAAGGATGACAATTGTATCATGTTGAAGCATTTGCTCCAACCCTCAAATCTTGCCACCTGAAGAAACTCTTCCTTCTCTCGAAGGCTGTCGTTCCTTCAAAACCAAATCGTGTAGGAAAGCCTGTGTGTTCGTGCTTGTGCTCTTTCGAGCTCCTTAGAAAGGAGGTGATCCAGCCGCACCTTCCGATACGGCTACCTTGTTACGACTTCACCCCAATCATCGATCCCACCTTCGGCGGCTGGCTCCCTTTCAGGTTCCCTCACCGACTTCGGGTGTTACCAACTCTCGTGGTGTGACGGGCGGTGTGTACAAGGCCCGGGAACGTATTCACCGCGGCATGCTGATCCGCGATTACTAGCAATTCCGGCTTCATGCAGGCGAGTTGCAGCCTGCAATCCGAACTACGAACGGTTTTCAGGGTTTCGCTCCAGATCACTCCTTCGCTTCCCGTTGTTCCGCCCATTGTAGCACGTGTGTAGCCCAGGACATAAGGGGCATGATGATTTGACGTCATCCCCGCCTTCCTCCGGTTTGTCACCGGCAGTCACCTGTGAGTGCCCAACTCAATGCTGGCAACACAGATCAAGGGTTGCGCTCGTTGCGGGACTTAACCCAACATCTCACGACACGAGCTGACGACAACCATGCACCACCTGTCTCCGCTGCCCCGAAGGGAAGGTCTATCTCTAAACCGGTCAGCGGGATGTCAAGCCCTGGTAAGGTTCTTCGCGTTGCTTCGAATTAAACCACATGCTCCACTGCTTGTGCGGGCCCCCGTCAATTCCTTTGAGTTTCAGTCTTGCGACCGTACTCCCCAGGCGGAGTGCTTACTGTGTTGACTTCGGCACTGATGGGTGGACCCCACCAACACCTAGCACTCATCGTTTACGGCGTGGACTACCAGGGTATCTAATCCTGTTTGCTCCCCACGCTTTCGCGCCTCAGCGTCAGTTATCGGCCAGCAAGGCGCCTTCGCCACTGGTGTTCCTCCACATCTCTACGCATTTCACCGCTACACGTGGAATTCCCCTTGCCTCTCCGATCCTCAAGCCATCCAGTATCCAGGGCCATCCCGGGGTTGAGCCCCGGGCTTTCACCCCAGACTTAAATGGCCGCCTGCGCGCGCTTTACGCCCAGTAATTCCGGACAACGCTTGCCACCTACGTATTACCGCGGCTGCTGGCACGTAGTTAGCCGTGGCTTCCTCCTTGGGTACCGTCACGCCATGAGCATTCCCTCTCTCAGCCATTCGTCCCCAAAGACAGAGTTTTACAACCCGAAGGCCTTCTTCACTCACGCGGCGTTGCTCCATCAGGCTTGCGCCCATTGTGGAAGATTCCCTACTGCTGCCTCCCGTAGGAGTCTGGGCCGTGTCTCAGTCCCAGTGTGGCCGTTCACCCTCTCAGGTCGGCTACGCATCGTCGCCTTGGTGAGCCGTTACCCCACCAACTAGCTAATGCGCCGCGGGCCCATCTGTCAGTGATGCCGTAGCACCTTTTACAACCCTTAGATGCCTAAAGGCTGATTATCCGGTATTAGCACCCGTTTCCAGGCGTTATCCCAGTCTGTCAGGCAGGTTACCCACGTGTTACTCACCCGTCCGCCGCTGGCTTCCAGAGAGCAAGCTCTCTTTCCGCCCGCGCGACTTGCATGTATTAGGCACGCCGCCAGCGTTCGTCCTGAGCCAGGATCAAACTCTCAATGAACAGTTAGTGCTTCAGCACTTACTGTGAATGGATCCCGTTCCATAGGAATCGGGATTTCCTTAGATATACTCCGCGTTGCCAACAGGACGTTGGCGCTCTTAGCGGAGCCACCTCTGTGAATGGTTCCCGTTCCATTGGAATCGGGATTTCCTTAAGAATCCATCTGGCTCCCTACACGATTCAGTTTTCAAAGAACGACTGCCACCTTTGGTGGCTTAGCGTTGCTTGTGCCCCTCGGGTGCTTGTACCCTTTGGGTACAAAGAACGACTCGTTGTGTTTCCCAAAAGAAGCGACAAAGATGATCTTAACAGATTCAAACGTCCAAAACAAGTGGGAGTTTTTATCTTTTTTTCGTGCCGCTCGCTCGCGGCGACAAGGGATATAGTATCACGACCTTCCCCTACTTCTCAATCCCCAATTTCAAACGAATTAGAACAAACATCACGTTTTAAATCATAAATCTTTTTATTTCTTCTTTATTCTAAAACATTGTATAAAAAGCAACCATTCGGCACGTAATCATCTAAACAGGTATAAATAAACTTTTTGCTGCAAATTCTAACCTGGAACAAAAACTAAAAACGAGGTGCGTCCAATGGACATCCCCATATGGCGGATTGCTCTGTTAACCGCAGTGACACTTGTGTCCCTGTCGAGCAATCCCCATGCTGTTGCCAAAGCACCTAAAACGAGGCTTTCGGCAGCAACTGCAACAACACCTTCGTGTGTGATGTATCAAGTACAGGAAAGTGATAATGTATGGAAAATTTTACGGCGGTTTACGATTGATTTTGACCAACTGAAACTCGTAAACCCTCAACTGGATACAGGCCATTTACAACCGGGACAACATTTGAAAATACCGATGGGTCGAAATTTGCCGGATGCCATTCAACCCACAATGGCAACGCAAGACCGTCAGGCGATCTCGCGAAGCGGGAAAACATTTCGCTTTAATAAAAAACTGGATTGTACACTGACAGCCTATACGGCAGGACCTGAATCAACCGGCAAACGGCCGGGCGATCCGGGCTACGGAATTACGTTCTGCGGCAAGCGAGCTGCTGAGGGCAGGACTGTTGCAGTGGACCCGCAAACCATCCCGATCGGCAGCCAGCTTTATATAGAAGGAATCGGATTTCGAACAGCTGAAGATACGGGCGGTGCTGTAAAAGGTTCGCACATAGATGTTTTCTTTGAGGACATCAACACCGCCATTCAGTTCGGAAGGCAAAAAGGGATTCCTGTTTACGTTCTTGAGACGTCAAATTAAATGACAAATGCGGCAATACCAACTGAGCCGGAGGTATTGCCGATTTTATTTTCTGTTCTATTATTACAGACGATCATGCAGTTTTCCCGTCCTCCGATTGAAAGAGAAAACGGGAGTTCCCGTGACTTTTCCTTGTTAAAGCTCTACATACTCGCTCACATACTCTTGAAACCGACGAAAATCACCCGCATGATCCACCACCATTTGATACAACTGAGCTACATCCCGCTCCAAATAGTCGTGTGCCAATACACGCCGGAATTTCACTACCTGCATAAAAAAGTCGGCAAACTCACTCGGAAACAGCTTCTCGTCAGCTAACACCTGTATAATATCCTCATAGGAACTGGGGTCCCGCATAATCAACGCATCAATAATCAGGTTCCCTACATCTGTTGCACATTCCAGCGCCAAATGCAAAGATCGTTCTGCCGCCGATTGCAGGATCACATCTGACATAAACTGCTGACGGGGCAGCGCAGTCAGTTTTTCCAACACATCGATATGACGGTCCATTTCCGCGAAAAATTGGCGAATCTGTTTCCGATGCTGATCCGTGATAAACAAAATCGATCCGTCCTCCCTACTTGAACTTGGTTCTCATTGTACATCTTTTTTCCAATGCATGCATGACCGTCGTTCACAAAAACGTCAGAGAGTTGCACATAGACCTTTTTTTCGAAGGGTGGTACAATGAATGATGTGAATAAGGTGCAGTAGATTGAACTGACCGCCACATTTGCCATTGTTCGATTCCCGTCGCGAACAGGTGCAGTAGGCGGTTTTTTGCTTGGCAAAAATCACCCTCTCATAATAGGAGTTTAGGAATGGCGACAAAATCAGATTTTCAGCTTCATCTAATTACAGATGGAATCAAACAGGCAAACGAACTGTGCAACACGGTCGAAAAAGCGTTGCAAGGCGGAACGGATGTAATCCAGCTTCGCTACAAATCAGCCGCTGCGCTTGATGTCTACAAGCTGGGTAAAGCGTTGCTGCCTATCATCCATACATATCAAGCGGGTCTTCTCATTAACGATAGAGTAGACGTGGCGCTCGCGCTGCAGACAACCGGTGTCCATTTGGCCGGTAAAAGCCTGCCCGTCGCCGCTACAAAAACGATTATCGGAGAACGAATGCTGCTGGGCTGTTCCGTTCATTCGGTGGAAGAGGCGAGACAAGCCCAGGCGGCTGGAGCCAGTTATGTTACATTTGGTCATATTTTTCCGACCAAATCAAAACCTGGGCTGCCGCCGCAAGGGACTGACGCTCTTTTTCAAGTGGTGCAATCCGTGTCGATTCCGGTCCTCGCCATCGGCGGGATCACAGCCGAAAATATTGACTTGGTTTTGGCCACCGGATGTGCCGGAATTGCCGTAATCGGCGCCATTTCGGATGACAAAGACCCGCAGACAGCCGCCGGAAAACTGAAAGCGCGCATGAATGCCAGCCCTTATCGACCCAAACATGCATTTATAAAGAAGTAGGAAAAACTGCCTGTAGAACATCCCTAAACTATTGACCGCAGAAAGCGTCATTCGTTTAAGAATGTAAAATTGTAAGGAAGGAAGGAATCCCCCATGCGGAAAACATTTGATGTATGCATTATCGGCGGCGGTATTATTGGCACTGCAATCGCCTATTATACAGCCAGAAAAGGGCTGCGCCCGCTGATTCTCGAACGCAGCACGTTTGGCAGTCAATCGACACAAGCGGCAGGCGGCATGCTTGGCGCACAAGTGGAAACAAATACGCCAGATCCACTTTTCCAGTTTGCTGTACAAAGCCGCGCGATGTTTCAAGATCTGCAGGCAGAGTTAAAGGAACTGTCCGGGTATGATATCGAACTACAAACCGCAGGTATGATTCGGCTCGCTGTATCGGAAGAGGATCGCGCCTCCCTGCTTGCCAAACAGGAATGGCAAACACAGTTTGGGCAACGGGCCGAATGGATGGAAGATGCGGATATACGAAAAATGGCCGGCGATTTGTTTGGCGCAACATATGGCGGACTGTTCCTGCCGGACGATCTGCAGGTGCGCAGTATGGCGATGCTTCAGGCACTGCTCGCAGGCGCCCGCAAATTGGGAGCAGAGGTACAGGAACATACGGAAGTGATCAATTTTCTGCAGGAAGGCGGACGGGTAATTGGGGTAGAAACTGGCAACGGGCCATTTTACGCAGATCAAACCGTGCTGGCCGCAGGCGCCTGGTCGGGCCTGATAAGCAGGCGAATCGGCTTGGATTTGCCCGTTTTCCCGGTTAAAGGACAGTCAATTTTGGCGAAAGCCTCTTCTCCGATCACTCCGTTTACTGTATTTACGCATGGAACCTACTTCGTGCCAAAGATCTCGGGACATCTTTACATCGGCGCTACGATGGAGCAGGTGGGTTTCGACAAAACGCATACGCTGCAGGGCATCAACCGCATATTGACAGATGCCACGCGCATCCTGCCGTCCATTAAACAGTTGGGTATTCACTCCACTCTGGTCGGACTTCGTCCCGGATCTGCCGACGGACTGCCTTATATCGGTTCTATCGAAGGCATTGAAGGATTGCATGTCGCCTCCGGTCATTTACGAAACGGGATTTTGCTTGCGCCGCTGACCGGTCTGGTTGTATCGGAACTGCTGACCGGCCAACCTGTAAGCGTTGACTTGACACCTTTTTCAATAAGTCGGTAGAGCAAAAGCCCTCGGCTTCGCCAAGCCACTGGCGCATGCGAGCGGATCAGGGATTTCTGCCATAGTAACGGTTATCTCTGATCCGTTTTTTACGCTTCTGTAAGTTGCAACAAATCTCGCAACCGGTCAGGGTAATTGGTAATGATTCGATCGACGCCCGATCGGATCGCGGCCTTCAAATCGCGAAGGCTGTTCACCGTCCAGGTTGACACCGAAATCCCTTCTTGATGAAATGCATCTACCTGTTCCTTTTTTACAAATCGAAAATTTGGATGGGCAGCCGTCCCCCCCAGATTTTTGATATAAGAGACGGCGTCCTTCGGTTGACGCTCATACAGAACACCCGTCTGGATATGAGGCGCCAGTTTTTTAATTTGTTGCAGCGAGGAGTGATTAAACGAGGAAACGATCACATTGCCAATATCGCAGTATCGTTCGATCAAACGGACTATAGTTTCTTCCAATCCCGGGTAAGCGATTTTCGAGTTTTTCAGTTCTATATTCAAATACATCCCCTTACACTCTGTTAACACATCTTCCAAAGCAGGTATCCGTTCACCCCGCCACTGTTCTCCCTTCCAAAGGCCTGCATCGATCAATTGGATTTCCTTCCACAAAAAGTTGGACACCTGTCCGACATGATTGGTCGTACGGTCCAATGTTTCGTCATGTATGACAATTGGCACTCCATCACGAGTGAGTTGAACGTCAAACTCCAATCCGTGGCACCCTAGTTTTTGAGCCAATTTAAATGCAGAAAATGTATTTTCCGGCGCATAAGCAGAAGCGCCGCGATGACCAATGATCATTGGATTCAAACAGACCAACCCCAATTTTTCTGAAATAAAAAAATTTACCACATTGTAAAAAATTCGTTTCCGAATTGTGAACGATCGAGTATAATAGATGCGAAAGGATTAATGGATTAATCCAATTTTCTTCTAAGAAAGCACCGGGGGGTGAAGTTCATGCCATTTCCGATTGTTCGTAAGAACGGTATTCCGCTATACGTGCAAGTTAAAGAATCTGTGTTGGCAGAAATCAAGAGCGGACAGTGGAAAGCGGGCGATAAACTGCCCACAGAACGTGAACTCTCCGAAAAGCTGAATGTAAGCCGCAATACCGTTAGCCAAGCTTACCAAGAATTGGAAGCAGAAGGCGTTTTGACATCGATCCAGGGGCGAGGCACATTTGTTTGTGACCGAGATGGCGCCGTTTTGATTGAGAACCGTAAAGAACTTCTGCTAAAGATTATTGATGTAGCTTTGGAAGAAGGTTTACAGCTTGGGTTCACGATCGACGAATTTGTCGAGATGACCGAACTGCGGGCGGAAGAAAAGAAAGAATTTCTGAACAAGGTGCAGGTTGTATTTATTGAATGCAACAGAGAACAATTGGATTACTTTGCGAAACGGCTTCAGTTTGGATCCGGCGTAAACATTCTTCCGGTCTTACTGGATGAATTTCGCAACAAACAGGATGAATTCCTGCCCGCGATTGATTCGGCTGACCTTGTGATTACCACTTTCTTTCATTATGATGAAGTGAAAGGGCTTGTGCAAAATCACAATCAGGTATTGGCGATTGCACTCGACCCTCAGCTGGAAACAATTGTCAAGATCGCACGTATTCCCGCTGGAAAACGTGTAGGTTTGGTATGCCGTTCGGACAATTTTGCCAGTAAAGTGCTGTTGGCCCTGAAAAATGCCGGTCTCGACATGCAAATTGATGTTTCTGTTGTGGCAGATCAGGACGAACTGGTGCAATTTGTCGCAGATCACGACGTACTAATCGTCTCACCCGGTCGCCGTCGCGAAGTGGAAACACTTTCCAACCGACGCCGTGAAATCATTGAATTTATATACAAACCAGATGTCGCTTCTATTAATTTGTTGCGCGCCGCGCTGATTGATATTCGACGCAAATAACAAAAATAAAATCGAAGCGTTGTCTCGGTTGTATAGAGCGCTTTCAAGCGCCATCATTCAGATGTTATGAGGAGTGTGCAGAATGCTGGAACAACTTTCTTGGAAGGTTGGAGGACAACAGGGGGAAGGGATCGACTCAACCGGTGAGATCTTCGCCACCGCCCTTAACCGCAACGGGTACTACGTATACGGGTATCGTCACTTTTCTTCTCGGATCAAAGGCGGTCATACAAACTACAAAATTCGTGTAAGCACGAAACCGCGTCGGGCAAATGCTGACAATCTGGACATTCTGATCGCATTCGACCAAGAAACAATCGATTTTAATGCGCATGAATTACGATCAGGCGGCGTGATTATTGCAGATGAAAAATTCAAACCGGTTCCGCCATCCGGACAAGACATTCGTTTCTATACGGTTCCATTAACCAAACTGGCAGAGGAAGCAGGTTCTGCCATTATGAAAAATATGGTGTCGATCGGCGCGACCGCTTGTATTCTCGGTCTGCCTGCCACAACATTCGAAAGCCTTATTTCCGACATGTTCCTTCGCAAAGGTCAAAAAGTGGTGGATTCGAACATGGCGGCCATTCAAAAAGGCCTTGATTACATGAAAGAACATGGCGGTGAACTCGCGGACTTCCATTTACAGCCAGGAGATGGCAAACAGCGTCTGTTTATGATGGGGAACGATGCGATTGGACTCGGGGCGTTAGCTGCAGGAGCTCGCGTGATGCCAGCTTACCCGATTACACCTGCGTCCGATGTAATGGAATACCTGATTAAGAAATTTCCGAAGGTCGGCGGTCATGTCATTCAAACGGAAGATGAAATTGCTGCCATTACCATGACGATCGGTGCCAACTTCGCCGGAGTTCGTGCCTTGACTGCTACTTCCGGTCCGGGTCTCTCCTTGATGATGGAGGCAATTGGCTTGGCAGGCATGACCGAAACACCTGTCGTGATCATCGATACGCAGCGCGGTGGTCCTTCTACCGGTATGCCTACGAAACATGAACAATCTGACATGTATGCCGTCTTATTTGGTACACATGGTGAAATAGCAAAAATCGTACTTGCTCCGGCAACTGCAGAAGAATGTTTTTATATGACAATTGATGCGTTCAACTACGCAGAGAAATATCAAACACCGGTTATTTTGATCACCGATTTGGCATTGTCTCTGGCAAAACAATCGGTAGAACCGCTTGACTTTGATAAAATTCAAATTGACCGCGGCAAATTGGCAACCGAAGAACAATTGGCGGCTGTAGAAGCAGGCAAACTGTTTAAGCGTTATGAATTTACAGCAGACAATATTTCGCCGCGCGTGTTCCCTGGCCAAAAAGGCGGGATTCACCATGTAACCGGCGTTGAACATATTGAAACCGGCCGTCCTACAGAAGATGCGACCGTCCGCACAAAAATGATGAACAAACGGTTAAATAAAGTCCAAGGAGAATTGCCGAATTCGTTGACATATACCGGCGCCGAAAACCCGGAACTGTTAGTCGTATCGGTGGGTTCGACAATCGGTGTAGTGGATGAAGCGCTTGATCGCTTGACACAGGAAGGCAAGCAGGTTGCACATGCCCATTTGCGTGTGATTTCGCCCTTCCCGACTGAAACTCTGCAGAAATATGTCGACAAAGCAAAGAAAGTTTTGGTGGTGGAGAACAACGCAACCGGCCAATTGAGACATCTCATGCAGTTCTTCGGCGTCAAAGGCACATTCCACTCCCAGTTAAAATATGACGGCAACCCGTACGTTCCTAGTGAAATTTACTCTCATTGTAAGGAGCTGTTCTAAAATGGCAACAGTAAAAGATTTCCGTAATGAAGTTCGCCCCAATTGGTGCCCCGGCTGTGGAGATTTCTCCGTTCAGGCAGCCATTCAACGGGCATTGGCAAACATTGGGAAAGAGCCGGAACAGGTGGCTGTGATTTCCGGCATTGGTTGTTCCGGACGGATTTCCGGCTATATTCATTCCTACGGGTTCCATGGTATTCACGGACGCGCACTGCCAATCGCGCAGGGCGTTAAACTGGCAAACCGCGATTTGACAGTGATTGCATCTGGCGGAGACGGAGACGGTTTTGGTATCGGTTTAAACCATTTCATGCATGCGGTTCGCCGTAACATGGACATCACTTACATTGTGATGGATAACCAAATTTATGGTTTGACCAAAGGGCAAACAAGTCCCACATCGGCACACGGTTTCAAAAATAAAACGACGCCGGAAGGGAATATTGAACACGCTTTAACACCGTCGCAAGTGGCGCTCGGTGCCGGGATTTCCTTCCTCGCACAAGGTTTTTCGACCGACATCAATCAATTAACCCGTCTGATTGAAGAGGCGATCAACCATAAAGGATTCTCGCTCGTGAACGTATTCTCGCCTTGCGTAACGTTCAACAAAATCAATACGTACGACTGGTTTAAGGAACATATTGTGAACCTGGACAATGATGAATCGTATGATCCATCCAACCGGACGGCTGCCATGACAAAAGTGATTGAAACAAACGGTCTTTGCACCGGTCTGATTTACAAGGAAGATCGAGTGGCTTACGAAGACTTGATACCGGGTTATAAACCGGAAGCGCTTGTCAACCAAGACATTTCGCTTGACCGCGACCTGTTTGAACAGTGCCTGAAAGAGTTCGCTTAATAAAGGCTTTTTACCTAAAGAAAACCTGGCCTCGCCACGCCTCTGGTGCAGGCGAGTCAAAGTTACACTCACCCAAAGTAACCTATCGACCAAAAACAAACCCTGCTTCCATTTTAAGTAGCAGGGTTTACTTTTGGTGAGTAAAAGGATGCCTAATTTGTTGAATTCGTTCCATAACAAGAGGGTACACCTGATCCCTCATGATGGGAGAATAGGATTCATCTTGCAAAATTTCGTTTCTGGTGGGCGGTCTGTCACACACCCTGATGTCTTCCGTCTCAAAACCGGCGGGCATGTCGTGTAATTTGAACACGCGACCGACATAGACCGATTTTACCATCGAAACTTCCCGTTCGCCAATAATCGTGTACTGTCCGATCCACTCTGCCGCATCCAGTTCCGCTCCTGTTTCTTCATACGTCTCGCGGATCGCCGCCTGAAGGGGCCACTCATCCAGTTCGACCGTACCGCCCGGCACTTCCCACCCTCTCCGCTTGTTTTTCGTAAGAATCAGTTTCCCCTCATAAAATGCAAATACCAACACGTAACCAGCCGATGCTGCATCCTCCGGTCGGAACGAAAGAGTTACCTGTCCGCCATAAGACCCTGGAAATTGAAATTGATCGTTCACTTCGCTCCCCCTTTGGCGTTGATCCGATAGGAGATCATCCTGGCTGCCTGCGTCCCTTGTGCCACAGATACGGCAACACTTGAGAAAATCGGACTTGTACAAATATCTCCTGCAGCAAACACATCACGAATATCTGTCTCACCGTAGCGATCTGTCTCCACAAATCCCCCTTCTGTCAAATTCAGCTTCCCCTCCAAAAGACGGTTATTCGGTTGGACGCCGATTCGGACAAAAACGGCTTCTGCCGGAATCTCGCGTTGACTTCCTTCCTGCACCACGACAAGCCCCTTCACACGTTCATCTGAAGAAATTCGTTCAACGACCGTACCGGTCATCATCTCAATCCGTGGATGTTCTCTGACAGCCTGCAAAAACTCACTGCGCGCGCGGAATTGATCAGAGCGATGAATCAGCGTAACCTGAGCCCCCTCTTCAGCCAGTAAAAGCGCCCCTTCCAGCGCCCGATCGCCGCCTCCCACCACCGCTACTTTTTTCCCCGCAAATTTGGCTCTGTCTCGGGAAGCGGAGTAGATCTCCCGGCGTGCAATCATTTCGGCTTCTCCCGGCACCCCGAGTCTGCGATCTTCTGCTCCCAAAGCCAAGATAAGCGCCTTGGCAGCAAATTCCCCCTGATTTGTGATGATCTTTTTTTGATCCGGGTCTATAGATGAAATATCAACACCACAGCGATAATCTGCCCCTGAATGGTCGATATGCTCAATAAACCGTTTCTGCAGTTCCTGGCCATTTTGGGCCCAAATCCCCAGATAGTCTATGATCGGATTATGTATCCTGCTCAATTGACCGCCAAGCTGCTCGCTTCGTTCCAACAGGACGGCGCGAAGTCCCAACCTATGACTCCAAAGCAGGGCAGATAGACCGGCCGGTCCGCCGCCTGCCACCACAACGTCATACATCCTTCTCTCTCCCTTCGGGCAAGCCTTAGCCGGATAAAAATTGGTCTACCTTTTGCTCGAACTCCAACCAACCGGAGACGCGCGGACAATTCACATTCCGGTTATACGGATAATCCATCGCCACCGCGATTCGGCCTGCCGCCATAAAAGCATTCAGATTTGGCGGCGCATCATCAAACAGCAAATCGCCGCTGATCAAATCTTTCCGATGGGCAAAAATAAGATTGTGCCGCCCCAGAAACGGCAAATGTTCCGCTACCCACGCTTCCTTCTCCTGATAGGCGATCGGTGACGGAGGGGCGGTCACAATCACAACGTCAAACCGCTGGGTCAGCCGCTCCATCACTTCCACCGCATGCGGTAACGGCTGCAAACAGGAAAATAAGCCGGGTTCTTTCAGATATTCGTAGATCTTCTCCCCACATTCCGGCTTCACGTACGATTTCGCATCCCAGCTCAGTACCCGTTCCGGCGTCAAATCGTCCTGATAATCCCGGTTGTAACGTCCGTGCCACTCACTCATCAAATCAACAAGTACAGAATCCATATCGATACAGAGAATTTTTTTCTTCAAACTGCCTACGCCTCCAGGTGCTTGAATGAGCCGTTCAAAGTTTCGCTTGCACAAGAACTTTACAGGCACTGCCCAACCCTTGCGGCAGATACAAAGTCAACATTTTCTGCAAATCAAAATCGGCTTGCAGATCAAGAAACGCCTTCCTTTGCATGATTTCCACCTGTTTCAAAAATCCGAACTTCTCCAAAAATTCGCCTTGTGTCATGTAATCGACCGTAAACAGTCCCAGCCGGGAGCCGACTTGTTCCAGATAGCCAAAATCTACATCGGCTGTAATGTCCTGCTCGCCAATCCGAACCAAAGGGTCATCGACAAGCGTTTGTTTGTAATAGCAGCGAATCTCGCGGGAACGATCAAACGGCTCGAAAGCGGCAGCCGACCGATCCCCATAATCAATCGTCAAAAGAAACCCTCGCCGCAAGCAGGCTGCCATGTCTGCCAATACATGGCCAGCAAGCGGACAGACAGTCCACCGATCCCCCGTTTCCCATTCGGCAGACAAGGAAGCGGGCAGCAGTTCAGCCAATTTTTCGTCGGACAATGGGGCGATGGTTTCCTCAAACCGCCGGGTCTCTCCCGTCTCCACAAACGAGACATAGAGTTCCTTCCACATACCGTCATCTCGAATCAGACGATGGACAGGCAGAGCGTCAAACAGCTCGTTGCTGAGGACCGCA